>JAHQVK010000146.1 GCA_019634385.1 Myxococcales bacterium | reverse complement strand
GACCAAAATTTCCCCCTTGAAGTGCCTATTCTACCTACCAATGAGCCCATTCCTCAGGTTTGCTCAGACGGGGTTATTGCCAACGGTGGGTGCAATCGACCATTCCCGGTCATGAGTGGCGATGTCGTTCCCATCAAGGCTCCCCGACTCACCGAGAATCCCCTCTTCGATCTGGTGGGTAACGTCAGTGAACTTGTTGCCGACCTTAGCCCAGAACAGGGCCAGATTCCTCAAATACCTTGGTTTTGCCTGTCCCTAATTGTGGAGGAGGGGGGAGTAGATACTAATTGTCCTGAGGACAACATCTGTGCCTACGGAACCACCCAGGAGGGTGACGGGACCATCACCGAAAAGGTACCCATCTGTACGGTGAGCAACAGTCCAACCGCAGGCTTTTATCCGGTTGTAGTTGGCGCATCGTATGCTGACACTCTTGATAGCGGCGGCTTAGACAATCTACCAAACAGTACGTTTAGTGCTCGGGGGCTCGCCGGGGTGTACGGACGGAGAGTGTTAGGCGACGAAGGGCCGGATCGGTTTGCCTCTACAGAAACTGGTCAACGGGTAGGTTTTAGATGTGTCGGCCAACGTATCCAACCCCGCGAAGACTTCGCTGACACGCTCATCATTCAAAACGAACAATAGGTCAGCCTCCTCACACACTCTTCCTCGGGGGCTTAAACTCTTCCGGGGAAGGGGGCTTTGACTACAGAAATGGGTCAACGGATAGGTTCTAGTTAGCAGCCTGTTGATTTGGCCATGTGTGTAGCTGTCGAGCCAGGCTTTTCGTGAAACGCTCTGACGACGAGGCGAGCGTACCTGGCGGTACGCGACCGAGGAGAGACTCCTCGTGGTGAGGACGTTTCACGGAAAGACCGGCCGACAGATGCGTGCAGGGCTAGATCAACAGGCTGCTAGGTGAGTAACCGGTCCAACCCAGTGAGGACTTTATAGCAAAGACCACTTGAATGGATTCTGCAAAGATCAACAGGGGGGGTCGCGCAGCGGGGCTTCGCCCAGCTGCGAAGCAGGAACTTGGATTCAACCCGGGGGATTTCTGCTGCAGAACCAACACGCTACTTCAGATCATCAACTTTAAAATTGACCGACCCCGTATCTCTTTTGGGAAGGCATGGTGCCGGCTGTCCCTCCGCGCAGCGTTTGGGGGACTCAGTCCCTGCCCCTGAGGAGCGCCTTCGCAAACGCGCTGCCACCGTTTGGTCTCTACTCGATAATACCCGCTCCCGGGTCGAACGGTATCCCTTCTTCCGAAAAGTAAACACCAACTCGCCTTTTCCGCGTGGCAAAATAATATCCGCCGGAGTCACGCCAACTTGCCGCCCATCCAAGCGTACTCGGGCGCCAGCGGGAATCGATACTAAGTGGACAGTGATGGTAGGTGCCTCTTTGACTATCTGTGGAATCTTCGCCGGTGACGTCACCACCCGTCGTCGGCGCTCTTGTCTAGTTTGCGGCACGGTCAGCTCCGGCGGAGTGGATACCGCCGCCCCCATCGAGCCTTCCCTCTCTATCTCTGATTGTGGGGGTGCACCCTCCACCGAGCCGTTGCTCACCGTCAGCAGTTGGGGCTTTCTGTAGTGCTGCACCCCAAAAGCAACTAGGCCGGCCATCATTATGACCGCTAGCACTAGCCACCATCGATCGGACGAGTGTGGGGGAGGAGCTCCGGTCCATCCCTTGCCCAGCGTTTCTGGATGGGATGGGACCTCTGGGTAGGTAATAAGCGCCGCAGTCACTGGCTGCCGCTCAGGACTGGTCCAAAGGCCTGACTCTAAGGGCGTGATCGGAGCAGCTAGAGGGTCATAGTCATATACCTCGCTCAAATGAGCCTCGGCTGGTGATACCCCGAAACTGGCTGGCCCAACCGCCACTCCACCCCCACGGGCATAACCACGGTGCCCCCCGATTCTCGACTGCTCATACGCCTCAAGCTCCGTTGCAAACTCGGTAACTTGCTGCTGACGTCGGTCTGGATTTTTTTCGAGAGCCCGCATGACGATTCCCTCCAAATGAGGATCTATTCGTCGATTGCCAGCAACCATTTGAAAGGGACGAGGTGGCTCCGAGATATGCTTAAGAAGTAGCCCGACCGGGGTGTCGGAGATAAACGGTGGTTGACCGGTCAGCAACTCATACAATACGACTCCGATCGCATATATGTCAGAGCGGTAGTCGATCTTTTTTCCTTCAGCCTGCTCCGGAGACATATATTTTGGCGTACCGAATATCATTCCCGTCTGAGTTAGGGAGCCAACGCTATCCCCATCCGCCAATTTGGCTACGCCAAAATCTAGTACTTTAACCCAGTCTTTATTGCCTCCAACTTCGGTCAAGAAAATATTATCAGGCTTCAGGTCTCGGTGAATGATCCCTATACCGTGGGCGTCTGCCAGTGACGCACATACTTGACGGAGAACACGTGAGGCCCGTAGTCCCTCCATGGGCCCTTCCATACGGAGAATCTGAGCAAGCGTTGATCCCCGTAAGAACTCCATCACGATATATAACCGCTCTTCACCATCATTTTCTACGATCTTTCCGTAGTCATAGATCGTAACCGTGTTCGGGTGCTGTATCTTGGATATCGCTTTCGCTTCCTGCTGAAAGCGACGGATAGCCAAAGAGTCTGCGGCAAGCTTTCCAAGCAAGACCTTAACCGCAACCTTGCGGTCGATCGCTTCGTGGTCTGCCAAATATACAGACCCCATCCCTCCTTCCCCTATTTTTCGGAGCACTCGATACTTACGATCGAGCACCGTACCAACCAGATAGTCTCTCTGCCCAGCCTGGCGGGTAGACGGCAGCCCATCGTCATCATGAGCTAGCTCTCCGTAGGGTCTTGATTTTATGGGTTTGTCAGACGACACCGCTGCTGTTCTCCTTACCGCAGAAATCAGTTGGGTTGAACCCAAGTTCCTGCTTCTACCGCCGGGCTATGCCCCGTTGCGCGACCCCTTGTTGAGTCTTACAGAATCAATTCAAGGGGTCTTTGCTGTATCTCACATCGCCTCTTTGGGATACAGTTCGTGGCGCTCGATATAGGTCGCAACAGCGGGCGTCACCAAAGCTCTCAGAGCATGTCCTGACGCCATACGTGCTTCCGTAGAGCTAACCGCTCCCAAAGCGGGTGCGTCTTTACATACCCGATTATGCACTCCCTCGCCTAGTGGCACACCCACCCGAGGCACAACCAAGACCCCTACTCGCTGAAGAAGCTCCTCTGCTCGCCTCCAGCGATGGGTGAATAGGTCGTTCGCAGTATCCGCACCAAGAAGCAAACTCAACTGTATTCCGACGTGCTGGGCTTCGAGATATTCTACCAGGTCTATCGTACCGATCGGACCATCACCACGTTGTGCCAACTCTCGCTCCATGTCGGAAACTTCAACCGGAATTCGGCTTTGAAGGTCACCAAAACACGTTCGTGCCATCGCCAGTCGATGGACAAATGGTGACAAACTCGACTTGGCCGTAAATGCGTGCCGATGTACCGGCAACACCCAGATTCGGTCCACGGGGCGTGACAATTCCGGAAATTGTACTCGCTCTGCAGCCCACCGAACCAAGCCCAGATGCCCTCGCTCACCCGTTGGGGGATCCGCACTTAGTCCAAAGAGTAGAACATGCTCCTTCGTCACATCATTAGAAAGCCTGAGGCAAAGCTCTCGCACAACCCTAATACCGCTAAACCATCAAGTGTCACCGACCAACTGTACCCAGGTGGGTAAGACAAATACGCCCATACCTATGCTGACCATCTAGGGCGTATCTTTACACTCCGGACCGCGTTCTGACTTGTTTCCCGCAGGTGTGAGGGCTCGGTGGCTTCGCCACCCGTTCGGGCCCCTCGGTCCGGTACATACAAGTACCCTCCCTCCGGGGCCGACCCTTCACACTCGCGGGATACAACGTCAGCTCCGCAGCCAGAGATTAAAGACACGCCCTAGCTAGTCACATTTGCGACCTGGCCCGAAAAAGCTTATGCAATTATCATATTCATGCTCCCACCTGAATTGGACCAACTACTGGTAAGCTCCCTCGAGGATGAAGCTCTTTCACGCAAGGAGCAGCGCTCCATTCGTGATTTTCTGCGCACTACATCAATAACGGAAAATCAACGACACGAGCTCTATCACCGCGCCTTTGCTCTAGCTGAAGCAAAAATTGCTCAAGCACCAAAGCCGGTGCTCTCGTGGGTAGAAGGGATTGTCAAAGCACTCCGAGCACTAGATACCGCGCCCTCCATCGCAGAAGCACGTTTCAGCCCCGGGGAAGACTGCCTGCATGCCTTGCTTGATCATCTCAAGCAAACACGGCATTCGGCAGACATCTGCGTTTTTACCATTACTGACAATCGTCTCGCCGAGGCGATCATCAACCTCCACCAACGGGGCGTGGCAGTACGTGTTATTACAGACAACGATAAGGCCTTTGATCGAGGCTCCGATGCCAACAAGCTTGAAGATCATGGCGTCTCGGTGAAATACGACCAAACCGAGCATCACATGCACCACAAATACGCACTCTTCGATCGGCATACATTGGTCACTGGTAGCTATAACTGGACCCGAAGTGCTGCCTTACACAACCACGAGAACATTGTTGTATCCTCTGAGCCACGATTGATTTCCGCATTTACGCAAAATTTTGCCGAACTGTGGTCTGAATTGACCTGATCCTCCGAAATACAGCAAAGACCACTTGAATTGATTCTGGAACAATCAACATGGGGGCGCGCAGCAGGGCATTACCCCGCACAGAAGTAGGAACTTGGGTTCAACCCAAGAGATTTCTGCTGTATCGGGGCTCCGGCAGCTAGCTAGAGCTAGCCTTACTGTAAATCCAAACATGTGGTCACAGCCACGGTACTTCTTAGCAGCCTGTTGATTTAGCCCTGTGTGTAGCTATCGAGCCAGGCTTTTCGTGAAACGTTCTGACGACGAGGCGAGCGTACCTGGCGGTACACGACCGAGGAGAGACTTCTTGTTGTCAGGATGTTTCACGGAAAGACCGGCCGATAGATGCCTGCAGGGCTAGATCAACCGGCTGTTAACTCCGTCTGGGCCCTGAAGCTAAAACCCGGGCGAGAGCTTCTAAGCTTATAGACGAGTCTACAACCCCATCAAATTCTTTCCCTTCGAATCCCACGCTCAAAATTGCGGCCTGGGGCAACCTCAACCGAAGAACATCAACCAAGGCAGAGTGCTCATCCAGGCACAACACCGCCTGTACACGGGCCGCTCGCTGGGAGCGAAACATTGCCCGGCGGCTCCCGTAGGTCTCCTTCGTCAAGACCTCACATCCCATCTTCTGCAACTTTTGCCGCAATGCAGACCGCATGGTCCACGCGTATACCACCGGATGACCGCCAACCTTCAGCAACAGGCCCAGCGTTCTCAGCAAGATATCAACCTCTACTTGTCCGACAACAAGGCATTCTATGCCCCTATTGCGAGATCCAGTGTAGGGATTACGACGTTGGGTTACACCAGGCGTTGGATGGGTCTGAAGCTCGGCCTGCCATTGTTTGACGAACACACTGCGGTTCACAACATGGTGACGGGAAGGAGCATGTTTTTTACCTTGTCTATACGTTGCCCCCTCCAGGTGAAAAACTTGAGCTGCGGGCTGGACCCAGACGGAATAACCCATCTGCCGCATCCGAAAACATAGATCGGTATCTTCATAATATGCGGGCCGGTAGCGTTCATCAAAACCATTGAGCTGCACCCAATCTTTTTTCCGAATGGCTAAGCACGCTCCGCTGACATAGTCGACCTCCCGAGCGTAATCGGTTGATTCCGATGGCCACTGACGACGACCATAATGGGAACCCGTGCCATCCTTAAATACTATACCCCCCGCCTCCTGCACCGCGCCATATCCAAACAAGAGTCGAGCTCCAACTATCCCGACAGATGGATTCAAAGTATCCAGAAGTTCATTCAGCCAGTGCTCGGTCACTTCAGTATCGTTATTCAGAAAGACAAGAACCGGCGCACGAGCCTCAGCCGCGCCCTGCAAACACGCGGCAATAAAACCTCCATTATCAGCCGCTCGGACAACATTTATATTTTGCACGCGAGATAATACTTTGGGGGTGTCATCGGGGGATGCATCATCCACAACAATGACTTCGTAGGCTCGTCCGGCATCGGTTCGGGCTAGGGCTTCTAGACAATGCCATGTAATATCAGCCCGCCCGTATACGGGAATGATGACACTAGCTTCCGGTTGATCTGCGCATGGCAGCTGAAGTTTAAGGCTCTCGAGACGGTCCGGTAAGACCTTAATACGACGCGCACGTGGTATCCGAAGCCACCTCAGCCCAAAGCAACTGTAAGAGACAACGGGCGCGACCAAACGATCAATGACCTCAACAACGAAATACCAGAATTTCATCTGCCACCCCACGCTACCCTACCCGCCTGAGCCCGTCGAGCCGAGGACAAACGGTCAAGCGCCGGAGCAAGGAGCCAGCACTAACGCCGGCGCGGCTGCTTACGATCTTTCTTAGAACTCTTCTTGAACCGTGTACCCAGCTTCCTGGATACACCCGAGGACGCTCCCGCCGCTCGAGCTCCCTGCGGCCGCCCGGCAACCCGGGTTTCCTGCCCACTAGCGGTTGCGGGAATCGCATCTGCTTCTTCCCCTGACGCTCCCCCTTGCAGTTCAGCCAGACGCGCCATAGCCTCAGCTTGCTGACGCCGACGCTTGTCTTCCCGCGCGACTTCTTCGGGAGACATTAACTTGGCGTGAGAAAATGCACCGAGCACGTTGTGATCAACTTCTCGCATCATAGAGCTAAATAGCTCATGCCCTTCCCGCTTGTACTCGATCTTTGGATCTTTGCTGGAATAGCCTCTAAGACCAATACCGTCTCGAAGATGATCCATCTGCGTTAAATGGTCTCGCCAATGTCTATCTAGCTCCCCTAGATAGATTTGACGTAGAATCAACCGCCATACCGGCTCTTTGATCTTATCTGAGACGTTGAGAGCTTCCTTAGGTACCAGCGAGGAACCTACCACCACAAAGCCTTGCCCCAACTCTGCTTTTTTTCCTGCGATCTTTGCTTCTATCGCCTCGTAGACCCCTAACTCTAGGTCTTCGTAGCGTCGTCCCATCAGCTGGTCTATATCCAGATCCGCACCACTAAGACCACGTACAACCCGAGCAAGTTGCTCGAAGTCCCGATCACTAGGCGAGGCACTTTTAGGAGTGTGACGGCCTACCTCGTAGCGAACAACTCGTTCGGCGAGATCAAACAACTCCTCATCCATGGGGTCGTCACCCAGCGCCATTTGGCGCAATGCGTAGACCGCCTTACGCTGCAAATTCATTACGTCATCGTACTCAATGAGATTCTTTCGAACATCAAAGTTATGCCCCTCCACCCGCTTTTGAGCACTTTCAATAGAACGGGTGACCATCTTTGCTTCGATAGGTACCCCTTCTTCCATGCCCACCCACTCCATGAGTGAGGCCATTTTCTCCCCAATAAAGATGCGCATAAGATCATCTTCTAGGGACAAAAAGAAGATAGATGAGCCAGGGTCACCCTGACGACCAGCACGACCGCGGAGCTGATTATCGACTCGGCGAGATTCATGGCGCTCGGTACCCAGCACATGTAGCCCACCGGCTTCCAACACCTTCTTCTTAGCCTCGGAGCAAACCTTCTCATGTTTCTCCAGGTGTTTGGCATAACTTTGAGCAATGCGTTCTACGTACGCACTAGCTTCCGCTTCTGCCTCCGCTTGGAGGTCTTCAAACTTACCATTGGGCTCACCAGACCCACGCAATTTTTTTTGAAGCAATCGCTGAGTCTCTTCGCCGGTAACCAACTCCCGGGGAATCGACTGCGGTGAACCCGACAACCATCGAAACTCAGCAAGAATTTGCTGTTCAGCAGCTGGGTCTCCTTTTGCCTCCCCTAATTCTTCATGGGCAACATCAGCTCTGGCCAGATACTCTGGATTTCCGCCCAAAAGAATATCGGTGCCTCGACCGGCCATGTTGGTAGATATCGTCACCGCCCCAAACTGACCAGCCTGGGCAATTATCTCCCCTTCTTGGCGGTGATACTTAGCATTTAGGGTAATATGAGGGATATTATGTCGCTTGAGCAGTCGAGAAATGACCTCCGACTTATCTACATTTCTCGTCCCCACCAAAATGGGCTGTCCTCGGTGGTGACGTTCGACAATATCCTCAACAACTGCGCTAAATTTTTCTGCCTCTGACCGGTACACTACATCCTGCCGATCATCACGAGCCAACGGCTTGTTGGTGGGAATGACAACAACATCCAGCTTGTAGATCTTATCAAATTCTTCGGCCTCGGTATCCGCTGTACCGGTCATACCCGATAGTTTGTTATACATGCGGTAGAAGTTTTGATAAGTGATGGTCGCATGGGTGACCGTTTCTCGCTGAATTGGCACCCCTTCTTTGGCTTCTATCGACTGGTGAAGGCCATCTGACCACCGGCGCCCTTGCATAGTACGACCAGTATTCTCATCGATGATAAGCACTTCACCACCGTAGATAAGATAGTCGACATCTCTTTTATAGCAGGCATGCGCTTGGAGTGACTTTTGGACATGGTGTGCCCATTCTGTATTTTCGGGAGAAAAAAGGTTCCCTACCTTGAGGAGAGACTCTATTCGGTCTGTTCCTTCATCGGTGAGCATCGCCGACTTACTTTTTTCATCCACGGTATAGTCCCGTTCAGGCTTTAGCCTCGAGACCACATCGTTCACCGTTACATATTTATCAGCCGTGCCCTCTGCTGGCCCTGAAATGATGAGCGGTGTCCTTGCTTCGTCGATGAGAATGGAATCAACCTCATCAATGATGGCATAGTTAAGGCCTCGACTCTGCACATACTCCGAAAGTGAGTACTTCATGTTATCGCGCAGATAATCGAATCCGAATTCCGAGTTAGTACCGTAGGTGATATCACAAGCATATTGCTTTTTCTTGTGAGCATCATTGTAGCCGTGAACAATAGTTCCCACCGACATCCCTAAGAACCGAAAGACTTTGCCCATCCACTCCGCATCTCGATTAGCGAGGTAGTCATTCACCGTCACAATGTGCACCCCGTGTCCTGACAGGGCATTCAAATAGGCGGGGAGGGTAGCTACCAACGTTTTCCCCTCCCCGGTTCTCATTTCAGCGATTTTACCCGAGTGCAGGACTGTTCCACCAATGAGCTGCACATCGTAGTGGCGCATTTTGAGGACCCGCTTCCCAGCCTCTCGCACAACCGCAAACGCTTCAGGCAAGAGATCCTCCAGAGTTGCACCATTCTCCAAACGCTGCTTGAAATCCGCCGTTTTTGCGACCAATGCCTCGTCTGAAAGTCCTTCCATCCGGGGCTCAAGCACCCCAATAGCTTGGACCTTGGGGGTCAGGCGCCTGAGCTCTCGCTCGTTTTTACTTCCGAATATTTTGGTGAAAAAGCCCATGACGTTGGAGTCCGACTACAAGGAAGACGCGAGACCAGGCGACCGGCTATGCGGAGCACAGTACTTGCGTTGGAAATAAACCGTCTTCTCGCCGTACAGACGCTTTGTGTATGCCCTGAGGGCATCACGTCAAGGCGTTGCGAGAAGAGCTATATCCCCCATTTTTTTCCGTTGGGGGACCTCGACTATCTCCAGGGAATCACAACCATTTAACCAGGAGACCGTCCGTATGCTCGGTCAATCCTCTCCATTTATGGCCCCATGCACTACCGCCATGGTGTCATCCCCGCCCCGTTCATTCGCCAAAGTGATAAACTGATCAGTCTTCCCCATTTACGTACACCATGACTACTGTAATGTTGTCATCCCCACCCCGCTCATTCGCCAAAGCAATCAGCTGGTTTGGAGCGTCCCTCATGAAGTTATCGTAAATGACGTCACGGATTTCGGTTTGAGTCACCAGGTTGGCGAGTCCATCACTGCATAATACGTAAATGTCCCCCTCTTGAATAGGAACAACCATCGTGTCGACCGCCACATCTTCTTCAAATCCGACGGAACGAGTGATGATGTGTCGAAAACGGCTCATTTTGGCTTGTTCGGGGGTTATGAGCCCAGCCTTGAGCTGTTCATTTACCAGAGAATGATCGTCCGATAGCTGGTCAATCCGACCGTCACGAATGAGATATGCTCGACTGTCACCAACGTGACCAAAGAAGGCTAAGCCCCCAATAAAGGCAACACCAGTCACGGTAGTGCCCATACCCTGAAGCTCCGGCTCATTCTGGGCTTCATGGAATATTGCTGCGCACGCCTTTTTGACCGCTCTAGGCAAAAGCATCAATGCCGGATGCTCCTCGATGGGCCCTCTAAAGACCTTGCCGTTTACGACCTCTCTGCGGTCCTCAATCACCGAAGATTGGACAGTCACCACTGCCAGCTTGGAGGCTCGTTCTCCCCCAAGATGCCCACCCATCCCATCAGCAACAACGTACAGCTGGGAATCGTCATCAACGAGATAGCTGTCCTCGTTGTGGTCTCGCCTCATCCCTACGTCGGTCTGACCGTAGGACAATATCTTGAGTCGCTTATCGCCCACGAATATCTCCGCATACTAGGCAGAGCACGAACCCCTTTTCAATCAATCATCCAGCTGCTTGGCGTTCTATTCGACGAAGATGTTGAAGTTTTTCCATACCCGTCGGAGGAGAAGTACAAAAACCTCGCCCATAAACTGTTGATTTCTTAGATCTAGCCCTTCTGTGGGTGGATGTGTTCGGATATCTCTGTTCCGTTGCTCGGGTTCTCAGCTCATCAGCCAGAGCTTTTGTGCGTGCAGTCACCTGAGCACCACCAAGCATCCGAGCCAACTCGAGTGTACGCCCCGGTAGGGATAGCCTTTCTATTCGGGTCACCGTTCGATTTCGATGGGGCTCCTTGAATACCCTAATATGGTGATCAGCAAATGCTGCGACCTGAGGAAGATGGGTCACGACCAGAACCTGACCCGCGTCTGCCACCCGGCCTAATTGTGCACCAACCGCCTCCGCAACCGCTCCACCAATCCCGGTATCCACCTCATCAAAAACCTGGATACCAACCGGCTGGCGACCAGCTAACACCTGCTTAATCGCCAACAGCACCCGGGAAAGTTCCCCTCCGGAAGCTGATTTACGCAGGGGCCGGAGGGACTCACCCTTGTTCGGCGAAAACATCAACTCCGCTGTTTCTGCTCCTCTCGGGCCAACCGTAGGCTGAGTCACCAGATCCATCACAACCCGTGTATCTAGCATCGAGAGCGCCCCTAGAGCTTTTGCTACTTCATCAACAAATTCCTTAGCAGCCCCGGTTCGAGCCTTAGAAAGGCTACTTGCTACCTCCTGCAACGCTGCTTCTTCTGCGACCAACCGGGCCTCTATTTCCGTCCTCTGGGACTCGAGGTCATCAAGCGACAACAACTCCGCGGCCATTGAACTATGCTCACCTAGAACGTCTTCGATCCGACCTCCATATTTGCGGACCAGACGCTCCAAAGCGTGAATGCGATCTTCAACCTCCGCCAGTCGATCCGGCTGAGCTTCTACGTGCCGAACGTATCGGGAAACTTCACGCGCCAATTCGTCCACTTCCACCAACAGCCCATCGATCCGCTCCGAACATGGCAACAACTCCCCATCCAATGCCGCCAATGAAGAAAACGTTCGCGCAACCGCGCCCAACTGCTCCACTACCGCCCCCTCGGCTGAGTACAGACTGGCTTCCGCCCGCTGAAGTCCATTGATGAGTTCGTCCGCGGACCGCAATCGCTTACGTTCGGCCTGAAGCGCCTCGAGCTCACCGTTCACCGGATTAACAAGCCCGATCTCATCAATAGCAAAACGCAGATAGTCTTTGCGTCGCTCTATCTCCGCATCATCCGTCTGTAGGCGTTTAAGCTCATCCCGAACCGCTTGGGCCGATCGATAAGCCTGACCTACCTCATCTCTGATTTCGGTAAGCCCGGCAAACGCATCCAACAAGTCCAAGTGTTGGAGGGGATCTAAAAGCGCCACGTGCTGGTGCTGACTCGTGAGATCCATCCACCCCCCTAGCAGCTGCTCCAACATCCCAACCGTGGCTGCTTGACCATTTATGCATACCCGCCCCCGCCCTCGTTTTCGGAGCGTCCGACGAATCACCACCTGACCATCGGAGCTCGCCAACCCGAGAGCTTCTAAGCGATCCGCCAATACACTACCGGACTCCACCTCCAAAAGGCCCTCAACCTCCCCCTCTTCTTCACCCTCACGCACCAAATCCGGCGACGCTTTACCGCCAAGCAGCAACGAGAAGGCGTTGATAAGAATGGACTTTCCGGCTCCCGTCTCCCCGGTGAGGACCGTGAGTCCTGCTTCCAGTGAAAACTCTAAGTGCTCCACAAGAGCAAGGTTGCGGATCGAAAGGTGGACCAGCATTCTGTACACCCGTATAGCATACAGTTGTTCAGAACTTCAAAAATGTTCAGCGAACCAATTGGGGCCGGAGAGATATCGTGTGTTCGTTACGAATGACCTGAAAACGCACAGCGCGACACCCATGCTGCTCTATAAGCCCCTCCTCACTCGCTTTGAGCTTTGCACCAAACCGCTCGAAGGTCAGTCCATCAGTGGACTCCCCCAGTTCCGTCTTTGCCGCCACGAAGGCATCAAAAACTTGTCGGTAGTGTCCATGGTCGTATGCTTCAGTCCTATCCGTAGGATGTGACGACTTCTCCGAAAACGGCCCATGATCGCCCTCGGTGTCCCGTACCGAGCGTGCAGTGTGAGTCGAAGACGACGGTGACAAGTCGTACAGGTGTGCCGCTTGCTCTTTCGGCAACGGAAGATTGTCTTCCAACCGCGGACTCGGCGCCATGACCGAACCGTGATGCACCAAACCTTGAGCGGCGATCATCCCCGGCGAAAGCCCCCCTTTGGGCACCGGTAGATCCTCATCAATCTCAGAATGGCTCATCGCTGGCGCTGAAACCAGCGCCGCTTGGGCCAGCGCATCAAAACTCATGGACTCCGAGGAGGAATAGCTGCCCGCCGCTGGGCTGTCGGGCAACCCACCGACCATATCAGACGCGGCGGCCGTCCGTTCTTGGTCTGAGAGCACGGCAGGACCTTCATCTGAGCGCGAACGATTGGGGGCGCGGCCATTGTCCTCACCAGGCACTGGGCCCGACCTGCGTCCTCGATAAGCTCCTACCCCTGGACGCCCTTCAAACTCGCTCGAACGTACCCTTGGGGAGTGACCTTGAACATCGGGGGCCCCGGACGCCGGGCTATAATAGCCAAGCTCCCCGGAGGGAGTCTCTGGTCGATGAAAACCAGTCTCCGCCGAGCGAACTTCTGGGTGATAAAAACCCATTTCCTCGGAACGCATCCCTGGTCTGTGGAAACCAACTTCGGCTGAGCGGGCCTCTGGCCTTCGGAAACCCATATCGGATGAACCATGGTCCGGAGGCGGAACACCGCGGTACGGGGTGGAAGTAGAGCCCCTAAGCGCATCAAACGAATCAGTGACTGAGTCCACCGTATTGGTGGGTGGAACATCCACCTGCTGACTAGGAAGCCGTTCGGCTGCACCCAGGGGTACACCAGAATATGTACCGAAGGTGTCCATCTTCATTGGAGTCGGTGGGGGATACATCGGGTGGGGTAACGGTGCGTCATGCCCTCCCCGCGGCTGGGTCCCGGACATCAGTGGGCTTGAGGTTGAACCACCGGTTGGAAGATTATCCCATTCGGCACCTTGATGCCCCGTAGGTACATCTCGGCGACCTTCAGCCGTGCTCAGCCGTGCAGTACCTCGACGTGGTCGGTTGGGTACCAATAAGATCAGGGCTGCTGTTAGCAAAAACGAAATGCCGGCGAGCGCCAAAACCAGTAGGCGAACCGCATCCAAGATCCCTTGGTTATAGACACTATGGACGGGTGCTAACGCGACAACCCGAAGGGAGGGATCGCGGTCCGATCCCAGGCCCGTCTGAGCAACCACGTAGTGCTTTTGATCAACCTCAAGTTTGGGTGGAAGCCGGTCGTGCCTAACCGCTGCTAATTGATCTCTGGAGAGCAAACTCGCCACCGGCTCACTACCGTTCAAAATCACGACCAGTGAGCTCGTTGGTAAAGAGACCGTCCACGAACTCAACCTCAACCGGCCAAGGGGCCGAGCCAGAGCGAGAGCTCCAACGACCATCGGCTCCAACGAAGCCACCGGCTGGTGTTTTTTGCCGGATTGAGCCCGGCGGCTGCCCTTCTCCTCAACGATCGGGGCTGCAACCACTTCCATAGGTTCATCACCGATCATCTCCACTCGGGTGGACAATGAGCCGGAACGTGCATCGTTAAGCGCGGTTGCCGTGGCCAACAAAGCAGCCCCCACAAGCGTACCTCCGTCACCGTCTACAAGGACCGCCTTAACATCGGAGCCCATCGGCTCAATCATCTTTTGCAGCTCCTTTTCGAGGAGCTCCCATCGCGTATCTTCTGGTAATGACTGGCCTAAATCCGCAACCGTTCGTGACCGTATCATCATGTCAAGCGTACGTCCTAAAGCCAAGCGTGAGCGACCCCAAGAGCGCTCGACTTCGAGCACAGCTACCCGGGCTTGATGCCGCGCTCGTTCTTCGGACAGCTCATCCACGAGCGGACCGATCTTAGGCTCAACCGCGACGTACGCGAATCCAAACAGCGCAAAAACGCCAATCCCTGCTTGCAGCAATACTTGCCAACGCATCGGGCGTGCTCTCCTCTTATATCTTACAGGACATGCTCTCGGAGCACAGACAACTCTGATAACACTACGTCTCGGAGGTCTGCCTGCAAATAATCGAGTTTGGCGCTTACCTTCAATCGGTAAGGCTTGCAACCCACAGGTATATGAGGACCCCAAAGATATACAGCAGAAACCGATCCGAGTGAGTACGCATCTTACAGATGCCCCCTATCTGCTGTTCATCCAAATATATATGGGCACAAAGACAGGTACAGCAAAGACCACGTCGCGCAGCGGGGCATAATCCGGCTTAGAAGCAGGAATTTGGGTTCAACCCAGGGATTTCTGCTGTATATGGGCGTGAAGATATATCGGCATACATTGCCTCCTACCCACATTGCCGACAACGAATCTTAATCGTCCTGAATGCTAAAGCCGAGATGAGCCCGCGCTGAGAAATAGGCTTCACTGATAGCAAACGGAAGAAGATCACAGACTTCGGGAATCTGACCCAGCACCGCAATCGCTTCTTCCGAACTCGAGAATACCGTCTTGACGTTGGGGCGCCCTTTCGCGATCGCACGAATCACCGTCTCCAAATCGTTGGAGGCAATGAGTCCCGCACGGTTCGCAGAGTATTTCGCTCCTTCGCGATGCCGCTCTAGATCAAGTTGGTTCACAGAGAGTTGCCGAGCCGCCTCTTCCAAAACTCGTCGGGTACGGGTTGATATATGCCGAAGTAGCTGACGTTGAGACGTTTCGATGGCAACCGGATCAGCGGGTACCCTCTGATTAGGACGACCGAGCTTCACCACCGCCCACACCAGGCTCTCTAGCTCCTGCGCACTAGCCACCTCAAATAGCAAGTGTCCGCCCTTGATGCGCTCCAACGCTTGTCCAAGAAGGAACCGTTGATTTTTCGGTGGAAGGCGCTTTGCGAAACGACCTCCCACAATCAATGCCGGGGGACGATCGTTAACAACATGAACCTCTATATCATCAGCCCGCCCCAACCACATTTCAAACGCTGGCACCTGGAACATCCCAGTGAGTTCGTCGCCAATCGTTCGAACCGGCAACGCCGTCTTCGGACCCAGGCGATTTTCTCGACGGAGATCATGTCGCTGTAGCGGACCGGGGTAGGCTTTACCTAGCTCTGGTCCCAAAAGCTCAAAAATTTCGCGCAGCGGCCCCCGTTCATGGGGGTGCACAACCCACGCAACGTGTTGCTCTGGTGTCAGCTCAGATTCCGCCATCTGAGCAACAAAGATTTTGTTCTCCTGGAAGTAGACATATTCCTCTGGGGTATGAGCCTGAAGAAATACCAAAATCTCCGCCGCTACAAATGCCCGGTCGTGCTGACCTAAGCCCTCAAATATTCTATGCAGCTCATGGTAACTATCCACATGGAACGGATGTTCGGAAATAATCCGCCTATGAATTTCTACTGCTTGAGGATAGGTTTCCGCTCGCTTCCCATACAGAGTGGCTAGTTTAAACAGCGCCTGCTCATGCTTGGGCTCGTCCTCCAGTACATACCGAAGCGCATTGATGGCCCGGTGGTCATCACCAAGTCGCCGCTCAAAGACATCGGCCATGCGCAAGTGAAGCGGCGTCGCTTCACTCCGCTCTTCTGGGGTCAATAGACTGACATAAAGGCCAGCCACTTCTACCAAGTCGTTCCACTCTTCGCGAACTTCATGAAGTTCCGTAAGTTTTATCAAGGCCGAACGACAGGTTGAATCCAACTCAACCGCTTTGCGCAACGCATTGATGGCATGCGGCGCATCTTTCAGTCCGTCTAGGTACAGATCCGCCAGTTGAAGGAGGGCCGAGGTTTTGCCCGCTACCTCAGGTTCAATCTCCGCCAACCTAAGCATCACGTTGACTGCTGAACCCCAATCTCGAGCACCTCTATACAAGCTGGCCAGCCGATACAAACTCTCGGTATCCCGGGGATCCGACTGTAGTGCGGCCTGGAAAGACTGCACACTTTTCACCAGATCCCGCTGATGTTCCTGATAGATGATGCCCAAGGACTTGTAGGCGTCCCGCAACACCTCCACCTCTTTGGTCACCGAGAGAGTACGGTGGAAAATATCCACCGCTTCGGTCCAGGCTTGCTCAGCAAAAAGTAGTGGCCCGAGGCGAACCAGAGCCGATGCGTTCTCTGGTTCCCGTGCCAGTGCGCTTTGGTAAGCTTCCATTGCGCTCGCCCGGTCTTTGATCCGTTCTTCCGCAATTCGGCCGGCCGAAACCAGGAGTTTGGCTTGCTCCTTGGATTCAGTCACCGCCCGGGCGCGGGCCCGGAGTAAAGCCTCCACCCGGATATAATCTTCCTGTTCGAGGAAAATGGCTTCCAAGCGATTGAACGCGGCTAAATGCTGTGGTTCAGCCTCTAGAACCTTCTCATAAGAGGAGATCGCCCGGTTAATGTCCCCCAAACGATCCTGGAGGATCCGTCCTTCTTCGAAGGTAAGCCCAGAACGGAGAACGTCATCAACAATGAGGTTGCGCTCGGTCTCAATAAGCCACAACGCCTTCTCATAAGCAGCAAGTCGCTCTGACACCCGCCTTTGACCCCGAAGGGCGGGTAAATGATGACCTTCTAGCTTAATAGCCTGATCATAAAATTCAGTGGCTCTCTCCGGCTTGTCGAGACGTTCTTCAAATAGCTCCGCTGCTCTAACCAGCAATGTCGCCCGATAGGAAGGGTTAGATACATAGGTATTGGACTCATGAACATATATCGAGGCCAATCCCTCCCAATCTTGGGCCGATCGATACGCAGCTTCCAACGCTTGCAGCGCAATTGCGTTACCCGGCTGGGCTTGCAGCGCCTTTCGATAGTATTCGGTGCCGGAACGGGGTAGATCCAACTGCGACTGAGCCAGGGCCGCAAGGCCAACCATACGAGCGGCATAGTTGTGAGGATCCGACTCCATCTCTGCGAGTTGTTCACCAACATGGATAGCTCTCACCCAATCCTGGCGAGCCATACATACCCGCTCCAACTGCTCTAGAACATCGCGGTCAGAGGGTATCAAACGGGCCGCCTGCTCGAGCAACTCCGCTGCTACATCTCGATTTTTAAGACTTTCTAGATGAACATGGGCCAGACGCACCAACACTGCAGCTTGCGTTTGGCTTGAGTCCGCCCGATCGGCAGCGGATCTGAGCGCCCCAGCCAGCGCATTCCACTTGCCTTCGCGGGAATAAATACGCACCAGCGCCCGGGTGGAAGAGTCAACAAAACGTCCCTGCTTTAGCACTCGCTGGTACAGCTCAGCGGCAACATCTCCCTGGTTGAGACGTTCCTCATATAACTCCGCAACCTGAATCAGTAGTTCTGCCTGCTCTTTAGGACTATCAATCCGCTCAGCGACGCTCAGTAGGAGCTCCGCCCGCTTTTCCGTTTCTCCCTGCCGGGCGTAAAGATCCGCTAATCCCCAGATCGCAGCGTCGTTGGTCGCATCCAACCCAAGGAGAGCCTCGTAGGCCCTGATGGCCTCCATAGGGTCATTTAGACGCTCTTCCCGAAGCTGAGCGATACGAAACAATAAGTCGGTACGACGGCGGATACTCTGGGAGACATCCAACTCCCGTTGGTGCATCTCAACCAACTCTTCCCATCGTCGGTCCAAAGCATAAAGACGCCCCAGACTCCGAAGCGCTGGCAGGTAGGAGGGATTCAGGGTGAGGATCTGATTTAGAATGTCGACCGCGTCTTCTCGGCGTCCCAATCGATCGGCCAACAGTTCCGCCCGCCGATGCATCAACCCCCAAACCTCTGCCTGATCGTCGGTGGCCTCGGTCTCCAACTCCAGAAACTGCAGTTGGGCCTCATCGTCGCCTTGGTACTCTGCCAACCGATTCAAAGCACGAATCGCACCGAGGTTGCGGGGGGAAAGAGTCAAAAGGAGCTCGATAGCGGCCCGCGCACGAGCGTAGTCTTGCAGCTGTTCTTCCGCTAGAGCTCCGACTCGACCCAAGAGGAAGATCTGTAAACCAGTGTCCTCTGTGAGTTGAACTTCTTCTTCATAGAAGTCTAGGAGGTCACCATACGCACCCTTTTGCGTGAGTAACTGCTCCAGCAACTTTCTTGCCGGAGGATAGCTTTGTTCGAGATTCAGTAACTCAACCAGCGCTTCTATCGCACTATCAACATCTTCCAGTACGTGACATCGAAGCTCTGCGAGTTTGAGCAGCCGAATGATCTTTTCTTGAGGGTCGGTCTCCTCTGAAATTTCATGTTCGTACAGCTGAGCCAATTCTTCTGGCTTCTGTAGAAACTGAAGACTTCGGCCTAACGATTGAATAGCTGGCCGATAGTCCGGAGCTATCTTTATGGTCGCACCGGAAGCTTGAGCCGCCTCATCAAGCTGCCCTACCCGTTCTAAGGCTTGACTCAAACGATGGAGCACCGGAGCTCGATCGAGCTCTCCAGCCGCCTGTGTTTCCTTACGTAGGATTTCTACCAGCTCGTCGTCTCGTCCCCACTGACGATACAAAAGCTCCAACTCCCGCAGAAACTGGCGATCGCTGGGGGTTCGCTCCAACCCTCTGATTAGTAAAGCTATACTATCGTCGGGACGGTTCAGCCGAGTGGCTATCACTCGCACCGCGGACAGCAGATAGAGTGAGCCGGTATCTCTCTCTTCTTCGGTCGTTGCCTCCCATGAGACTTCCAAAACCCGGGCTAAGGCTTCGTACTTCTCCGCTCGTTGGTACAAACGGCGCAGAGCCGACAGCGCACTGTTATTGTGAGCATCAAGCTTAAGTATCTCCTCATGGAGAGCCATCGCTTGCTCTGGCTCGTCGAGCCTAACCTCCGCCAGGTACGCACCAGCCAACAGCAAGGGAAGTCGACGCTCTGCCTGGCTCTCTACCTCTAATGCCCGCTGATACACCGAGAACAGAGCATGGTGCTCTTCATTAAATAGGTGGATTCGCTCCAGAGCCGCAATCGCCATCGGCTCCGCTGGCCAAGCGTCCAAGGAGGCCTCGTATGTTTGCTGCGCTTCATCGAGGTCACGGAGCTGATGCTCGAGTATGGAGGCTTTCTCAGACAGCAGAGCGGCTCGGGTCTCGGGGTCATCAATCTGGTCGATCTCGTAGCCGATGATCTGAACCACCATCGACCAATTGCCCACCTCACTAAAAAGTCGGCGGGAGGATCGTAAGACACCGAGATTCGCCGGTTCGAGTTCAAAAGCCCGCTGATAGGATGTCGCCGCGCGACGAGCTTGGCCCAGCTTCTCCTCGTAGATGCGACCAATCTCTAGGAAGATGGCTGCTGCAGCCGGAACATCCCCCAGCGCCTCAGCCTCCTGGGTATAGTTTTCGACCGCTTCCTGCCAACGATCCGTGTCCACATCCGAAAGTGGCGTGAAACCAGCATTTCCATGGGGTTCACGTCGGGAAGACGATAGCGCCATTCCAGATTCCGATTCGCCCACTTGGTCGAGGTGAATGATATGGGTGCTGGCTCGTACCAAGGCCCCATTCGACATGTCTTCCGACGGACTCACGGTGACCTCACTTTCCTGGTCATCAAGAACGCTCGATAACATCGCGGAAGGATTGCCCACAAAGGTATGAAGTCCGGCGCCCTCCGCATCATCTTCTTCAGCCGACAGATCACTTGTTCGTACCGGTGAGGACAGTGACATCTCCGTATCAGCTCTTCCCGACGGATCATCTACCACCCGCGTGTGTACGGTTATTTCGTCATCTTCTGACCAATCTTCAGCCCCAGCACTATCTAGTTCATCAACATCAACTACCGGGAGTAGCTCAGCTTGTTCATCATCTTCCAGTTCCCCTGAAGTAGCTGTAGACTCAGAACGAACCGATGCTGTTCGGTCGGAGCGATCCCCCTCCGCGGAATCGGCTCCATTAGCCCCAATCCCTACGGAACTACTCGATTCGCCTTCAGAGACACCAGTATCGGTAACCGTGGGTGGAGCTTCATCGTGCGCCCGTGGGTCGGAACCTATTCCGGAGCGGGATGAATCCGTATCCTGGTGTTCTTGTCCGTGGGACATACTCCGCCTCTAGCACGCCGTGGCGGTCCCCTCCAGACGTCAGAACACTAGCCGCGTGCTTTCGTCGCTTATCACCAAGAATGATCCCTTAACTATCCAGCGTACGAAGAAAGAGAATAATGGAAAGACAATGGAACTCGTTGTCACTAGACTGTGACACCACCTTATCCACAACCTCCCGTTTGCCCTTCTGATCCGCAAGCCATCGAGTGACCGTCTCCCCTAGTTCTTCTCGTTCTCGAGCTTTCGTTGCTGAGAAAACTTTCACCGCATCGAACGAATTTGTGTCACTCATCTGCAGCCTCGCCAAAAAAATCACCAAATACGCAAACTATAGACATACCTGGCCCACATCCATCGCATTGGGTGTCTAACCACCCATCGGACTTCAGATGACGATGCTTATAGTTTCGGCGCAATCATTTCAGATATCAACTTTCGGTAAATCCGAGAACACCAACAAAACTGCGCTCTCACGCACAAGACACACTGTTGTCGTCGATACACCCGGAAACCCTAAGAGCTGTACAGTAATAGCGTCTACAACATTAAGACTGCACTAGTCATTGGTGTATTGCGAAAATTTCCGAATCACTCCTGAAACCACAACCTTTGCGCGTCCGACAAACGGCTAACACAAGGTTAGGCCCCTCTACCCTGATGGAAATGGGTATACCCCAAAATTACCGGGGAAACATTGCTGACTATCGGATAGGGCCGCGATCATCATAAATTCATAGCGCCTGGTTGTAACGGGTGCGCTAAGTCGCCTGGCTGGAGTATAGCGTGGAGCCGTCATGGCCCAAGCCAAGCCCTCTCGGATGGCCCGCATCCGCAACCTCGGCATTGCCGCTCATATCGATGCCGGCAAAACCACTGTGTCCGAACGTATTCTGTTCTACACCGGACGTATCCACAAAACCGGAGAAGTTCACGACGGGCAGGCAACTATGGACTGGATGGTACAGGAACAGGAACGGGGCATCACGATCACCGCTGCCGTGACAACCTGTCCTTGGAAAAACCACGACATCCATCTGATCGATACCCCTGGTCACGTCGACTTTACGGTGGAGGTTGAGCGCTCCCTGCGGGTTCTTGACGGAGCCATTGCCGTCTTCTGCGCAGTAAGCGGTGTTCAACCCCAGTCTGAGACCGTCTGGCGCCAAGCCAGTCGCTATGCGGTACCCAGGCTGATTTTCGTAAACAAAATGGATCGAGTCGGTGCCGATTTTATCCGTGTACTCGACGACATCAGTCAAAAACTGCATGCGAAGCCGGTTGCCATCCAATGGCCAATCGGCGCGGAGGCTCAATATCAGGGGGTCATCGACCTCATCCATATGGAGGCCCTGTACTTCGGGGGGGAACATGGCGAAGAAACCACAAAAGAACCCATTCCGGCCCACCTCCAAGCCGATGCGGAGTCAGCACGCGAACGTATGCTCGAAACCCTTGGCGATATCGATGACGGAATCGCTGAGGCATTTTTGGCCGGCGAAGACATCTCCCCCGAAAAGATCTGTGAGGTGCTGCGCCGAGGAACACTCAGTAACGACATTCAACCTGCGCTCTGCGGCAGCGCGCTGAAAGATAAAGGGGTCTTGCCATTACTCGATGCAGTGCTCGATTTCTTACCCTCGCCGCTCGATGTGCCACCGGTTACCGGAAAAAATCCTAAAACCGGAGAAAAACTATCTAGGGCGCCAAGCACCAAAGATCCCTTGTGCGCTCTCGCGTTCAAAGTCGCGATGGATGACGGTAGACGGCACGTATTCATCCGTATCTACTCCGGTTCCCTCGAAGCCGGTCAGGCGGTGATAAATTCCACCAACAATAAGAAGGAGAAGATCGCCCGACTGTTCAAAGTTCACGCCCATAAGAAAGAACGCTTAGACGTCGCCCGCGCCGGAGATTTGGTGATGGCTGCCGGCTTACGTTTCGCAAAAACGGGCGACACCCTGTGCCCCACCGATCAACTGATTCAGCTCGAAGAGATGGAGTTTCTGAAGCCAGTGATCGCTATCGCCGTTGAGCCAAAGACCAACAAGGACCTCGAAAAGCTAGGTGAAGCGCTGACAAAACTGGCTGATGAAGATCCAACCGTTGAAGTCCGAGAAGACGAAAACACTGGACAAACCCTGTTGGCAGGTATGGGGGAACTACATCTCGAAGTACTTGTGGATCGCCTGGCTCGTGAGTTCAACGTGGGGGTCAAAACCGGGCAGCCATCCGTCGTTTACCGCGAAACCATCCGTGAGCCCACCGAGGCCGAAGAAACCTTCGAACGAGTCATCGACGAGGAGAAGAACGAGCGGATCTACGGGCGAGTCAAAGTTGCACTGCGACCACTTCAGCGCAACGAGGGCAGTTCCTTTGACGATCAGCGAACCCCAACCAATAAAGATGAACATCCCCTAGGAGATAGATTTTTTGACGCCATCCAAGAGGGGTGCATGGAAGCCTTGGAAGCCGGCCCATTGGACGGCTACCGAGTGCAAGACGTTGCTGTGACTCTCCTGTCGATAGATACTGACCCTGAGCACACCACGGAAGTGGCTCTGCGAGTGGCAGCAGGCAATGCGGTCCGCTCCGGTCTCAAGACCGGGCGTCCCGTTCTCCTGACCCCACTGATGTCCGTGGAGGTGAGTGCCCCAGAGGAACAAGCTGGCTCCGTCGTGGGAGATCTATCGTCGCGCGGTGCCCGAATAGAGGGCGTTGACTCCGATGAGAGCGGACAGTCCATGATTCGCGCCACCGC
Organism: Myxococcales bacterium; assembly: GCA_019634385.1. GTDB lineage: Bacteria > Myxococcota > Kuafuiibacteriia > Kuafuiibacteriales > Kuafuiibacteriaceae > JAHQVK01. The sequence goes on along the minus strand of JAHQVK010000146.1, from coordinate 8,414 downwards.
CGCCATGACCTCCATGTTTGGCTACTCAACCAAGATGAGATCGCTCACTGGCGGACGAGGATCATTCTCGATGCGCTTCGATCGCTTCGACGCTTTGGAGTAGGCGCGATCACTGTGTAGTCCAAAGGCCACTTACTCGCGTATGATGACCACCATGCTAACTCGGTGGGTATTTTTAGCAGGTCTCGCGCTTAGCACTACACAGTGCGCACCGGTTCCGCTGGATTCGAATCCCAACCCATATCTTGAATTATTGGACGCGATCAGCTGCCCTGATTGCCGGGCTACAAACCCCTGCCTGATCCGTAACTGTGCAGACGCGATCGAAACCTACTTCACCATTGCGCGCTTGCCTCTGGAAGAACCTTTTGAGTGCGCAGCCTACGAGTGTCTAGTCACTGACGGGCGATGCATTGATAGTTGCCTTGATGATTTCATGGACGACTTAGAGCGCACCGCCTATCGGAGCCTGGCTCAATGTGCTCGGCTCGCTGGTTGTTTTGCAGTGCCCTTGCAAGACTAGCAGCCGGTTGATCTAGCCCTGCACGCATCTGTCGGCCGGTCTTTCCGTGAAAGGTCCTGACCACGAAAAGTCTCTCCTCGGTCGCGTACCGCCAGGTACGCTCGCCTCGTCGTCAGAGCGTTTCACGAAAAGCGGGGCTCGACAGCTACACACATGGCCAAATCAACCGACTGCTAGGGCGTGCCTTCAACTCCGGACCGAGTTCTGACTTGTATCCCATATGTGTGAGGGTTCGGTGGCTTTGCCACCCTTCGGGCCCCTCGGTTAGGTACATCCAGTACCCTCTCTCCGGGGCCAACCCTTCACACGCGCGGGCTACAGCGTCATCTCCGCAGCCGGAGTTTGAAGACTAGGACGGGCTATAAGGACAGCGAGGAACTATTACGAAAGACCTGGTTGAATGAATACGCGGACTCGGTTTCACTGAATGTGATCACGCGGGGGCTCCACGTGCCCCTTTGACCACGTCGAATGGAATCGTCACCGTTCCAATAGGTACCCCACTATCGGTGATCAACTGAACCTCAAAGTCCAACCGCTTCGCCGACGATGGTAGTCGGGGAAAGAACAACCATCCTTCCACATGACTCCCTGGGTCTACATCCCCATAAGGTAGAGCTGAAGCAGTCAGATCAACCGCCATGGACGGCATCCATGCTGGCGCCCAGGCTCCCCAATATGAACCCCGCCAGCCGACACCTCCCCACCAACCCCAGGGATAACCTACACCCACGAAAGCTGGATATCCAAAGTTTCGACCATAAAACCGGCCCTTACGCTGCGCCTTTCCCGGTGATATCGCCTTGAGTCTCTTGACCTCATCACCAGAGATGTCCGCTAGAGAAAATTGATCGAAGGTAACGCGTACGATCGACGAACCTCGGTTACGAACCCGAACCCGAACGGGAAAAATTCTCTTGCTTAGTTGAAAGGCACCATCCCATTCAGCCAAGATCACCGCCACCTCCACCCCTTCCAACGCGTCCATGACAATAGAGGAAGAAATGGTATGGTTTATCGGCTCCAGTCGTGTACCCATGGTACTACACGCCTGGAGCGTCATCACTAACCCTATCAATCCCAGAAAAACCGAGGCCCGCATAAGATACACAACGTTTCTTACCTACAAACCCTTCCCACGTCTCCAACTATCAACTGTTATGCGAGGGACCGGTTTTCTGTTCGATGAATGATAATGCAATCCCGGCAAGGAAAGCTCAGGAAAGCGCCACGCTGATGGGTAGGATCGACCTTGCCTGATCCGCCATCAGTACTGGTTGAAGACAGGGTAATACGTTAGGAACCGCCGTCCTACGGAGCCGTATGGCCGGTGGTTTGATGGGAGTTAAAGACTTCCACCTACCCGGTTCGCTGCATTTGTTTAGAGGGTTCCGCCGTCCAGCCAATTGCTCCAATGCTGTTGCAGCAAAGACCACTTGAATTGATTCTGGAAGATTCACTTCAAGTGGTCGCGCAGCGGGGCATAGCCCGACGTAGAAGCAGGAACCTGGGTTCAACCCAAGGGATTTCTGCTGTAGGAGATTCGCGAGGAGAACACCGTGAGGCATCGCCGGACACCAGAACGTCCGCAAGCTGTTGAAAAGACTCAATTTCACTAGGTGGCTCTTCTTCGCCGAAGTTGGGATGGTGCTACTCATCCAACAAGAGAACCTGATCCAACTCTGGCTGATCCAACTCTGGCATCACGCTGATCCGGCGCTCTGATTCGGTTCCCAAAACGTCACTCTTCCTCATCCTGCCAAGACCCCTCGTTGAGAGGGTAAATAAACCGGCAATCGTTGTGAGACTTTTTCGCAGGGCAGTTGCGGTACCACTCCTGGCTGACGTAATCAGATTCCGTATCCCGATTGTGGAGGGTGCTCGCGAACGTATGAATGTGCGTGTCCGGTAATCCTGCTCGATGTGAAAACCCAAACACCTCAATCTATATTAGATCAGAAAAGGCTCATCCAAGTGGCAGCCACATAGACGTAGCCGTTGTCGAGCATTGGAGACGTAAACGCGCCGCACTCTGCATCGAAGATACCGAGAAGCTGCTTAGTCTCCCAGCGCATATATTCCCTTCAACAAACGTCAAAGTGATGCCAGCCGCTGCTGAGAGCGCGTATTCGACTTCTGGGTTGCTGTTGAGATTAGCTAGTGTTTGCAGCAAGGCGCCTTACGGTTAAAGGCTTGTGTGCTTATTACAGCAAAGACCACTTGAATTGATTCTGGAAGATTCGCGGATCACCCATCCCACTGTTCCGATGGCCTGCTAGTGCGCACCTTAGGAGAGTCGCCCCTCTTAATATTTTGATGTACTCCACGAGCTCCTTCAGCCGCTCCCCACACCAGCGAATCGCACGAGCCCGAATGCGCATCGCGGTCTTCTCCATCTCCTTGTCGTCCGCGCACTTGGCTTGGCGCTCCGAGAGCCCAGCCTGTTCAGTCGCTTGTTCGCGTGGACAGGCACAGCTCAAAGGGTGGGTATATCCCTAATTATTGATAAAATAAACAGTTGCTACCAATACTTGTCGGGCCCGCAGGGGCATGATTGAGTAAGCTCGTCCAGCGCAGGCCCCCGACCCTGCCACACGAATGGAGCTCACGCCCATGGCGTCTATTCATCAGCCTTACGAACCCGACACCTTGCCCCCGCCCCCGACCACTCCTGGGCGCAACTTATGGTGGCGATTACTCGCCGCTGGTTCGCTGACAGTAGTCACTGGGGTCATCACCGCACTCATTGGGCTGTGGTTTCTCACCCAGGGTCTACCGCAGCTCAGATCCCTTGACGACTATCATCCCCCACAAACATCCGTCGTATATGGTAGCCAAGGAGAGGTCATTGGGCGCTTCTATAGCGAGCGGCGCACAGTTGTACCCTTTAAAAAGATACCACAAGTTATGATCGACGCTGTGGTCTCATCCGAAGATGCTGACTTTTTTGAGCACGAAGGCATTGATATCCTTGGTATTTCCCGCTGTATCATCAAGAATATACTCGCTGGCCGAAAACGCTGTGGTGGCTCAACAATTACCCAGCAAACCGTAAAAACTTTTTTTCTCACCCCAGAGAAAACATACCTGCGGAAACTTAGAGAGCTGATTCTCGCCAAGCGGGTAGAAGATATCCTCACAAAAGAAGATATTCTGTTTCTGTACCTCAACCAAATATACTTTGGCCACGGTGCCTACGGAATCCAAGAGGCCAGTCAGGTATATTTCGGCAAAGATGTAGAAGACATCACGGTTGCCGAAGCTGCCCTCCTGGCCGGGCTACCACAATCCCCTAGTCGTCTGGACCCCTACAAGCATGAAGAACGGGCCCTTAAGCGCCGTGCCTATGTCCTCAAGCGTCTTTTCCAGCAAAACAAGATCGATGAGACTACCCTAGAGACTAGTCTTGATACGCCTATCACCCTTATAGGTCACGCCAAAGACCCCCACATCAACCGTCGTAGTTATTACATAACTCATGTACGAAAAATACTCAGTGAACATCCGGAGATAGGTGAAGACCTCTTACTGACTGGAGGCCTCGCCATTCACACCGGCTTGGCCCCGAACATCCAACAGGCCAGTGACAACGCATTGAAAAACGGTGTAAAGGCCATCGATAAGCGTCAAGGTTGGCGAGGCCCCCTATATCATCTCGAAGTATCTGATATGCGCTCCCTAAGAGAAATGTTAGACAAACGACGAATATCAGCTTCGCAAAAAAAAGCTCTCCCCACCCCTATGGTATGGGATCTCGCTCGACTAGCTTCCGCCCCCAACCATCTATCTCCTCGCCAGTTAGCTGAAAAAGCCCGCTTACGACAATTCGAGCCCGGCAACACCTACGGTGGCCTGGTTGTCTCGGTCGAAAATGCGGCTCGCAGGGCAGTTGTAGCGCTCAGTTCAGAAGTACAGGTCATCCTTCCCCTAACCACCGCCCTTAGATGGGCTCGTGCATTTAACCTAACCAGTAAACAAGCCCGTCCTCGCCGACCCAGCGACGTCCTCTCGGTGGGCGATGTTGTGTTGGTGCACGCCACAAAACCTTCACCGTCTGCAGCCTCCAACCCTACACCCACAGATGAGAACAACAGCCTCGCCCACAAGTGGCTTGGAGTTCTCGAGCAAAAGCCCCTGGCCCAAGCGGCGGTTGTGGTCATCGACCCCTCTACTCGGGAGGTTCGTGCAATGTCTGGTGGATATGGTTCCGGGGCTGGAACTTTCAACCGTGCTATTCAAGCTCGCCGCCAGGCGGGTTCTACATTTAAACCGATCGTGTACGCGGCCGCGTTCAATACCCGTAAATTTACCCCTGTGTCCGAGTGCCTTGATGCTCCACGAGTATTTTACGAACCCAGCGCACAACGCTCCTGGAAGCCGCGAAACTATTCCGGCACCTTTGACGGAGCCATCAGTCTGCGGAGAGCTCTCACTCTATCTAAAAATGTCTGCTCCGTGCGCCTGGTAGATAAGATCGGAGTGGCACCGGTATTAAAGATGGCGGCTCAGCTTGGAATCCAAAGCCAACTTCCTCGCAATTTTAGTCTCGCTTTGGGTTCGGGTGACGTCACTCCACTAGAAATGGTCAACGCATACGCCACCCTCGCCGACGAAGGACGATTTGCGGAGCCCATCTTCGTTCGAAGTGTGGTGACCCCCAGCGGTCAATCTCTCCTCACCCACACCGCTACTTACACCCAAGCCATTAACCCTGGTGTAGCCTATCAAGTGGTGTCGATCATGCAATCGGTGGTGGAAGAAGGTACAGCCAAACCGGTTCGAGCCTTGAATAGACCAGTAGCCGGCAAAACGGGCACCACCAACGAAGCACGTAATGCCTGGTTTATTGGATTCACGCCCAATCTGGTTGCTGGCGTTTGGGTTGGTTTTGACGACAACCGTCCGCTGGGGCCCTCTGAAACCGGGGGACGAGCCGCTATTCCTATCTGGCTCAAAACCATGACCCACGCGGTTGAGAACATACCGGCTATAGATTTTGTCGCTCCTTCAAATATTGTATTTGCCTTGGTAGATCCTGAATCAGGTAAGTTAGCTCCTCCCAACCACCCCAATGCCCGAACCGAACCGTTCTTATCCGGGACCGAACCCACCGACTTTCTAGACAACGGCGCCACTAACCGCGGATTGGGAGTCGAATACGAATGGTGAGCAAATTCCTAGTTTCTATAACGATAGTCGCCCTCACTGTTGCCGGCGTCTATGCATGGCTTGTCCAACCACCATCTGAACCCACTGCCCCTGCTCTGCACCTCGAAGCAATCCGAAGAACATCCCAAAGGCCCGGCCTTGAAGTGCTTGAAGCAAAAGTCTACGAGAGAGGAGCCTTTCGAGGACGGATGGTGGTACTGTATGCAGATCTTTTACAGACACATCCAACTCTGATCCTCAATCCCCATGAAAAGCCACTGCAAGCGCTGATGGAAGACAACATGAGTGTGGCAAACGCGGGATATTTTACCCGCAAACGGCGTCCTACCGGACTCCTCATCAGTGAAGGACAGCAACTTCATCCGTTTATTCGCACTGCCGGTGGTGCAGGAAGCGGTGTTCTCATGATCAGCGAGCAACAGATTCGTCTCGTTGAACGAGATCACGTGACGGCTGAACATTTACAGCAAGCCTCTTTTGCGATCCAAGCCGGTCCTCGCGTCATTGAAAGCGATGGTCAGCCCGGAATACACAGCGACGATGGTCAACGAGCAAACCGCACCGTGATCGGTTATGACGCTCAACAACGCCTAGCCATCGGCGTTGTTTATGGTGCTGATGCAGGCATCGGTTCGGGCCTCACTCTGTATGAGCTACAAAAGATTATCGGCCAAGAAGGACTAGGTCGCATAGATCCATCTCTTAACTTTGAGGCGGCCCTCAACCTCGATGGTGGTCCGTCCACTGGCTTTCATACCCAAGTCACCAATCCCCCTATTGATTTACCTCCAGTAGGTTCTGTTGTATCCGTGCTTCGGATCTACCACCCACCACCCACGGATACTGTCCCGAACTCCACTACAACGCCGTAGGATCTGATCTCATCCCACCACTTCAATCTCACCAAGGCTCAAGATCTTGCTACGCGCAACTTACACTTACACAACGAGGACCCAAGCATGACCGAGGGTGAGACTGGCCAAGCTTCTGACCAGAGCTCAAGGCCCTGCAAGACGCGCAACTTACGCCCGTGCGACAAGGACCGAAGTCTAACTGCGGGTGAGACTTGCGAATGTTCCACCAACCATGCGGACAGTCATCCATTGTTGTCCGGACTCGTAGTATGCATGGTCGAGGCGTCACCCTACTAGAAGTCGTTGTGGTTGTAGCGATCGTCAGCTTGCTAACGGCAGTTGCCCTCCCCAATTTCTTTATGCTCAGCCGCAACCGAGAGCTTCGGTCGGCTGTGCGTACCTTGTTGGTCGAAATCCAGAGAATTCGAACCTTCAGTGCCAACGCCAAACTCGACAATATTCAGCAAGGAACACCATCGTTCGTATCATTAGAGCAGGAGAACCAAACGTACGTAGAAAGCGGATTGTTGATTACGAATAATTACACTATCCAATTTTTCGCTGATACGGACACTAATCCCAACAACAGCGGGCTCCGGGTCATAAAGACTATCAATTTTAAAGAACGTTTCCCGAGCAGCCAATTGCGTATCGACGTGCCTACGCAGGGGCAGCAAATCCGCTTTAGACGCAACTCAACTCGCACCGCAAACTCTCCGGGAACTATTCGACTTACCAGTGCTGTAACCGGCAAATCTCTTGAAATCTCCATCTCTCTCGCGGGCCTCCCGCGAGTGCGTTGAGTCTCGACTATGCAGCTACACCCAACCCTCGACCCGGACCATGTCATCGCCGAACGAGAACTAGCTTTCGCACCGACTACGGAAGCAGCATCAACCTCCGCCCCTAACCGGTCGCCAGTTACCATTCGATTTAGGCTGGGACGTCCCATTCAACACGCCGCTGAGTGGTACTGCCCGTTCGAAGTTGAGGGCTTCGGTGAGACCCGAGTAGAAGCAGCTCACGGAGCAGACTCCGTCCAAGCACTTCTTCTTGCATTGGCTAAGCTCAGAGTTGTGCTGTCGGCCATGGCGCTCGAGCACCACGGTCATCTAGCCTTTGCTGGAGGTTCGGGTTCCGGCCTCCCGAGCCTGTTTGAAGATATGACTGATTACGATGAAGCGCCACTACCCTGATCCTAAAGTCGATCGTCACCAGCAGATCCGGCCCGCTTCACCCGGACCCGGACATATTCTTCTATGGTTGGGATGGCTTTCTCGTAGCTCTTTCGAACTTCTTCACCAACAAACGATGCCAGCTGTTTCCCGAACAGCGGAGCTTTCACCTCAATACGACCAAAAATTTCGCGACAGGAAGTAAACGCGGAGGCTTCATGAAGTTGCTCGTACCCTTCCGCAACAACGCGATCTGCACCCATTGATGGAGCAACTTTCCAGGCCCAACGGTACCGTGAACGCTCTAAGCGTTGTTCGAGAATGTACTCAAAGGCTGAGCCCACCCATTTCCGAAGTAATACCGGCTTCTCCCGCGTATCCTTGATCCGCCACGATCGAACCCACCCATCGTCGTGGGTCCGATCTTCGAGAAGTTCCTTTGCTGGCCCCAGCAACTTGTCCATCTTTGCCAAAAAATCGGGCTGAGTCATAAGCACCAGCGCTTGCTCCACCGGTGCTGCAAGCTCGTGCTTGATCCTAAATTCCATACCGAGAAGGCACTACCAACGCACTTGGACGCCGGAAGGAAACAGTACAGTCTCGTCATCATCATTGTTTTGGCCCACGTCCAAGACCCAGAACAAGATTGCACCAAGCGCAGCTCCGCCCGCCACCGCAAAAGCCACGTTCGAG
>JAHQVK010000145.1 GCA_019634385.1 Myxococcales bacterium | reverse complement strand
ATGGGATTTCATGCTCCGCAGGAAGCGGCTAGAATTTTAGGAGAAGCGGCTGATTTAGCTAGGCAAGGCCAGGTAGTGGCTATTCAAGCTAATAACAGTGAGAACCCAGCGCCCACGCATATTACTGAACCATAGTTGCATTTTGCTGAGTGAGCTCTTCTCCCTGTTGGAGGATGTTAAGGCTAGTCTTTGGCATGCTGTATTGCCTGCTTTTGTGTTTTAAGACCATATTGTTATAGTTCTGTGTTTTCGGGGTCGAGGTGAACATGGTCGGCTTGAGCGACCGCTATTGTGGCCTGCTCGACAACCGGATGCTGGGGCGAGGAAACGCCACTAGCCTCGAGGAGTGAACAGAAGTACTGCTTGGCGATGGAAAGCTTGTGGGGGAACGTTTTGGGATAGTTTGTGCAAAGTCTTGTGTATAGAATGACACTTTCCTCAAACGCGGCGAGTGCGGCGGGGGTATATTGTTTATGTAATAAGCACTTTCCCAGTTGGGTGAGCGACATAGCTAAGTCTGGCAGAAAGGTGTCAGGCTCTAGTTTTGAGAGTTGACGGTACATAGATACCGCCTTATGTATGGTTTCCAACGCTTGATCTGGGCGCTCGGCTGACAATAGATGTTGACCGAGTTCAAGCATCGCGTGAGCGAGCTCGGGCTCAAAAGTATCCGGTGTATGGTTCACCAGCGACTGCAAGTGAGCAACAGCCTCCTGTGAAGCGGTGACGGCGTCTGACCACTGCTCGAGACTAGAAAGCCTCGAGGCAAACTCATTCAAGGCGACCACCAACTCGGGTATATATAGATCTGGATCTTGATCAGCTAGCTTACGAAAGAGTTCAACGCCTTCTCGGGCGGTTTTCTCTGCGTTTACTTGTTGGTTTACAGCACTGAGCAGTTGTCCCATGACGGTGAGGCTCTGAGCTAGTTCAGCTAAGAAGTCTCTGGAGTACTCCCGTACAAGAGCTCGGTACATACCGACCGCTTCATAGGTCGTACGGATAGCTGCGTTGCGATGCCCAGATTCACTGTGTGCCTGCCCCAGACGCATAAGACCTTTAGCTAGTAGTGCTAGATATGTATATGGGTCTTTTTCGTATAAACCGCGATAGAGATATACAGCTTCCTGCCACGCGGTTATTGATGCCTCCCATTGACCAGCATCTCTGTAGGCTGCACCTAGCTGCGCCATGCTCTCCGCCAATTGCGGCTGATGTAGATCCGGTCGGAGCCTGGCCGCTTGCTGCCATAGGGATACTGAAAGTTGGTGGGCTTGGAGGGCTTCTTGATGACGACGAAGATCACTTAGAAGTTGTCCGGTGTATTGCGAACTGGAGGCGAGGGCTGTTCGGTATAAGTCTGGGGAGCTAGAGGAGAGTTCTTCCCAATGAATGACTGCTTCTTGGAGGGCTCGAAGGGCAGCATCGTCGATACCCGCGGATCTAAGCAACAGTCCCAAACGGTGAAGATTTCGTGCGAGGAGGGGGAGAAAGGTAGACCTGTGTTGTTTGGCTATTTCGCGATAGATTTCTACGACTTTTTTTTGGCTCCTTACGGCCTCATCGGTAAAGCCGGTGTCCGCGAACTGTTTCGCTAATTGCAGCCATCCTTGAGCCAGCATTGGACCATACGCATCTGGCTTTTGTGGGAACAGGGTCTGGTAGATTTCGATAGCCTCTTTGAGCGCGTCTTTGGCCCGATCAGGGCGGTTGAGGGCTTCGTAGGTTTGGCTAACAGAGGTCAGGTTGCGGGCGAGCATTTCGAAATCGGTGTCTGAATGTTGCTTGATGTAGCTTCTTTGAATCTCAATACTTTCTTCAAGCGCCTTGAGGCCGTCGGTCAACTGGTTCTGTTGAGCGCATATTCGGGCTTGTTGTTCGAGGGCAAGAGCGAGTGAAGGGAGGTAGAGATCGGGCTGTAGGGTCACTACTTGACGGTAAGCAGCGATGGTCTCATCTGCTACCAGCTGAGCTTCCGGAAGCTTTTTTCCCGCGATAAGGGTTTTACATAAATCTTTCAAGCTCGCTGCAAGCGTGGGTTGAAACTGTTTGGGGCGTTGATGGGTGAGGGCTCGAAACAAGGCAGAGGCCTCTTGAAGAGGGAGAACCGCGTCGGTGTAGGCCCCGATCTCCCCAAGCAAGACGCCCAATTGGTGAAGGTGGGAGGCCAAGATCGGGAGTATCGCATCGGGCTGTTTGGTGGCCAGCCTTCGATAATGGCTAACCTTCGCCTGAAGCGCAGAGAGGGTGGCAAGATGAGGGCCGGTGTTAGCTCGGCGCATCGCTCCTAGCTTGATAGGTTGGCTGAGGAGGTCAAGAATAAACTCTCCTGGAGAAATTCATGAGCGTTTTTTGGGCTTAGGCCGACATGTCTGGCGTTTGGTCGCGGGCGTCAATCATGTCTTTTGCTAAGAAATTCTCGCAAGCGCGCCATCCTTGGCTATAAGCGTCAATAAGGCGCTGTTCATGGTCTTTACCATAAGGTTCGCACAGCAGTGTGTGCGCTACCCAGCCCACTAGGATGCCAATGCTGGTGGCTAACAATACGGTCCCCGTACTCACGCAAAACCCTTTCGGCGACAAAGGAGGTGGGCTTGAAGATATCACTGTATTTCCGAGCTATTCTGCTTCGTAGCGGAACATACCCGATGAATAACGGCAGAAACTGTGGGATCTGAGTCAGATGGTCTGTTGTTCTAGCTTGAGACTATGGCGTGTCTTTAGACTCCGGCTGCGGAGCTGACGCCGTATCCCGTGTTTGTGGAGGGGTTGGCCCCAGAGAGCACTGGATGTACTGGGCCAAGGGGACCGGAAGGGGGGGCGAAGGTGCCGACCTCTCACACATGGGGGAAACAAGTCAGGACGCGGTCCGGAGAGTAAAGATATGCCCTAAGCTCCGGGCTGTAAGCCCGCTCGGTGTATAACCTCACTACTTGAGTGATTTTTAGGATCGCCGCAAATCACCACCCTTCCACCATATTGCTGAACGATTGGAGCTTCGGGAACGGTTGCCTCGGTGTAGTCTGTACCTTTGGCATGAATGTCTGGACGAAGGGCTTGTAGGATAGGAATCACCGTGGGAGTATCAAAGAGAATCACGTGGTCCACACACTGAAGGCCGGCAACAATTTCGACGCGTTCGTGGTCAGGAATGATGGGGCGTAAGGGGCCTTTGTAGGCCCGCGTGGAAGCATCACTGTTTACAGCGACAACCAACACTTCCGCTAGCTGGGATGCGGCTTCTAAGTAACGAAGATGTCCTACATGAAAAAGATCAAAAACGCCATTGGCAAGCGCCACCGTTTTTCTTCTTTGGGGAGGACTCAGTGCATTTACTAGCATACTTAGGCATATGCACTTTTGAAGAGTTGGGGTAGATAGATACATACTTATCGACTCACGGATGTGAGATGAGCTTTGAGCTCGTCTCGGTGAATAGCATAGGTACCAGTTTGTTGCACAACAACGGAGGCGGCATAGTTAGCTAGGTGGGCGGCTTGAAGAGGTGAGGCACCAACGGCTAAAGCGGAGGCAAAAGTGGCAATGACTGTGTCTCCGGCACCAGTGACATCGACTGCCTCGCCCCCAATGGCTTCAATATGGATCGGGGGCTCTTGTTTGCTAACCAGCACCATCCCCTCTTGTCCACGGGTGAGTAGTGTGGCGTTGAGATTGAGCTGGACACGAATCTCATCTGCGGCCTGGGCGGCCGCTTCCGCTGAACTCAGTGATCGGCCGAGTGCTGCTTCTGCTTCGGGGATGTTGGGAGTTACCGCAGTGACGCCATCAAATGCCATCAAAGCGTATCGGCTATCGACTAGTATTGGCCGGCTTTTCAGGCGGGCATAACGGGCGAGTTCGATCCAAAGAGGGCTGAATCCAGGCGGGCCGTAGTCAGATATGATGATGATATCCGCGGCATCGATCGTTGTTTGGGCAATATCTCGGAGATGCTCAAGTGCCTCTATCGTTGGAGGTTGGTGGTCTTCCCGGTCAATACGTAGCATTTGCTGACGCGTAGTATGCGGACCTCCAGCCAAGACGCGGGTTTTGGTAGTGGTGATTTTTTGAGCGCCTCGTACCAGTCCTCGGGTGTGGATATTGGTCTGATGACAAGCATTGATCAGCAAATCCGCTTCGGCATCTTGGCCCACAGGGCCTACAAGATAGGTGCAAGGGCCCAGCCCAGCAACGTTCGCCGCGGTGTTACCGGCTCCCCCTGGTGCGCAGGCCTGGGATTCTTCTCGAACGATCAGTACTGGCGCCTCCCGCGAAATACGGTGGGTTGCACCATAAAGGTATCGGTCCAGTACGGGGACGCCAATTACGGCGACGCTGGCGGCCGGTAGGCGATCAACAAGGCTGTTTAGGGCATCCAGCATGTGAAATGAAGTCGGGTGTGATGGATCAGGATTAAGATTCTCTGGCTGAGGATTGCCTAGCAGAAAGCCTCTAGGCGAAGGATGCGTTGTGGGCCCTGCTCTGAATCTCCCTAGTCCGTCCATCCTTCTGCAATTCTCGACTCGCTTTTGAGTCCCTCTGAGCACTGGTTTTGAGTGGCTACAGAATATAAAGACATACCTAGCGCTTGACTCTGGAGTCGATTCCACCGCTTGTCAGCCCACCATGGAGTGGCCCTTTTCTGACCCCAAAGATTCGTCTGTCCTGACCACTCAAGAGATTGTTGATGGTCGAGAGCCCATTCGTTACGTGAGTCATGATGTGGATGATGGGGCCTGGCAATTTCACTCTGGCCCTGATTTTGATGAGGAATCCACCTGCTTGATAACCTTAGGCGAAATGGTTCAGATTGATCCTACCTTGGTAGGGTTAGCGGACCTGGCACTGGGCGTTTCGGCTTGGCGGGAGAGTCCATCGGATCCTTGGGCCCGAGAATCGATGTTCCCCACCGATTGGATGGAGCTGGTTGCTGAAGCGGTATCGTATGTTCAAGAGGTCCACGAGAATGTTAAAGAGACCTTCGAGCTGAGTACCTACGATCAGTGGGACTATTTTCTGGACGAGGGGGTTTTCGAATGGTCGGTGAAAGACGACGTTGCGGTTCATGCCCATGTTCGGGTCGCGGGCGCGTTCACGGAGAGTGACCAAACCTGGAAGTGGTCTTGGGCTACTGGATCCGAACTGCCTGACACGGTGGTTGAAGGTATGGAGCGTGTACGTAAGTTTGGTGAGCACCACCAACTTCGCCATTTGGTAGAACCGACCTGGAAAACGGAATCCTTTGATGCCTGGCAAGCGGCTTGTGTGGCTGGATTGTTGATGAATAGTGAGTATGTATTTCGGGCCACCGTAGAAGACGGCTACCTGTTTCTCTTACTCGACGATCTGGAGTTTGAAGACGAAGACGAGCTCATCTCTGCAAACGATGCTGAAATTGCTGACGTAGAGAAGAGCTGAACACTTAACTACTTGTTTTGCTGTTCGGCACAGTGACTACAGCCATGCAGGGTGTGTTTGCGGTACGCACCCAAGCTAGCAACGGCCGAAGCTCAGTTGTTGGACGTTCCCGTAAGGGACCAAGTCCATCACGGCGCTCGTGGGGATTGCTTCCAAACGTGGTCCAACGCTGCTCACGAAGCGGTAGTCTTACCCACAGGAAGATATTGAAGGAATTTCTTGGGAAGAATGGTCTATTTTCCTAAGGGTCTTCGGGCCCGACGTAAGCTTCAACGTCAAAGAGCAACCATTGGCTGCCCTAGCAGCCGGTTGATTTAGCCCAGTGTGTAGCTATCGAGGCCGGCTTTTCGTGAAATGCTCTGACGACGAGGCGAGCGTACCTGGCGGTACGCGACCGAGGAGAGACTTTTCGTGGTCAGGACGTTTCACGGAAAGACCGGCCGATAGATGCGTGCAGGGCTAGATCAACCGGCTGCTAGGGCGTGTCTTTCAACTCCGGACCGTGTTCTGACTTGTTTCCCACATGTGTGAGGGGTCGTTGGCTTCGCCACCCTTTCGGGCCCAACGTTGGAGTACATATCCCGAACCCTCACGAACGCGGGTCAGATCACCAGTCGGAGTTGAATGACACACCCTAGCAGGCCATCGTAAAAGTGGGATGGGTGATCCGCGTAGTATCTTTTCCGCGCAACGCTCCGGATGAAGAGGGCGCATACCGGGCGTATGCAACCGATGAAAGGCGAAGCCGGTCCTGACGTTCCACGGAAAAAGGACCCGCGAAGCGCCTAATTCACTTTTCCGATGGCCTGCTAGTATCCAAGCAGCAGGTAAGCTATCTAGAAGCTCGAAAACTGAGACATGACAGTTAGGCAAATTTGATAACAGCAGAAATCACTTGGGTTGAACTCAAGTTCCTGTTTCTACGCGGGCTATGCCCGCTGCGTGACCACTTGAATTGATGCTTACAGAATCAATTCAAGTGGTCTTTGCTGTAGTGCAAGTATCTATTCGCTAGATTTAGGCCGAGACGTGTTGTCTCTCAAGAAAGAGGGGCGTTGACAACCAGATGGGGAGCTACGGATCAAGCATCAACTCGTCTCATGGCTGTCCGGGTCTATGAAGCAAGTAGAGATTTTTCGCGGCTGATGAAGGTCTTAAAGACCTTGTTGTTGCGCTTTCTGAAGCGCTCTCAAGTCAAAGAGAAATCAAGGAAGCTTCTTAGCTGATATATGTATTCTATAGGCGCAACAATGCTTACATAAGAAGTCTTAGGTCTCTTAAGCGAGCAGATGGCCGACTTGATGGTTATCGTCGTTGAACAATGATCGGCATTTGGGGGCCGCGAAAGGTTGATGAGTTACTCCGCGATTTTGAGGCGTTAATGGCCGGTCTGGTGGCTACAGTGGCCGCCTTACAAGCTACTTGTTGGGTCTTGTGAATCCCAAGCAGCATTCTTCACAAGACCTCTCATAGGGACGATGACAACGCGTGGCGCCGAGGCTGACAATCAGCTATTCGTGCGGTGATGGCTTTGTTTCCGTCCTCGGTTGTTGGTGCGGCGACCCTTACTACCGGGGCGTTGCTGATCTGGGTCCGTCGTACCCGTCCTTTGCTTCGAATTACTCGTTATCGCCTTCCTTGGCCCCGGTTGTCTCGATTGTACCGGGTGGTGCACATAAGTGATATCCACGCGGGATGGACGACACCGCTGGCTCTCTACCGAGAGGTTACGGAGGCAGTCCATCGGGCTAAGCCAGATTTGGTGGTTCTCACCGGTGACTACGTAAATGTGTCACGCACTTTTTTCAGTCGCGTGCAGGGATTTGTTTGCGGTCTCCCAAGCCCGGTGGTTGCGGTGTTGGGAAACCACGATCATCTGGTTGGTGGGCGGGCCTCAGCTCAGAATCTTATGGATGCTGGAGCTCACGTACTGCAGAACAGATCCATCTCGGTTGGAGATCTTACCGTGGTGGGTGTTGATGACGGGTTTTCGGGCCACGATCGGGTGGAAGAGGCATTTTGCGGGATAGCTTCACCTCGAGAGGCGCTGGTGTTGACCCATTTCCCCCCAACTGCGGAGCGTATCGCGTCGATTGGCGGGCGCTTGATATTGAGTGGGCACACCCACGCGGGTCAGATTCACGTCTCAGATATTTGGGATCAGCGTTTGGCTCGCCTGGGACGGCTAGGTCCCTACATTCGGGGTATGTATACGTTGGAAGAGGGGACTCTACTCTATGTGAATGCTGGTTTGGGGCATGCTTGGCGAGGCATGCGGGTCGGCGATATGTGCCGCCCAGAGCTTGCGATATTTGAGCTCTATCCGGCCCCGGAGCCATCGATTGGCGAATGAAGAAGCTGTAGAGGGGGAGCCCAGGTGGGGCTATTTTCGTAACTGAGCAGCGTTTATACGGGCGAGGGCTCGATCCAGTCGACCCCGCACGACGGTATAGTTCGGGTGGTACTCGCTAAGGTCCGCCAGTGCCTTCTCTGCCTCTGCCACCTCAAGTTTAGCCTGATCCACATCGATCTTTGAACCAGACTGGCAACTCTGGGTGAGCACTGTCACTGTTCCGCTCTCGATTTCGGCAAAGCCAGAGCTGATTGCGTATATAGTGCGCTGTGTGCCTTTCAGCACGGTTAATACCCCTGGCTTCAGGACTGTAATGAGCGGCACATGCCCGGGACCAAACCCGATCTCACCGGTAAGCCCGGGTATGGTGACTTCGTCACAGGTGGTGTGCAGGGCTTCTGATTCCGGGGTGACGATCTTGAGGTCCAGTGGCATTTAGATCGCCCCTGCTTTCTGCGCTCTATCAATAACCTCATCGATGGTTCCCGCGTACATGAAGAAGTTCTCGGGGATGTGGTCGTGTTTGCCTTCGCAGAGTTCTTTGAAAGAGCGCACGGTGTCTTTGAGTTCCACGTAAGCGCCTGGAGTGCCGGTGAATTGTTGAGCCACAAAAAATGGTTGAGAAAGGAACTTTTGGATACGCCGCGCACGATTGACGGTCGCACGGTCCTCGGGAGATAGCTCCTCCATACCTAAAATCGCAATGATATCTTGTAGTTCTTTATAACGACTGAGGATACGCTGAACCTCACGAGCAATATCGTAGTGTTCCTGGCCAACAATTTCTGGGCTTAAGATGCGACTGGTGGAGTCGAGAGGATCGATGGCTGGGTACAGACCCAGTTCCGAGATGCCTCGAGAGAGCACCGTGGTGGCATCGAGATGAGCAAAGGTTGTAGCTGGTGCAGGGTCAGTAAGGTCATCAGCGGGAACGTATACTGCTTGTACCGAGGTGATAGCGCCCTTACTGGTGGTGGTAATACGCTCCTGCAACGCTCCCATTTCGGTGGCAAGGGTCGGTTGGTAGCCTACAGCGGAAGGAATACGGCCAAGCAGAGCGGAGACTTCAGATCCGGCCTGGGTGAACCGGAAGATGTTGTCGATGAACATCAGTACTTCCCGGCCCTCGTCACGGAAGTGTTCGGCCACTGTTAATCCAGTCAGTGCCACCCGAGCACGCGCTCCCGGAGGCTCGTTCATCTGACCATAAATCAATGCCACTTGGGACTCACCAGTCTTGATGGTGTAGCGTCCACGCTCGTCAGTGATGGGCTCTTCGTTTTCGTCACGCTCTACAGCAATGACCTTAGACTCGACCATTTCGTCGTACAGGTCACGCCCTTCACGGGTACGTTCTCCGACCCCCGCGAACACCGAAAAGCCTCCTTTGAGCACCGCTACATTGCGGATGAGTTCCTGGAGGAGCACGGTCTTACCCACACCGGCGCCACCGAATAAGCCGATCTTACCTCCACGCATATACGGTGCGAGTAAGTCGATGACCTTAATGCCGGTCTCGAACGCCTCAACCCCGGTAGCCTGTTCTACGAAAGGCGGTGGTGGCTTGTGTATGGATTCATATCGACTGGCATTGAGGGGGCCCAGCTCGTCGACGGGTTGACCGGTCACATTGAGAATACGGCCCAGCACTTCCCGGCCGACAGGGGCCTGAATGGGTTGACCAGAGTTTTTTACGGATGCCCCCCGGACCAGGCCGTCGGTGCTGTCCATAGCTATGGTCCTCACGATGTTCTCACCCAAGTGCTGAGCTACTTCGAGAACCAGATTATCCGCCTCTTCGCTGATGGCGGCGTTGCTTACGTGGAGAGCACTGTAGATCTCTGGCAACTGTCCCGGTGGAAACTCCACGTCAACGACGGGGCCGATGACCTGCGCAATCTTGCCGGCTTCGGTCGGCGAACCGTTTAAACTCATCGGCCCGGCATTATCGCGATGCGGTAGGTGGCGCAAGCGTGAACCACCTAGGTTGTAGACTCGATGTTTGTCGGCGATCGGGGCTTGCACCCCCGTCTTCTTGCCAGCACGAATTAGGGCATGAAGCTCGAAGCTGATACTCTAATTCCGTTTCCGAGGGACGTCGTTTTGTCTACCTACCGAGACCGACTACCGGATCTGGTTCCTTACCTCCCCAATGTCCGGGGGATTAAGGTCGTCAACCGTGAAGAGATTGAAGGCACAACCAGGCTGGTCAATGAATGGACGGCTAACGCAGAGATTCCCTCGTTGCTGAAGAGTTTGATCAATGTGGAAGCGTTGGGTTGGATCGATCGTGCGGAGTGGAATCAGGCCACGTATAGCTGCCGGTGGCAAATCGAACCCTCGATATTTACAAACAACGTAGTGTGCGAGGGTGTGAATTATTACATTGAGGATGGCGATGGAACCCGTCTTGAGATCCGTGGAGATCTCACTGTTAACCCCAAAGGTATTCCGGGGGTCCCCAGTTTGTTGGCTGGTCGGGTTGCGCCAGTGGCAGAAAAGTTTATCGTAAACCTTATTACGCCCAATCTTCTTAGTGTGGCAAAGGGGCTTGAAAGTTTTCTTACCGCTTGAAACTTGGTTTGTAACTAGGACGTTTCTGCGGATTGGTGGCTAACTATTCAAAAATACTTAATTTTATAGGATGTTCGGACCAGTACGATGACCGGGTGAGTTTCGGGGTCATCAATAGAGGGGGACCGGAGGGCCCCGGATATTCGGCTGAGTCAGGACGAGTCATACACAGCCCTACGAAGACGCGCCCTGGGGGACGTTTGTGCATGAACTGGCGTTTGATTGGGCATATTTTTGAACGAAGAAGATGGAGTGCTCGGCAGGTACAGATAGTGGGACCAGGACTTATCGGGCCTTCGGCTTTCGTAGCCTCCACCGATCGTAGGCGCGATTTCCATATCCGTAGCTGAGCTCATCTTCACACTCTTGAGTCTCGTCCTCCACCGGGGCTAGGACTCGAGGTCCGGCGGGGCCAGAGTACGGCATTTGGCCCACGGGACCAGCTTCGAGGGAGCGACTGGCAGCCCGTTCGAAGGCTTCTCGGACGCGGTCGTTGATTAAGCCAGCAGCCCAACTTTCCACCTTCTCTTGCTGCGAAGGACTGAGTTGAATTTTTTTAGGGGCTGGTTGAGGCCGAAGGCGTTTGGGGCTCCCCAGCACCAGACGAACGTCTTCGACAATTTGCTTTGCCAGGCGGGAGTTTAGTCGCTGCTTGATTTCGCTCCGCATCATCGCCAGTTCTGTGAGCCACGCGCTACTTCTTACCGTAAGCGTTAGTTTGCCCTTACGGAATGAAGCCGGTTCAGCGTGGTCGGTCAATGGCGGGCCAATGTGATCAAAGGCCTTAAATACCTCAAAGGCCAGTCGCCCAGTGGCCCTATGATATCGGGAAGAAGCGTGGGGCGCATCGGTGCCTTCAAAGAGGCGGGTGACCAGATTGGCCAGACGTTCAGGCGCCCTCATAGGTGAATCCTAGCGCTGGAAGGTTTATTGAGGAAAGGGGAGAAGGACCGATAATCTTAGTGGTTTGTCCACATGCCGAATTCGTCGGCTTCCATCTCCGGAGGTACGCCAAGCGTGAGCTCAGAGGGTTGTCAGTGAGTTCAAGTGTCGGAAGGATTTTTTACCTTCATTGGCTGTGATGTAGGATTAAGAGTGATGGATAAGGGCCATAGACTCAGCTGAAGGATGACTCTGTTGATGATCGATGCAAAAGCGAGAGTGGGGAGTCAAACTATGGTACACTCTTAACCCAAACGTATGGGGAACCGCGATTTGGAAGCAGGGGGGGCTTCTGAAGTACCAACCGAAATCCCGGACCGAGCACCGGCATCATCTGGTTCTCTGCGGTTACGAGATAAACAGCGCGGTGTGACTATAGCGAGGAAGCAAATGCTTCGTGAGCGACGTCAGCTATTGGAAGAAGGCCGACTACCGGTGATTGTCGACTATGAGCGGCCGACGGAACGAACCCAATGTCGTCATGACAAGCGACCCTGTTTGTACGTGGCTTGTCGATATCACCTGTACCTTGATGTGCATCCCCGCACGGGATCCATAAAAATTAATTTCCCTGACAAAGATGTCCATGAGTTGGAAGAAACCTGCGCTTTGGACGTTGCGGAACGAGGGGGGGTGACTTTGGAGGAGGTTGGAGAGATTATGAATCTGACCCGAGAACGAATTCGCCAGGTAGAGTCACAGGGTCTAGAGAAGCTACGAGACGATGACGAAACTCTCAACAGTTTTCTCGATTAACCCTCAGGGGACCCCAACGCTAGGTCTTGCCCAACATCTTTTAAACAGCTGACGGAATCTATCGCTAGATGTTGATAATGTCTAATGTTAGTTCTAAAAAATCTTAATTACAGCAAAGACCACTTGAATTGATTCTTACAGAACCAACAAGGGCTCGCTCCGCGGGGCATAGCCCCGCGAAGAAGCAGGAACTTGGGTTGAACCCAAGTTCTTGCTTCAGTATACTAGAATAGAGATGCGTTTGAGTGCTTCCCTCGCAGCGGGTTAGAGAGCGTCTCTAAACTCCGGCTACGGAGATGACGCCGTATTCCGTATTTGCGAGGGTTCTGCCCCGAGGAGGTACGGGATGTACCGGGTCGAGGGGGCTGAAAGGATGGCGAAGCCACCGGCCTCGCACAAATGTGGGAAACAAGTAAGGACGCGGTCCCGAGTTTACAAACACGCCCGAATGCAAGTTTTCCTACCACGCCAAATATCCAGGCTATTTCGAACCATCCGACTCGCGACCTACGGTAGGCTTGCAACCGGTTGACTGCGTCCAGCATTCATCGTTCGGGTGGTCTTTCCGTTGAGCGTTTAACCGGCTCCACCTTTCGCCGGTGGCGTATGTTTTGTAGCCACTGTCTTCGCCGATATGTGGCACAGGAAGCCTCCTGCGCCCGATGCCGCTTAGCCTAGCACAATTGTTAATCCTAAAAGGATAGTATCGTTGCCTCATCGGTTCAAGCTAAGAGGGGAGATACCTATATGTGATTATAGATGTCACTTTTCGTAACTTTAGAAGGTAACGGTCACGTTGTCAACGCAACGCGTTGATATGCACCACTGTTTAATAACAGCTATCCACCCTATGGTCTGATGATTGCTACATTTGGTGATCTAGTAGAGGTGTTCGTGGATACAGAAAATCAAAGATTAGCCTATTGGCGCTCAAATCTCACCTATCTTATCGTTTTACTGACAATATGGTTCGTCGTTTCTTATGGCTTCGGCATCTTGTTAGTTGATGAGCTCAACCAGTTTAGCTTGGGAGGCTTTCCCTTAGGTTTCTGGTTTGCTCAGCAGGGGGCTATTTATGTCTTTGTGGCCCTTATATTTATCTATGTTCAATTGATGAATCAACTGGACCGAAAATACGGACATTCGGAAGATTGAGGGGGAAAACGTGGACGTACAGACCTGGACTTTTCTGATCGTAGGCGCATCTTTTGCCTTGTATATTGGTATTGCGATTTGGTCGCGAGCGGCATCAACTGGAGAATTCTACATTGCGGGAGGGGGAGTACACCCGGTAGCCAATGGTATGGCGACAGCCGCCGATTGGATGTCTGCCGCTTCATTCATTAGTATGGCCGGACTTATATCCTTTACTGGTTACGATGGTTCGGTGTATCTTATGGGTTGGACCGGAGGTTACGTCTTACTAGCCTTACTCCTAGCCCCATACCTTCGTAAATTTGGTAAGTTTACGGTTCCTGATTTTGTTGGGGATAGATATTACTCGCATACCGGCAGAATAATTGCGGTCTTCTGTGCTATATTCGTCTCATTTACCTACGTTGCGGGCCAGATGAGAGGCGTTGGAGTTGTATTTAGTCGATTCCTAGAAGTGGATATAACGAGCGGCGTGCTGATTGGGATGGCGTTGGTCTTTTTCTATGCCACCCTGGGTGGAATGAAGGGCATTACATATACTCAGGTTGCTCAGTATGTTGTCCTTATTTTTGCGTATATGGTTCCTGCGATATTTATATCTATACTACTGAGTAACAATCCTTTGCCACAGCTCGGCTTTGGTGGCTTCCTAAGCGGTGAACTTGGATCTCAGGTGGCGGGAGGTCAGCAGATCTACCTCATCGATAAGCTCAATCAGCTACATGCAGAGTTAGGCTTTGCCGAATATACATCGGGAACCAAATCGATGTTGGATATTTTTTGTATCACAATGGCACTTATGGTAGGTACCGCTGGGCTACCTCATGTGATTATTCGTTTCTATACGGTGCCAAAGGTAAGAGATGCAAGAATTAGTGCTGGTTGGGCTCTGCTGTTTATTGCGATATTATATACAACAGCCCCGGCAGTTGCGGCGTTTGCTCGAACCAATCTTATTGGGGCGATTAGTAATGCGACTTATTCAAGTTCAGCACCGGATTCTGTAAAAAAGATTCCGGGATGGTTCAAGACTTGGGAAGATACTGGTCTGATCGCATGGGTAGATAAAAATAAAGATGGTAAGGTACGCTACGATGGGAGTGGATCAGCAATGGTTGGTAAACCCAAATTTGCTGTAGCAGAAGACGATTCAACTCCATTGGGAGCGAGCGGCGAGCGACTTTTCTCCAACTCGCCGACAGACAACACAAACGAAGTCTATATTGATCGTGATATTATGGTTCTCGCTAACCCGGAAATTGCTGGACTTCCGAACTGGGTGATTGCGCTGATTGCTGCCGGCGGTCTCGCGGCAGCTCTTTCCACCGCAGCTGGGCTTTTATTGGTTGTTTCTACTGCAATTAGTCACGATCTTGTTAAGCGCACTTTTAACCCCAATATTTCCGAGAGAAGTGAGCTCTTGACCGCTCGAATCTCAGCTGCGGCGGCAGTTATAGTTGCTGGTTACTTTGGGATAAATCCACCGGGCTTTGT
This sequence comes from Myxococcales bacterium, assembly GCA_019634385.1. Lineage (GTDB taxonomy): Bacteria > Myxococcota > Kuafuiibacteriia > Kuafuiibacteriales > Kuafuiibacteriaceae > JAHQVK01. The sequence goes on along the minus strand of JAHQVK010000145.1, from coordinate 19,047 downwards.
TGCGCAGGTGGTAGCCTTTGCTTTCGGCTTGGCCGCGTCCAGTTTTTTCCCAGCTATTATTCTTGGAATATTTGATAAAAAAATGAATCGCGAAGGTGCGCTTTCAGGTATGGTGGTTGGCATAGTCTTCACTGCTATGTATATAATTTACTTTAAGTTTCTTGGAGGTACTTCGGACCAGTGGTTCTTAGGCATCTCTCCAGAAGGTATTGGAACCCTCGGCATGATTTTCAATACTGTTGTGGCGGTTATCGTTTCCCGCCTGACAACTGCTCCTCCTGAACATATTCAAGAATTGGTTGAAGACATTCGAATACCTCGGGGTGCGGGCGCAGCAAGCGAAGCTCACTAGAATAGTTGCAAGCTTCAGACTCGACAAGGCAAAGAGCTCGGAGAGGTGATAACCCCTCCGAGCTCTCCTAGAACGATTCGCTGAAACATGGAGAGTTTGAAGCCGGTGGATATTCTAGTTATTCAGGAGACACGAAGATGAAAAAGATTTGGATGCTGAAAATTGTTTTGGTTTGTCTATTGACCGGAGTATCAGCGGTGGCTGTCGCCCAAGGGGGTGGGGACGCATACGGAAAGGGTGTACGACTCGATCTGAGCGAAGATGGGCAGCGCTACTTCCGATTTATTACTTGGCTACAGATGTGGACACGCTTGATGGAGATGAATCCGGGCACTGCGGTCAACGAGGCTGCATCTGATTTTGAAGCCGATGTAGCTCTACGTCGAGCACGATTCTTGGGATATGGTCAGATTACTGATGATGTCTTGATTTTGATACATATGGGGATAAATAACCAGACATTCTCGGGAGCAGACCCATTTAAGCCCCAGTTGTTTTTTCATGATGCCTGGGTGGAATACAAGGTTGCTAATAAACTTCTATATGTTGGTGCTGGTTTGCATTACTGGCATGGAATATCACGTCAGACTAATGCTAGTACGCTGAACTTTCTGGTTATGGATGCACCCATTACAAACTGGCCATTGATTGAGCAAGGTGACCAGTTTGCGCGACAACTCGGTGTGTACGCAAAGGGTAAAATCGAAAAACTAGATTATCGTCTCGCAATCAACCGTCCTTTTGAGCCGCGGGTCGGAGACCCGGCCAACGAAACTGTGGCAGTATTCAATAATCGCGCAAATAGTTGGTCGACTGCCGGATATCTTAGTTATCAGTTCTGGGATCAGGAATCGAACAAACTACCCTATACAGTGGGTACCTACGTGGGTACTAAGAGGGTGTTTAATATTGGTGCGGGATACTATTATCAACCTGAACTGACCGCAACGGCTGGGCCCACTGAAGAGGATAGAGATACTCACGATACGGTTTTGTTGGGAATAGATGCATTTATAGATACACCATTAGGTAATGATCCGGATGTAAGCGGGGCTTTGACCGGATTACTCACATTTTATTATTACGATCTGGGGCCCAACTTTATTCGTAATGTTGGTATTGCCAATATTGCTGACGGTGCTCCGGCTGCGGACCAGAGCTTTTCGCTTAATGGGAGAGGAAATGCGTATCCGTCGATTGGCTCTGGATATAGTTTTCTCGTGGAAGCCGGATATTTACTGCCCTCAAATAGTTTGGGGGGGCGTAAACTCCAGTTATATGGAAGATTGCAACTATCAGTGTTTGAGGCACTCGATGATGAGTTAGCGCCAGTGATTGAGGGCGGACTCAATTGGTTCTTGATCGGGCATCATTCAAAGTTGACACTTCACTATCGCGCACGTCCCATATTTGTGAATGAGAATGATGCGCCTACTCTTGATACCTTTGCGAGTGAGGCTATTTTACAGGCAATGGTCTATTTTTGATTTTGAGGATGAAGCGGCTCTGAGACCTGAGGTCTATATCTAGCTGTTCTGAGCTGCTATAGCCTTGTAGACTCAGGTGGCCTAGCAGCCTGTTGATCTAGCTCTACACGCATCTACCGGCCGTTCTTTCCGTGAAACGTCCTGACCACTAACAGGCCATCGGAAAAGTGGGATGGGTGATCCGCGAAGTATCTTTTCCGTGGAACGCTCCGGATGAAGAGGGCGCATGCAACCGATGAAAGGCGAAGCCGGTCCAGACGTTCCACGGAAAAAGGACCAGCGAAGCGCCTAACTCACTTTTCCGATGGCCTGCTAGGAGTCTCTCCTCGGTCACGTACCGCCAGGTACGCTCGCCTCGTCGTCAGAGCGTTTCTCGAAAAGCCTGGCTCGATAGCTACACACATGGCCAAATCAACCGGCTGCTAAGACTGTTTACTCTGTTTCGGAATACCTAATCGGCGTCTTTTCTCCCAAAGAGACTTCCTGCTTATTCCTAGCCTTCGAGCGATCTCTGTCTCACTTAGATGATCCTGATGCTTGAGTACAAATTGGGTAAAGTAATCGCTGAGCGTTTCGTGAGCATTAGGACCATGATCCAAGGGGCGGGGAACAGACAAACGAAACAGAGAGGGGTTGACCAAAGAGCCTTCGGCTAACACCACCGCTCGTTCGATAGCGTTTGCGAGCTCTCGAACGTTGCCGGGCCATAAGTGCTTCTTGATGCTTTCTTTGGCACTCGCACTCAGGGTTAGCTCGGTTCGGCCAACCTTTCGCTTGGCCTGTTCGAAGAGCTGCTCAGCGAGAGCTAGAATGTCGTCTCCTCGGTCACGGAGAGGAGGAAGCTCGATCTCCAAGACGTGTAAGCGATAATATAAGTCTTCGCGAAAGCGTCGCTCAGCGACCATAACCCGTAGATCCTGGTGGGTAGCGGCTAGAATACGAACATCAATGGGAATGGTCTTGTTCGAGCCCACCAAACGAACTTCTCGTTGTTGTAGGACCCTGAGCAGTCTAGCTTGGGCGGATAAAGAGAGTTCCCCAATTTCGTCGAGTAAAAGGGTTCCCTTATGGGCGGTCTCGATCAGGCCAATATGTCGCTGGTTGGCGCCGGTGAAGGCGCCTTGTTCATGTCCAAAAAGTTCAGATTCAACCAGACCATCGGGAATGGCGGCACAATTGACGGCAACAAACGCTTGGTTCGATCTGGAACTCAAGCGGTGGATAGATCGGGCGACAAGCTCTTTGCCGGTGCCGGACTCCCCCAAGATAAGGACTATGGAATCGGTGGCCGCAACCTTAGAAATACGTGTCTTAACCTGCTGCATAGGTGGCGAACGACCGAAAAGCGCAGTTTCGGGTTGAACCTCAGACGCCAGTGGATGGTCACTGGATTTTAAGACGTTGGCGATTGTCAGTTTGAGTTCGTCCGGTTCAAATGGTTTAGAGATGTAGTCAGCAGCGCCCCGTTTCATGGCTTCTACTGCGGACGCGACGGTGGCATAGCTGGTCATGATCACGATCGGGGGATGAGTTTTTCCTTTGAGTAGTTCGGTCCCACTGCCCCCCGGTAGTCGCAGGTCGGTGAGAATAAGGTCAAAGCTTTCGAGACTGTAAGCCTCCGTCTCTTCAAGTGAACTGGCTTCGTCTACCTGGTAGCCGCTCCTGACGAGCAAGCGCCGTAATTCGCTGCGGAGGACAAGCTCATCCTCAACTACCAAGATTCGGCTCATGAAAGATCTATACCGCACCAACCGGTGAAGTTGAAACATATCCCTGATGGTCACTACCGACTTCTCCTTCGGTAGATTCTCTAAACGTTTCTGTGGTCTGCACAGTGGGGCAAAGCTGAACGGTAGCTGCAGGAGTTTAGGTTTAACCCAGTCTGTTTTTGGGGTGACAAGATCTTAGACGCACGATAAAGCGACTACCCTCACCTCGTTGAGAGTCTACATGAATAGATCCCCCGTGATGTTCAATAATATGATGCACGATTGTGAGACCGAGTCCGGTACCCAAACCGATATCCTTCGTGGTATAGAATGGTTCAAAAATATGGGCCTTGGCATCATCTTCGATGCCCTCTCCAGAATCAGCGATGGTGATTTGGATGTGCGTATTATTTTTGTGTGCGCTTAATGTTACATTCGATCCGGGTGCTGAGGCATCACAGGCATTGGTTAGCAAGTTCACAAGCACCTGGGTAAGTTGTTGGCTATCTCCGAGCACGCGGAGGTTTGGTTCGCATTGAGCGCTGCACGGAATGTCCTTATGGGTAAGTCTGATGAGCTGGAGAGCGTCCTGGAGGATATCATTCACGCTCACTTCCTGATAGCTGTGCCGAGGCAGGTGCAAGAATCCTCGTCCGCGATGGCTAAACGTCGAGAGTGATTCTACAATCTTCTTTATTCGACTGGCCTCGGAGACAATTAGGCGTAAACGCTCTTGGGCATCTTCAGGATTTGTCTCGTCCATAAGGTTGCGAGCGACAAGAAGGATGCCTGCTAGGGGGTTACCAATATCGTGAGCGACGCTGGCTGCGAGTCGCCCAATGGACCGCAGCCGGTCTTCATGGGCTATTTTGGTTTGGAGCATACTTTGCTCAGTGAGATCTTCGACCAAGTATACCCATCCACCGTTGCCAAGTGAGGTACTACCAATCCTAAGGGTCAAGACTCGGTCCTGGACTTGGACCTCTGACGTGTGGGTAGCGGGAGCTTTGGGAGAAAAAAGTGATGGCCACGGCGAGGGAAGATCACTCAGAGTTTGACCAAGATAATCGTGACGTTCCAAATGAGATAATCGGGCCATAACCTGATTCCAGATCAAGATTTCGTGGGCGGATCCAAAGGCACAAATACCCACGGGGAGTTGTTCGAGCACGTCCCCGAAGTATCTACGGACCAAATCGATCATTTGGGCAGCGGATGGTGGTGGTGCCTGGTTATGAAGATGCTCTTGAACCAGTAGAATGTGATCAACGAGGGCAACGGAGTCAGCGGTAGTTCGTGGCCCCAAGGCCTGTCGGGCCACGGTGGGGCCTACTAGGCCAGAGAGATTGCTTGTGAGTTCATGTTCCAATTGTCCGAGTTGCCGGAGACGACGTTCTCCGGTGGGTAGCCCTAGTCGAATTCGGGCACGATTTACCTCTTGCTGAGCCACTTCCCGGCCGAGCGTAGTTTGCAAGTCTTCAATAAGCTGTTCAGCGGTACGCTGACTCCAGGTGCGGAGACTCGGGAGGCCTTGCGCAGCGCATGCCTCTGCCGCCTCCATCTCTTCGCGCCGCGTGGAGAAGAGTAAGGAACCAATCACAAACAGAGAAATATTGCTCAGCAGACTCGCTCCGGTGGCGATCGACCAGTGGTTATCTCTATCGGGATATGTCATCTGGGCGAGTCCACCCACGGTTTCCGCTATCGGTTCGATACCTAAAGCAGGGAAGATCAGTAATACAACCCAACAGAGACTACCGGCACTCAGGCCCCCAATAAACCCCCAGCGGTTCGCTTTAGGCCAAAAGAGCACGCTGAGTACTCCCGGCAAAAGCTGGCAGACAGCAACGAAGGTGAGCAGACCCCAATCCGCAAGAGCCCCATTGTTGAGCGTGATATACATAAGATATCCACCGAAAATAATCAACACTACAAGGCTGCGGCGTAACCATATAACGGACCGATAAAAATTCTTTAGAGGACGCCAGACCGGAAGCACCAGGTGATTCATGGTCATATTGGCAAGGGCAATGCTGCAGACGATCATCATGCCACTTGATGCAGAGATACCGCCAAGGAAGATAAGAAAGGCGAGAATGGGTTGTTCTGAGACGAGCTGGACCATGATGAAGTCTGGATTATTACTGATGGAGCTACCCTGTTTAGCGGCGCTCCAATACAAGATGGGAATCGGAAGACTCAAAGATAGAAGATATGCCGGCAGAACCCACATAGTGTGTGCAAATGCTGTTTTGCTTACCGGCTTAACAAAAGCGAGGTGAAATTGCCTGGGGAGAAGAAATGCTGCTCCAAAAGAGAGAATGATCAGAGTTATCCAGGCATCCCCGTGAGTGGGTTGTACAAGACGGGCTAGAGCTTCTGGGTGATGTTCCAACCAATCCTTCACACCTCTGAAGCCTCCCAAATGATATATCCAAGCGTAGGCTCCGGCCATAGTGAGGGCAATGAGCTTGATTAATGACTCAAAGGCCATCGACACCGCTAGTCCGTGTTGAGTGTGGCGAGGATTGACGTGGCGGACACCAAATAGAACAGCAAATGTGGCTATGATACCCCCAAAGAATAGACTTACCCACGATGGAGATAATTCGGGGACAAGAATATGGGCAGATTCGCCGACCGCTCGAAGTTGGAGAGCGAGATAGGGAAGGCTGGAGACTAACATAAGTAGGGCAACCAACGCTCCCGCTGTTGAGCTATGGAAACGGTACGCCATCAGGTCTGCCAGGCTGGAGAGCTGTTGAGTGTGAACAACACGCGCAAGGGGCCGCCAAATAACTGGGATGGCGAGGCAAGCTAAGGTTACTCCTAGGTAAATGGTTAAGTAGCCATACCCCAAGCGTTCAGCGAGACCTAAGCTACCAAAGAAAGTCCAAGATGTAGCATATACCCCAAGAGAGAGGGAGAACACCAATGGATGTTTGGCGACCCTACGATGAATCCATCCCCGCTCTGTGGCTTCAGCCACCAGAAATAACAGAACTAGATAGGCGAGAGTACCGAAGATAAGGGGCGTTGATGGGCCAAAATGTGTGCCTGAGAGTATCACCCCGTTATCCCAGTTTGAGCCAGCGGATTGCGAGCCATCCGCTTAGCAGAATCAATAGGATCCAAATGGCAAATGGCGTCCACCACGGAAGATAAGTTTGGAGCCAAAAGTATCTAAAAGGGCCGCAGACCACGAGAGCACCTACGAAGAATACAGCCCAAGCAGTGTTGGACGTTGGGTCTGACACCCGACTAGAGGTAGCATAACTATTGCGTAGAACCAACTGAGGCTGTAAGGGGGGAACGCGGTGAGGTTCAAAGAGGGAAAACCGTTCATCAGCACTTCGAAATGGTCTTCATGATCACGAGTTGTGATTTCGTAGAGGCCTCCGGCAGCTGGACTTTTGTCCATCAACTCTCCCAGCTTCTCGGCAGAGAGATCTCGGCGTGACTACATATTTAACGGACGGGTCTTTCCGTAACGAAGAATATTCAATGAACTGGATATCCAAACGATGACTTAGGTGCGCTAGGTAAAATGAAGCATACTATTCTATCAACCATGGACCGGTACTTCCCCAATAGGGCGAACAATGAAGCTCACTTTAGGAGCGATGACTTGTAGGATTTCCAGACTCGGTTCTGTGCACCGCGCAGGTTGAGATCACACCATAGGCTGTTGGGCAACTTTGGTCATTGTCTCCAGGGAGAAGCCGGGCTTATGGTCGCAAGTACTGCTGGGCCACTCCAAGGCATGACTGAGAGCGTGAGTTAAGGCCTCTAGACCGGACGCTGGTGGGCCGACCAACATCACTTTAGGGGCTAGGGCTAGGCGATCAGACTGCTGAAGATGGTATGTTGCGCAAAGCGGTGGGGCCTAACTATCCGGGGTTTCATACCCATCAGGGTGATAGCGATAAACCGCAGACGCCGGGTGAGATTACAGAAACGCCTTCTGCGGCGGCCATACACGCGTTTGCATAGGTATTGTCATCACATCCACAAACTGGTTCATAGATTTTTGTACAGGCTTGGGGAATAGGTTGGCACTGGCCGGGCGCATCTGCGGCGCCGCAGATTGCCTCCGGCGCATAGTGGCAGTAGTCGCCTTCCTCACAAGGGACGCCCAAGAGTCCCCCGCAAAAACCATCGCCCGGTGAAGGCGTAGGGGCTTGGCAGTCCCCAGCGAAGATGACTGAAACTCCAGCCGACGCGGCAACACAGTCGTTTGCGTAGGTGTTTCCGTCGCATCCGCAGACTGGATCATAGATTTTGGTACACGCGGTGGGGATAGGTCGACACTCCCCTGAGGCATCAGCAGCTCCACAGATCGCATCGAGATCATAGTGGCAATAGGAGCCATCTTCGCAAAGAGGAGCACCTAGACCGCCGCATATGTCGCTGGGTGGGGGGGTGCACTCTCCAGGAGATGCAACAGAGATACCGGCCGCAGCTGCCTTGCAGTCATTTGCGTAGGTGTTTCCGTCGCATCCGCAGACTGGATCATAAACTTCACTACAGACTTCCGGAGTAACTCGGCACTCCCCTAGGGCATCAGCAGCTCCACAGATCGCATCGAGATCATAGTGGCAATAGGAGCCATCTTCGCAGGAAAGACCGAGTAGCCCACCGCATACATCATCCTCGGGAGGGGAGCTTGGGGGGCCGTTCGGGAAGCATTCCGCTATACCATCGAGTCCGATAGTGAGGTCACAGTCTCCTGGAGGATCACAAGCCAGTAAGCATGTACCTATAAGGGCAAAAGCCAAGGAATATGTGTACATGTGCCAAAGTATCTGCAGTAACCAGACCAAAGTCGTCGTAAGCTTTTTTGTACACATGCCGCAGTTATCAGTGAGGCTGAGTTCACCTCCTGGGGCAATGCTTGACTGTGCCTCACTTGTGCATACTGTGTACTGATATCTGAAACATGTCTGGAGGCTCTTTTCTAATGGCGTCTTTGCTCCATCAGCTTTTTGATATTCACATCAGATTTTGACTGGTATCCATCTAACCATTGTTTCTTTTTGCTGAGGGCCACCGCTTCGGCTCGATGGGGCGGTACGATTGGTCCGCTCTGAGGTAGCCTTGGCTTGAATCTCGTCACTGTGCACCAGCGATCGACGTGCCCGCGCGAGTTTGCTATCCCGCCCCCGTGACACACTCTGTGGCTCGAGCGCTGATCAGCGTGACAGACAAAACCGGCCTACCTGAGTTTGCTGAAGGGCTCGTACAGTTAGGCATTGAACTCGTTTCTACGGGAGGAACAGCCCGCGTGCTTAAGGAGCATCATATTCCTCACGTGGAGCTTCAACAGTTTACCGAGTGGCCGGAAATGTTGGATGGCAGGGTCAAGACCTTACACCCCCGTGTTCATGCTGGTATTTTGGCTCGTCGGAGCCTCGATACCCACGCAGCTCAGATGCAAACCCACGGCTTGGACTACATCGATCTCGTGGTGGTTAATCTGTATGACTTCCACGGGACGGTATCCAAACCGGGAGTGGGTGAATCGGAGGTGATTGAGGCCATCGATATTGGTGGTCCGAGTTTACTTCGAGCGGCGGCAAAAAACTATGAAGATGTTCTGGTTGTTGTGCACCCCTCAAACTACCAGCGGCTCTTGACTGCTCTGCGCGAAGAAAAGGTGACAAAGGAGCTACGGCGAGAATTAGCCGCATTAGTGTTTCAGCATACGGCTCGCTACGACTCGGCGGTCGCAAGTTTTTTTGCAAACTCACGAGCTGATGGCCCAGATGGAGTACCTGCGGTTGAGGTACGTAGCATTGATAAAGTCATGGACCTGCGTTACGGGGAAAATAGTCACCAGTCGGCAGCGTTTTTTCGGCATTCTGGTACGATGCAAGGTTTGGCTCGAGCGAATGTTATCCAAGGCAAGGCATTATCGTATAATAACTATTTAGATCTAGATGCTGCACTTGCTATATCTATTGATATTTCTGCCTATAGAGACGAGCCCAATGCAGTGTTCATAAAGCATAATAATCCATCTGGGGTTGCTATACTTTCTGATGTCACTGAAGCGATACGTACTGCTCGCTCTTGTGATGCTTTGTCCGCGTTTGGTGCGGTAGTGGCAGTATCTCGTTCCCTTGATAAGGCGGCGGCAGAAGCACTGGCAGAGTCTTTCATTGAAGCGGTGATTGCCCCAGGATATGCGCCGGCGGCTTTAGAGGTCTTAGCCAAAAAAAAGAATCTGCGAGTCTTGAGCCTCGATGAGGCCTGGGTACCGGCCCCCGCTCAGTTTGTTTGGCGAGAAGTTCGCGGGGGCGTTTTGCGACAGTCTCTTGATAGCTGCCCAGATCCTGGGGTGGAAACAGCTAATGCCAAGGTTGTGACCCACAGACATCCTTCGGAAGAAGAGATTCGTGCCCTAGGTTTTGCATGGACGGTGGCTAAACATGTTAAGAGTAATGCTATTGTTTTTGCTCACGAAGATCGAATTCTCGCGGTTGGCGCGGGTCAGATGAGTCGGGTTGATTCAGTGCGAATTTGTGAAATGAAAGCGGGAGATGAGCTTCAAGGTTCGGTGGTAGCTTCCGATGCCTTCTTTCCGTTCCGGGATGGCGTAGATGTACTTGCGAAAGCGGGAGCACGGGCCATTATTCAGCCAGGAGGCAGCATTCGGGACGAAGAAGTTATTGAGGCCGCCAATGAGCACGGAATTTCCATGTTGTTTACCGGTATACGTCACTTCCGACACTAGTGCTTCATCGAGGCGGAGCTAATGCGGCTTGAGTGTGAGAGGTGCCGCTCCGCCTATACCATCGATGACGACCAATTAGGTGATCAGCCGGTTGGTGCTCAGTGTCCTTTTTGTCGTCATGTACAAGTTGTCCAATCTAGGTCAGCCAGTTCGGGTAGTGGATATGGGGCTCAGGAATTGGTTCTTGAGTCCCATAGTTATTCCGAATCTATAGATCCCTCCGATATCCTCGGCTCTGCCAGTATTGATGCAGAAGATGATCTGAACAATGTGCTTGACGACAGTGATAGTGCTATACTTCAGCTGGGGTCTAGGGCCGAGTTTGCGCGTAAAGAGAAGGATGAGGCTGAGATTTCACCGCGAGATGTGGAAGTGCACTACTGCGGTGAATGTGGCCTAGTGCTGACCGAACCTTTTGACCAAGTCCTTGGTTTATGCGAAACTCATCAAAAGGGTAAGCAAGAGCAGGACTTAAAGGGGACGGTAGGTGTTGATCACACCGGATGGTACGCACAGCTTCGTGGCGGTAAACGTCTTGGACCTATTTCGCTCGATGATATTCGTGCTCGTGTTCGCGTAGGAAACATTCCCCTGAGCGCCAATTTTTCACGGGATGGAGAAGTCTTTGAATCTATCCATGCCTTTCGAGAACTTGGGTACTTAGCAAGTCTAAAGTTGGACTTAGCGAAGTCTCCAAAGCAAAGACACCTACCGTTTTTTAGCCGGATATCAATGATTTTCGCACCTCTATTGGTAATTGGAGGTCTGGGAAGTGGGGGATATATCGCCTGGGAGAAACGGCAGCAGGTGATAGATATATATAGGGATGCGGTGGCTTCAGAGGTTCCGTCAGTGCCCGAAAAGGCTAGTCCTCTTCGGCGGTTTTTGGCCCAATGGGCAAGGGAGTCTTCAGACTCTATAGCCGGTGAAAACCTTCTGTCCCAGGCACGAACCCTCCAAGATCAGGATCGATGGCCTGCGTACAACCAGTCAGAATTATTATACAAGAGGGCGCTTGTGACAAACGAGCATCACCCGGAAGTGTTGGCCGGATACGTAGAAAATTTTGCTTTGTGGCGTTATTCAGCGGCCAGTGTTGATGAACGGTCGCTTATGAGGCGAGTGCTAGCGCATGCTCAGCTGATAGATGCAAATTCAGGAGCAGTACATCGCGCCGCGGGGACTTTCGCGTGGATCTCTGGGGACCTAAATGGTTGTCGGGTGGGTGCTGATACTGCGCTTCAGCAAGATAAAACCGATGAGCGGGCGAAGGTATTGCAGGCGAGTTGCTACCTTGAGGGGAATCCGGCCTTGGCAATTTCCGAGGTATCTCAGATCCGAACCAAGAACCCGAACCTCAAACGGGCTGAGCGGGTCCTTGCCGATGCCTATCGCCGCCAAGGTCGGTACGCAGAGGCCTATGCCGCTCTTGAGCACAGGCTCAAAGATGAGGCAAGCAACGCAATCCTTCATCTGGCTTATGGGCAGCTAGACCAAGCGCTGGGTCGCTATGATCGGGCGCAGCGTCGATACCTGCGAGCATCACGGCTACCGGGTGACCGTCAATGGGCTCTGCTTCTTCGGGGGATGCTCCTTCTTCGGCAGCAGCGGTTGTCAATGGCTGTTGAAGCCTTTGGAAGGGCTGAGAAAGCTGGTCCTCTAGCGCCAGAGCGAGGCGCTATGTTGTACGCCGACTGGGCGCGGGCAGCGTTGTCCCGGGGCAATATTTCTCGTGCTCTCAGATTAGCTGAACAAGCGGTGAAGTTTGTGCCCCATGATCTTGGTAGTTTGGTTGTTCTAGGAGAGGCGCAGCTAGCAATAGGCGATATCAGCCTGGCATCGCAAACGGCCCGGCGGGTGTTAACCAGTCGGATGGATGATGTTGATCACCCTGTTGCTTTGGTTTTGGCCGGGCGGGTGGCATCTGCTGAAGGCAACGTAGGTGAAGCTCTTCAGCATATGCGGACCGCGATGCACAACTCACCCAAAGACCAGCGACTTGTTACGATACTGGCAAGTGAATATCTGCGTAATGGTCAAGCCTCTCAGGCGTACGCGACCATGCGCAAGGTAGTCGAGTTTGAACCCTTTCATTGGTCTGATGAGGGTGATCGGATGGCCTTGTCCCTTGGTCGGCAGGTTATGCTCGATGCCCTTGCGCAGTTTCAGCGATCAGCGAAAAATCCTCGAAACGCGTCTGTTGCTCATTCGGCTGCGGCCATCCTGCAGATTCATCTCGGAAGGGAAGTGGAAGCTGAGCAGTCGGTTCACCGAGCATTGGTGACCGACGATGCCAATGTGTTAGCACTTATTCTGAAGACATATTTCGCCGCGCAGGGAGGGGCGTGGAATGCGGTGGAGAAGGCCGCGAATGCGGTCCTATTGGTGGAGCGGGGAAACGCTGTTGCGCATCTGTATAGAGCTCGAGCTCACAGCCAGAGAGGAGATAAGGCGGAGGCTAGAGATGATTATCTTGCTGCACTCCGTAGTCAGCCAGGACTGCTGATCGCAGAGGTTGAGTTGGCTTTGCTTAATCATGACTCGGTCACGTCAGAGCAGATCAGACCGGTTTTAGAGAAAGCTCTCTCTCTGAATCCTACATCGATTCGGATTCGGCAGCTATGCCTTGAGTACACAGAGAATGAAGGCAAACATCACGGTGAATCCGAAGCTTTGCGATAGTTTCTTGACGAAATTAGTCCGGCGTTCCAACCCAAGTAGTTGACGGAGTAGGAGCAATTTCCCATGACCCCCAGCATGGTTACTTCACAAACAGTGGTGGTCATCGGAGCGGGTGGGCGCGAACATGCTCTGGTGAATGCCCTGCTCCGGTCACCCTCGAAACCAACGGTGGAGGCAATTCCAGGTAACGAAGGTATGCCGGCGGAGGTACAACGCCACCCGATTGCGTTGTCCGACCATGAGGCCATTCGGAAAGCTTGTGTTCAGGCCTCGGTGGTGGTCATCGGACCGGAGCAGCCGCTGGTGGATGGATTGGCAGACCAGCTTCGCCTCGCGGGTATTCCCGTTGTCGGTCCCTCAAAGGTAGCGGCGCAGCTGGAAGGGAGCAAGAGCTTCGCGAAGCAGGTGATGGACAATGTAGGAGTACCTACCGCTCGTTGGGCTCGGTGTACGGATGCGCAGTCGGCAAAAGATTTTGCGGATCAGTTTGCCCGTGGGGTTGCGATCAAAGTGGACGGGCTAGCCGCGGGTAAGGGGGTTTCGGTGGTGCACAACCCGACTGAAGCGCACGCAACGATTGATGGCCTATTCCGTAATGTGAAGGGCGGGCCAGTGGTTGTGGTGGAGGAGCGGTTGGAAGGCCCTGAGTTGTCTCTTCTCGCCTTGTGTGATGGTGAATCCCTCCGGGTATTTCCCCCGGCTCAAGACCACAAACGTCTACTTGACGGTGACCAAGGTCCCAACACCGGAGGCATGGGAGCGTATGCACCAGCCCCCCTTGGGACACCGGAAGTTGTGGCGAGCATCGTCGAACGATGCATGCGGCCAGTGGTGGAGCACCTCGCGGAGCAACATTCTCCGCTGGTGGGAGTATTGTACGCAGGGGTGATCATCACGGAGCAGGGGCCGAAGGTCCTAGAATACAACGTACGTTTTGGTGATCCAGAAGCTCAGGCCGTACTACCCCTTGTCCAAGAAGATCTTTTCCGAACCTTCCTACAAGTTGCAAAGGGAGTTCTCGAGCCAGGAATGGTTGCGCTCCATGAGGGCGCAGCCATGACGGTGGTTCTCGCCTCGGAGGGCTATCCTCAGGATCCGCAGACCGGCAAGGTTATTCAAGGCTTAGAAGTAGTATTTATGCATAAGGATGTGGAGGTCTATCATGCGGGCACAGAGCGCAAGGGAAAAGATGCGCCGTTCATTACTGCGGGGGGACGAGTACTTGGAGTCACAGCTCGGGGCGACAGCCTGTTAGCTGCCGCCGAAAAAGCTTATGCGGGGGTGCGATGTATTAGTTTTGATGGGATGCAATATCGGCGAGATATTGCTTATCAAGCACTGGGCGGAGCAGTGGGCTAAGTCATGCGGGGAGTACTGGCTTTGCTAAACGCTTCCGAGTTCAACACCACCTAGGATCGTATCCAGAGGCCCCTCCGTATTTTCGGGGCCGGTGCCAAAGTTTCGGATGGGTTCACCATCATCGCCTTTAAGGCCAACTGCGGCACCAATGGTATTGAGGATAGCTCGGTGGTTCCCAGGGAGGTTCCCGTTTCCATGAAACTCCACACCCATGACAAGTTGCTCAAATGAGCCCTGCTTTAGCTGTCCCCCCGCACCCCCGGCGATGATCCAAGGAATATCCCAGGCTGCATGATATTCCCCGTGCCCCATATCATTGAACCACACCGCCATGCCTCTGTCGAGAATGCCAGCGCTTTTCAAACCGGAGACCAGGTGATTAAAGGTTCGAGCAAACGCCCGATCGATGGCCCCATGATCTCGGTAGTATGGGTTATCGTAGCGGTTGCTCAGATCGGAACTAGAGTGAGTCCCATTACGATGGGACACCTCGTGGTACGAAGCGAGATTGTTGGTCGCGTAGTTGCGCATTAGGGACCCATCCGACCGCCGATACACCGTGAGACCATCGTTGCCATTACCCACCTGAATTGTGGCGGACCGGTTTCGACCACATAGTACAGCTAGAATACATACATCCATATGTAATTCTGCCAGCTGTAGGACCTGATCTCCATCCTTTGTGCTGAGGTCAATGTCTGGGGGGTTGGATACCGCATTTCGGATGTTGGTACTGTCACCGCAGGTTAAGGGTACACCTACTCGGTTTTCGACATCGCGAATAATATCGCGATGCATCTCCAGCCGACGGAGATCGTCTTGGCTCAGAGATGGATTATTGAGCAAGCTATTGAACTGCTCAGTCAAGAAGTCCATGACGCTCCGCTGGCGCTTCTCTAGCTGTTCAAGGATCTCAGCATCCAGCCCCACGTCGGCTTGCTCAGAGACTACTCGTTCGTAAGCTGCTAGTGGCGATGTTTCAGCGGTAAGTTCAAAGCCACCTTCACTGTAGCCGAGAGCTTCCCCACCCAGCCAACCGTCTTTATGACTCCCGGCAAATAGATACAAGTGATCTTCTTTTCGGGAAAGAGTTCGCTGAATATAATGATCGATCGATTCGTGTTGGGTGGTGGATTCGGCGCAAGCTCCGGGGTTGATAGATGCGGCAGTGAGCGCTTGCATCACCTTGTTCGCATGTCCGCATCCGCCCATATCGACATGTCGCACGCCACCAAGAACTAATAGTTGCTCGAGGTGCTCAGCCAAGGGCTCCATCGCTCGCCCCGTGACTGTACATTGGTTGTCCAGGAGGGCTTCAGCTCCACTGTTGGTCAACTGGGCTGAAAACCCAAGTGCCCTGTAGTCATCTTTAGCTTCAATACTGGGGCCTAGTTGGGGCCAAAATAGTTCCTGTGGATCATATTTCGTCTTGAAATTAACGGTTTGTGCAACACCATTAGCCTGTCGAAAAAAGATCACAAATGGTGATTTCGCCGCCTCTTGCGCATAGGCATACTTGCGTTGAGTTAGACCTTCAAGAAATGGAAGACCGAGGGCAATGCCGCCCATGCCTCGTAGAAATAGTCTTCGTGAGTGGGTCATTATATATCTCTTTGCTCCGTCGACTGGTGATAGCGAAAGCTTTTACTTTGAATAATGTAGCGCACTAGCTCACGAATAGAGCGCCCTTCTGCAACCAGGGCCGCTAAATGATCGACCAAACCATCATCGCTAGGGACGGCAAACCGACCCATGGACAATTCTACTAACTGACTGGCATAACATCGATTACCGACCCAGTTGTTAGCGATGACCTCCGCTAATTCGGCTGCATTTTCAGCATGATGTAGTGAGCCATCAATCAATAAATCGTCAACAGCAGTATTTATAGCTACGTTTGAATAAGCCGCTCCGTAGTGAGTCCGATAGCGACCGTGGTCATCGTACGACTCAAACACAAAGCCGAATGGGTTGATCAGATTGGAATGGCAGCTCGCACAGTCGGTTTCAGGTTGTTCTGTGAATGCCTCCCAGAGTTCCCGGCGGCCGGTGGCTGGTGGAATCTCTGCGGGGGGGGCTACGTCAGCGGGTGCGCCGATGGTATTGCATACCATACGTTCACTTATCCATACGCCACGAGGAACGGGGCGGGAGGCAACGCCACTCAAGAAGCCAACCTGAGTCAGTACACCTCGCCTCTCACTATTAGAGAGGTCTATGCGCTCAAAAACGTCTGAACTAAAGCTGCCAGCAACTCCATAGATTTCGGCCAATTCGCTGTTTGCATATGTATATGTAGCAAGCAGCATGTCTTTCCATGAGCCGCCGTTTTGCACCTGGTCAGTGACAAATAGCCGTCGCTCTTGTTCTGCTGCTAGCTGTAGATTGGCGTCCGGAAACCATTGTCCTCCTCCAAGGACAGCGTCATGAAACCGAACCATGAGATCGTCAAATCGTTCGTCATTCATTAGCCGGACCGCTTGTTCATCCAAGACTTGATGCTCAACTAACGTTCCGGAATCTGCGAGACTATGCAGTTGCTCATCAGGATCTTCGCCCCATAAAAAGTAAGATAGTTTAGTTGCTAACTCATGCGCGGTCAATCTTACCGGATCATTGATGTTGGTGTTGGGTACGTTTAGATAGATGAAATACGGACTTTGGAAGATGGCCTGAATGACTACAGATAAACCTTCCTGCTCCGGCGTATGGTTATATAGCCCCACTGGATTCTCTACACTCTCGTCAAACACTGCCATGTGCGCGTTGATTTCATTGGTGGTTAACGGACGTCGGTACGCTCGGTATCCCATGTCGGTTACCAATTTTTGCACTCGATCTCGGGTGATCACGCCGTTTAAGAGAGTAGTTGTGCGTTGTGGAGAATCGGTGATGTATCGAGCAATTTCGTCGGCTTTTGCCTGATAGTCCGAGAACAAGTTGTAGGTTACTTGGAGAGTACTTGGATCCTGTCCAAAAATAAATGTATCTCCTCGATCATTCTCCAGATTCTGGTATCCAAAATCAGGTAAATCGGGAAGATTTAGGGTGGAATGGACCGCTTTGATCCATTGTTCGTGGGTGAGTCTACGGAGTGGTTGGGCAGTAGCAGTCACCGGTTGGAGAGCTCTACCATCGGTGGGGGTGGGTGATTCTATGATCTCGCTATTATCGTCTATAGCTTGATCTCGTGTTGATTTAGGTAGTTCAACGACCCCTGTGCAGCCGTAGACTACGAGCACCGCCCACAAGGCCGGCTGAGCATACAATGTAAATCTATGCATAACTTTACCAGTATTTGGCATCCCACAAGTGGGATGGCGTTTGGCTACATATGGAGGGCTGAGATACCCATGCGACAAACGCGTTGCTGTGGCTCTTCACTCAGGGGCACTCATATCATGTTCGATCAAAAGATGTAGACAGAAATATCTGTCAAATCGTATCTGAAACTTGAAGATAATATTTTTATTTTGCACTATTTGATCTCGAATTTGTGGTTTTTGGCGTTGCCGCGCCTCTGATTTGTTATGGATATATTGATTTTCAGTACCCTCGATCACCACTCTCTCGATAAGAAACACCTAAATTCACGCCTACATTCGGATTGCATGTGATACAAACTACGGATCATATCTTCAAGATCTTCGATGTTGGAAGCATAAATACAAAGATATAAATCACAGTGAAAATACTTATTGGAGTGATTGTGGTGAACAGTGGGAGCTGTCAATTGTCTGATGGGCTGAACCTGATGTGTTGAACAATTTTTGGCTAAAACACGATTTTTATCGAATTTTTAGAGTTGGTATGATGACTGCATAATGCTTGGTAGCCATAATGCAAGCTTCCAGCAAGCTGATATCTACGGTTCCTTTTGACGATTCGGGGGCATAACTATATTGCTAAGTATTTGAATATACCACATAAAACTTCGCTTGAACTAGAGGTGTTTTAGCAGTGAACGTGAACTATTGATAAATATCTATTTTGACTATGTTTTCAGATTCGGATGTAGGCAGGATGATCCAGAGGCGTCCATACAGAGATCCACTGTAAGTTGCTGGGTATTAAACCGAATCACGAACCAGTTAGGGACAGAGTCTAACCTTAAAGCAACATCACAATGCATGGTAAATAGACATTTCGGGTACTTACCCTTTCATCGGGAGGGGGAAACTATGATTTCCTTCTGACTGACAAGTCATATCGAACAGTGGAAAATGGTTCAAACCTATTCAGCAGCTTTCGCGTTGATAATGAGACAAGTAGTGGGTATCATTTTAGAGTGCTGATCAAACAAGCATTTGTGTTCTAAATGGTATTATTCCGTGCAACCTACAAGCGCCTTCCAGGGCTTGCATTCATCGGGGAACCTACCTCAAACTCCCTCCTGCAGCATCCGTACGGAATATACACCCATTGAGTGCTACAAATGCTTTATCAGGAGATTAGAGCATTAACTGGTGCTACCACTAGCAGCCGGTTGATCTAGCCCTGCACGCATCTATCGACCGGTCTTTCCTTGAAAGGTCCTGAGCACAAGAAGTCTCTCCTCGGTCACGTACTCCCTGGTACGCCCGCCTCGTCGTCAGAGCGTTTCACGAAAAGCCGGGCTCGATAGCTACACACAGGGCTAAATCGACCGGCTGCTAGGGCGTGTCTTCAAATTCCGGCGCGGAGCTGATGCCGTATCCTGCGTTTGTGAACGGTTGGCCTGCT
>JAHQVK010000144.1 GCA_019634385.1 Myxococcales bacterium | reverse complement strand
TTGGATGGCCTGCTAGAGCCCGAGCGGAAGCGGTCAAAGCTTAGTAACGCTATTCCCCGAGAGTAATGTATTATCAATGGAAGAGACGAACATGGATAGATGACCGGATGAGTAACGGCATTCCCCAGAACATAACCGCCCCCACCGTATACGTTGATCTATCCGTGATGAGTAACGGCATTCCCCAGACCATAAATACCCCCACTGTATACGTTGATCTATCCAAGAGCCGTTCAGAACGGTATTGGCTAGCCTTTGCCGGCCTCATTGGGGCGAACCTCGAGGTTGGGGACCTCAGAGAGGCGAAACTCAAAGGAGTGAAACTCGAAGGGGCGAAACTCACGGAGGCGTTCCTCTTCGGGGTGCAATTCTTTGAGGGGGACCTCAGAGAGGTCAATGACCAAAGGACCAACTTCGAAGGAACTCTCCTCGAAGGAGCCCTTCTCAACGATGCGGAGCGCTCCACTGCAACTATGGCAAAGATACCCAAGGCCCTATTCGCGTCGAAGAGGCCTTCCTCATGGGCGGCCGCTTTATGGGCGGCCCACTGAAGGTCCTTCGGAGAGCTGCAGACCCATCTGGTGGTGGAGACCGCCACCTTGAAATCAAAACCCATGACGAGCAGGCATCGATACCAAGAACGAATCCAAGCTGAAGGTACGTTCGACAAATGAGGCTGCTCGAGGGGAACGGGAGCGGGATAGAAGAATGCAGCCCGCTCGAGTGGACAGGGCCGGGTATCGGATAAAGGTCTCAACGCACAGGGATGCGGCCCGGACGGCAGAAGTTTTTCCGTCAGTGGCGAAGGCCGATGAGGGAGTGCCGTGGTGGACGGTCGTTGCGTAGTCTTGCCCTCAACTGATTGCGGGGATAGCTCAGTGAGGGTTGCGTAGTCCTGCGCGGTTGAGGGAATGCCGTAGTCGGTGAGGGTAATCTAGGGCGTGTCTTTACACTCCGGACCGCGTTCGGACTTATTTACCGCGTTTGTGAAGGGTTGGTGGCTTTGTCCCCCTTTCGGGCCCCTCGAGGCCGACCCCTCACACTCTCGGGCTACGGCGTCATCTCCGCAGCCGGAGGGTAAAGACACGCCCCTGGTCGGACCTACCGGAATTGTGTGGGTAGGTAAAAGCATTCATTAAAGCACCCGTTGGGGGACGGCCGTTATGGCTGGCTACCGGAACGGCTTGACCTCGTTTCTGTTCGGACGTGCTAAGTTGAGCACATGCTTGCTCGAACCTTACCTACCGGCCTGAAGGTAGTTGTGGACCCGAGTCACTCCGCGAAGGTCGTTTCCGCCCAGGTCTGGGTACGCGTTGGTTCTGCGGATGAGCTTCCAGAAGAAGCGGGATTAGCTCATGTCCACGAACACATGCTGTTCAAAGGCACAAAACGTCGTAAAGTTGGTGAAATTGCAGCGGAAATAGAAGGGGCCGGCGGAGATATCAACGCCTATACAAGCTTCGATGAAACCGTATACCATGTGAATATTGCGAGCCAGGAAGTGGATGTGGCTCTGGATGTGCTGTCGGATGCGGTGCTCAATAGTGCCTTTGATGCTGATGAATTGACGCGGGAGCTGGAGGTGGTTCTCGAAGAGCTACGCCGGGGCAAAGATCAGCCCGCTCGGATGACCAGTGAACTGCTTTTTTCTCAAGTGTTCTCAAAGCATACGTATGGTCGACCGATCATCGGTTACCAGGAAGTTGTTGAGCAATTTAGCCGGGAAGGGATCCTGGCGTTCTATCGAAAATGGTACCAACCCCAAAATATGCTCCTGGTGGTGGCTGGCGATGTGGATCCGGAGGCGATTTTTACGAAAGCGGAAGAGTTGTTTCCCGGACAAGAAGAGCGTCTGATTCCGCCGCGACCTCGCCAGGTAGAGCCTCCGCAGACGGAGCCGCGGTTTGCGGAAACTCGCATGGACATAAGCGAAACCCATGTAGGTCTCGCCTGGCATGGGCCGGCACTCAGGGATGAAGATACTCCGCCGGTAGATGTCTTGAGTGTCCTTTTAGGAACGGGGGAGAGCTCCAGGCTCTATCGTCGGGTGCGTCGAGAGAAGGAGTTGGTCACTGATGCCTATGCCTACGCTTATACGCCTCAGGATCCAGGCCTGATTGGGTGCGGTGCACAGGCACAAGGCCAGTTGTCGCACGATGTGATCGAGGCGTTGCTCACCGAGGTACTCCGACTCCGGTTTGAGCCTCCTACCGAGGCCGAAGTAGAAAAAGCCAAGACGATCGTCTTAAGCGAAGCCATCTACTCCAGCCAAACTGTACAGGGAAGAGCTCGTCGCTTGGGCTACTTTGAGATGGTTGGAGAAGGTTTGGAATTTGAGAAGAAGTACCGTGAGGGGATCAGCGCGGTGACTCCTGCGGACGTTCTTCGGGTTGCGCAAAAATGGTTGATACCAGAGCATGTATCGGTGGTTCTGGTGCGCCCTAAAGCAGACCAAGAAGAGTTCAATACATCGAAGATAGGACCGATCATTCAACGGGTTCAAAAGCAATTGGCCGCCGAATATGCCATCCCGCACATTGAGCCACTTTCTGCGGGTATTGTTCGAACCCAATTATCCAATGGGGCAAAACTTGTGATTCAACCGGATCACTCCGTCCCTCTAATAAGTATTGTTGCCGCGACTAAGGGCGGCCAGCTGGCGGAAGATCCTAGCCGGGCAGGTGTTTCACATCTGGTAAGTGAACTCCTGGTGCGAGGGACCAAGCGGTACTCTGCTGAACAAATCACGGATACATGTGATGCTATGGCAGGGGGAGTGATCGGTCAGTCGGGGAGAAATTCTTTAGGTCTGCGCGGTGAGTTTCTCAAAGATAGTTGGAGTCTAGGCCTAGATATATTTTTGTCCTGCCTTCTGGAGCCGGCATTTGAGACTACGGAGTTTGAACGAGAGCGCAGATCGGTACTTGAAGATATTGCTTCTCGTCAAGACAGCCCAGGGGCGGTGGCTTTTGATGCGTTCTCACGGGCATTGTACAAGGACCATCCATACGGCTGGACTGGACTTGGAACTACAGAGAGTGTAAAGAGTCTAACCGAGTCTGCAGTACAGGAAGCTTATAATACTCAGTTAGCTCCCGAGCGTCTAACCTTCTCTGTGGTGGGTGATGTTGTTGTACCGGACTTGGTGGCTCAATTGGAGCGCACGGTGGGAAAACTGGGCGCTGATAGAGCTTCTCCGTCATTAGCGATGGTTCTGCCCCATGAGCGGATCGAAGAAGTTCATAGCGAAGAAATTTTTCGAGACAAAGCCCAGGCCCAACTTGTCTTTGGTTTTCGGGGCCTGACAATCTATGATTCCCGCCGATTCGCGCTAGAATTACTGTCTCAAGTACTTGGGGGACAGTCTGGTCGTCTGTTTCTTGAGCTTCGCGACCGCCAGTCATTGGCTTACTCCGTGGGATGTTTCAACTTGGAAGGGTTGGCTCCAGGCTATTTAGCTCTGCATATTGGTACTCATCCAAGTAAAGTGGAGATCGCAGAGGCAGGGATGCGACGAGAGCTTGAGCGACTGGTTCAAGAGCCAGTCTCGAGCGCCGAACTGCAACGAGCCCAGCGATACTTGGTAGGTAGCTATGAACTAGCCCTGCAGAGGGCGAGTTCGCGAGCGAATACGATCGCACTTAATGAGGCTTATGGCTTGGGCTACGACGAGCACCTGCGTCATGGGGAACAGCTCATGGCTGTCACTCCCAAAGATATACAGAGTGTTGCCGGTGAGCTGGTTGATTTTTCTCGGATGGTACGCGTCCTTGTGAAGCCTGATCCATCAATCACAAACGAAGAACAGTCCTCATGAACCAGGTATGCTTAGTATTAGTACCGCCGCTATTGGCCCTCACTTTGGTGGCCTGTGAGTCATCGGGGGAAGGCTTGGTGAGTGCGGAGTTCTCCCTCACGGAGTGTCCGCCAGGGACCGACAACTCTGAGCTTGAGAATTACAGCTGGAAGGCTGACTATTTGGTGACTGAGCGATATTTCGAAACCCTCATTATCAATATCCAAGAATTTTCGGTGGATGTTTTTGAAACGGATTCCCTCGGAATTCGTCTCGATCTTGAGGGTTTAGAGATTGACGGTAAGTTGGTGCGGGACGGACAGTTTTTCCGTCCGCGGAGCGTACCACTCCGTGTTTCGGTGGGGGATGAGCGCAATGAGAGCCAGGTGATATTGAGCTTATATCAAACATGTGTACGGCTCCCCGGGTATTCAGCTATAGAGGGAATGGTTGTCTTTGATGAGTTTCGCATCCGAATAGATGGAAAGAAAACCGGTGACGACGAGCGATTGGTGGGCAGGGTGATTGATGCGCAATTATCGTATGCACAAGCTCCAGCACCCATCGGCATACTTCAGGCCTCCTTCGATTTTGAGCCTCCAGAGCGGCCATTAAGAGAGTTCAGATGACATCGAACTGGTTTGCGTTCCATGTTGGATTGGAGGGGGTTGTTTCTGAAAATGATCCCCAGGCGGATCTAACCGGTCATCTCCTGTTTGAAATGGGGGCCAACGGGCTCGAGTGGCGAGCCTCGGATGATGGCTTGGAAGTGGTTGCGGCGCTGAGGTCCGGCCCCGATGGTCTTGAGAACCTGCTCTCGGCGGTGTGGAAGTGCACCCTAGAGGCTGATCTTCCGGTTGGATGGGTGCGGGCTGAGCCTTACGCAGATGTGGATTGGTCAATCCATTGGCGGGAGCACTTTAAGCCTCTTTGCTTTAAGGATAAAAGCAAGCCGGATTCGGCTGCGTTGTGGATTGTACCGAGTTGGCTAGAGCCGCCCGCCGGTGCGACGACTATCCTCCGCATAGACCCTTCGAGTGCTTTCGGAACCGGTATACATGCCACAACCTCTCTGTGTGTAGAGTGGCTCATGGAGAATCGGCTATCATCGGTGTTGGATATTGGCACGGGGACGGGGGTATTAGCCTTTGTGGGGGCAATTTTGGGGGCACAACCAGTGGTGGCGATCGACAATGACCCAGAAGCGGTACGGGTTGCTACCCAAAATCGAGACCTGAATGTCTTTGCTGAGCACCAAATAGATATATCGGGAAATGAGCTTGCTCAGATCACGGGTCAGTTTCAGACGGTTGTTGCCAATGTGTTGGCGCAACCGCTCATAGAGCTTGCGCCAGACATTGTGCCAAAGGTTGCCGCTGGTGGGCGTTTGGGGCTGTCTGGGGTGCTGGCATCGCAAGTGGATGAGGTCACGAATGCGTATGTTTCACGCGGCATGACGTTAGCGGAGGTGAGGCATCAGGGTGAGTGGGTGCTTATTGCGCTTGTCGCGTAAGCATGGCGGGGCCACATCCCGTCTTTGTACGGGATGCGGCCCTCTAACAGCTGAAATCCCTTGGGTTGAACCCAAGTTCCTGCTTCTATGCGGGGCAATGCCCCGCTGCGCGACCCCGAATTGATTCTTACAGGATCACCAAGTGGTCTTTGCTGTATGGGGTAAGCATTGAACCCGAAGGTACTATCGAACCCGTTCAGCGTTGATCAGCGCGTCAACGATGTCTGGATAGATAACCTGAAGTGATCTCCGGTCGATGAGTCCTAAGCCATTATTGCTCGCTGCCGTCACCCCATTATCCCAATACACCGGAACAACGCCATTTCGCACCGCCGCTTCGGTCAGGTACCTGTTCCAGCGAATCCGGGACTCTTCGTAGCTACTTGGTACACCAACCCGAGCGATGACCCCATACTCGCCCAGGATGACACCAATACCACGGTCGATGAAGTTAGACTTCATTCTCGCCATTTGCCCATCCATCCATGATTCGTTTGCCCATGTTTCGGAACTGCTTGGCCACTCCAGTGTTCCTCCGCTGGCATTGAGGGTAAAGTTGTAGGGGTCATAGAAATGCACTTCCATGAACAACCGGCCTCGAGCGCTATCGGTAGGGATTTTTGCAAAATTAATAGTATGATCAATATTTGTATTGAATCCTTGTACCACAAGATATCGGTCAGCGTTCTTGCCGCCTGTTTCTCGCACAACGGTTACAAACGTCTGGTTGAAGCTATTTTGGACATCCACCATTTCTTGGGTGGGCGTGCCGTAGTCCCCTTCGTTCAGGACCTCGTTGGTGCCTGCAAACACAAGCCTATGGTCGTAATCGCGGAAATGGGTGGCAATCTGCCGCCACATTGTTCCCAATCGGTTGTTCAAGGCTTGCTGCTGGTTATAAAATGGGCGATTCAACCATCCCCCATCCCAGTGCTCGTTCATAATTACATATAGGTCTTCATTTAGGGCATAGTTCACAACCTCCTCCACCCGTTGGAGCCACGCGGTGTCGATCGTGAAATTGCTTGCGTTCGAGAACGCACTCCATGCCACTGGGATACGGATAGTTTTAAAGCCTAGTCCTGCTATCCGGCTGATAAGCGCCTGGGTGACCCTTGGATTGCCCCAGGCTTCCTCATTACCTGGTCCCATAGCTTCGAGGGAGTTCCCCAGATTCCAAGCAATACCCATGGCTCTTGATAAAGAAGCCACATCGGACGGGGTGGGATTAGGCTCTGGAACGGGATTGGGCTCCGGAACGGGATTAGGCTCCGGAACGGGATTAGGCTCTGGAACGGGATTAGGCTCCGGACTCGGATCGTTACAACTACTGCTCACCGCAACGCCCGGCCCAGTTACCTGCACGTAATCCACGTTGGGAAGACCTGAACCTTGGTTTGCCTGCAAGCGTACTAGCATGGCACCGCCGTTGAGGTTGACTTCAGTGGAAACGGTGGCCCAAGAAGTCCAGCCACCAGTGCCGTCGAAGTCTATCGTTCCAACACCACTTCCGTTGATGGCAAGAGCCGCGGTTCGATTTCCGGTAGAGCCGTTAGCAAATCGCCACGTGAACGTATACCGTCCTGAGTCACCAATTACACCCCATGTCATTCCGGCACCGTCTACATTGTCCGAGTTGGCGAAACCTGTCCCCATGTATCCCTGGTGATTGCTGTCGATGGAGCCATCTATGTCACAGAAACCGGGAGCGTTCTCCTCAATCTGGATAGTTCCAGAGGGTAGTGGATTCGGCTCGGGCTCTGGTTGAGGCTCGGGCTCCGGTTGAGGCTCGGGCTCTGGTTGAGGCTCGGGCTCTGGTTGAGGCTCGGGCTCTGGTTGAGGATTCGGAGCGCCGTCACAGGCCCCCACGAGGGTCCACGAAGAATCACTGCCGGGGACAGTTGATGTGTACCAATTAGCGCGGTAGAGCTGGTCTTGGTAGACCATCTCATCCCCCGCATTCGCATGGTCATTTTCACAATTCGGGCAATTTTTAGCGGTCCAATTGGGGTACTCATTTACACCGCTGCAGTCTTGCGCAAAACCTGAGGAGATATTTGCCTGCATCGTGAACAGAGCAGAAAATAGAAAAAGAGTAGATTTGCAATATATTGAAGAAATTTCCACAATTCATCCAGAAGATTAAACTTATTTAAGATTATCGAAGACGGTTTTTGAGGAAAAAAATCCTGCCAGCCGCATACCCCCCACGTATAGCCCAAAGGAAGTAGAATATCAATGGGTGACAATGTGAGTATTGTGCCGATTCCACATGGTAGTACCCCTGTTGTGATGTGCTTGTATATTGGACAACAGGATTTTATATGGCTATAATTATTGAGTATTCTACTTATTTATTTGGTTGGTATGAGTTCCAGGGGAAGCTTCTCCGAGAGCCGTCAGGTACAGCTTTACTACGTAGGTGGTGGGAGCTCCAGGGGAAGCTTCTCCGAGAGCCGTCAGGGATAGCTTTACTACGTAGTTAGTCTTATTATTTTGATTGATTGGCGCATCCATTTCAACATTATCTGATTGTTTTTCTTGAGCTATGATCTTTGATTTGATCAAGGCTTTCTATGTCTAAGACAACTACGGCGTTGGCTCAATCGCTGGATGCGTTTATTGATAGACACCGGGCTCGACTCGATCGACGGGCGGAGGTTTCTGGGCCCCGTGACTATATTCATGGTCTCGGATGGGCAGGATAAGTCTATGATAGCCTTGGCTCATAGGCTATGCCTAGGTAACGCCGAGGGATGTGATCAACGTATGCTGCGGATGGTTGCATACGGTCACGCAGTCATGACGAGTACACGAATGGCTCCAGAATAACGTCTAGGACGAACAACAGCCCGGTTCAAAGCCCTATGAGATATCGCAAAACTAGGTGAACTTTCCAAAGAGGGCCGGAGGCACTATTTGTACCGCAGTCGTGGATGCAAGATGAGATACAGCGAAAGTTCGCTCGCATCCCGGAGGATAGGGTCTTTGCCACTAAGTGCGAGATTTCGCTGGAACTTAGCTGAGGAGTCATCGCCCATGGTACACCCAAATAGCCGATTTTAGTAGATGGCACCTATGGAGATAATCGGGCATTTCGTGAGTAACTGCTCGAAATTCCACTAGTCGTTAGCGTTTCTTCCAAGACCCGAGTCGGACTTCCAGCTCGCTATTTTGCAACACGACCAAGGCAAAAAGGAACGCCCAGAGATGGTCGTCTCCTTGCCTAACAGCCTGTTGATTTAGCCCTGTGTGTAGCTATCGAGCCAGGCTTTTCGTGAAACGTTCTGACGACGAGGCGAGCGTACCTGGCGGTACGCGACCGAGGAGAGACTTCTTGTGGTCAGGATGTTTCACGGAAAGACCG
>JAHQVK010000143.1 GCA_019634385.1 Myxococcales bacterium | reverse complement strand
GAGCAACCTCCATCTGTTCTGCGAAAATGGAACCAACCATTGACCCCGGAAACTGCCCAAAATGAATCTCTTCGTGCTGAGCCATGAGCGCGAATCGCGCAAGAGGGTTATAGTGCTCCCAACATGCAAGCCCCCCTACCCTCCCGATAGCGGTCTCCACTACCTTTAGTCCCGAACCATCCCCGCACCCCCAAATCATTCGCTCATGATAGGTAGGAGTAATTTTACGCCGTTTAAGGACAAGAGTACCATCGGCATCAAAGAGCAGTTGGGTATTGTAGAGCGTGCCGTGAGCTCGCTCATTGACACCCAAAGCCACAACCATGCCGGCTTTGCGAGCAGCCGCAGAGAAAGCCTCCACCTCCGGACCGGGAATATTTATCGCCCGTTCATATAGTGATAAATGCTTCTTACCGATCTGTACCGGAGGCTCGATAAAAGAGAAGTATGGATAATAAGGAACGAAGGTTTCAGGAAATACGATGAAGTCTGCTCCGTCTTTTGAAGTAACTTCGATCGTCTCCAGTACCTTCGATAAGGTTCCCCCTTCGCGATCCAAATCAGGAGTCAATTGAGCGGCGGCTGCTCTGATCACCCTGCGGCTCATATTTTACCTACATTGTCCAGGTGTGTATAATCAACGCACCTTCTCTTCGGTGTAGAAGCTGGATATCCAGCACATCAAGGGGATTGATGGGCGTGACGCCCTCCAGCAACGCTCCCTCGCCAAGACCATAGAGCGCCTGAAGTGCAAACCGGCAAGCATATACTTTACCCCCTTCCTCCATGAATTTATTGAGCTGGACTTCATAGATTTGATGGCCAGGAAAGGCCTCATCACCAAGCCTCGGAAAACCTCTTTTGACCCCGAGGGTCACACCCGGTCCATATAGCAGGATACTCGTTTCAAATCCCTTTCGAATCAGGCGCTTTCCCTGAAGCATATTGACGAGCCCAATCGAACCTTCAAAGGCCACGGTGTGAAAGGTGATAAGTGCCTTCTCTCCGGGCTGAGCTTTGACGTCCTCGAAGATCTTCGTCTCATAGTCGACAAGAAAATCCCCATGTTTGTTAGGAGCAACTTCTACTGATGGCATGTTGTTTCATTCTCCAGGTCTTGTGGAACTGGTTCCGAAGACTTACAACAACTTTTATACCATAATCTATACTCCGGTGATTGATATCTTCAATTTATTCTTGGCTACGTATTTGTAAGACTTTCGTCACCGAGACTGGCCGACCGAACGGTCATAATGGACGCATTCGCCCTCTCGCAATAGCGATACGCAAAAATCCAACATTAATGTAGGGTGTCTTCCAATTTCCTACATATCTGTAGTGACTTCCATCACGGCAGCATCAGCGGAATGTAGTCACAGTGGAAGAAACAAATATCTCCCTCCTAACATTCAGCCGGCTTCGCGTGGTGTATAGATAGAAGCTCAGCCCGGAGGATAGGCCAGAGACTTATGCAAGCCGGCTCTAAAGGCGACAATGCCCGGATGGCTGACAGAGCTTCTACGCACAACGGTGAGTAGCCGACGCCGGGGGCCATTTGGTAACCTCACCAGCTTGACCGCCGGCTCTCCCAATCGCCGGAGTACCTCCGGAACAAAGGCAATAGCTAATCCCGCCTCCACAAACCGCAGCTGCAGTCCAGGGTCGGGGGTTTCGAACCGTATGTCTGGCTCAAAGCCCACGGCACGGCACTGAGCGGTAGCCCAATACGCAAACGGGTTTTTGGGAGGATCCATAACCCACGGAGCGTCTTTGGTGGCCTCAAGCGTCAAAGGGAGCTTGGACAGGGGACCGCGCAATGGAAAAGCCAGAAGAATCTCGTCCTCGGTCAGACTTTCTTCTTGAAGCCCCGCATTCTTAGCCTGTGGATACCCAGGAAGCTCTTCTCCCATTACCAAATCAAAGTCATGTGAGCGTAAGCCGTCTATCGCTTCCTTCGGGCTCACTTCATGAATAATTTCTACCCGCAGCTGAGGATAGTTTTCGGCCAAGCGAGTAATAGTTGGTGGAACCAAGGTTGAAAGTATTGATTCGAAACAAGCTACTCGAATCCGGCCGGTGGGTTCATCCATCGAGGCTAGGAGCTCAGTTTCGGCTTGTTCCAACCGTTCAATTACAGACTGTGCATGCTCAGCCAAAAGGCGAGCCCGTAAGGTGAGTCGAACTCCGCGCCCAACCGTCTCTAAGAGGGAGACCCCCGTCTCTTCTTCCAGCAAGTTAAGTTGCTGCGAAACGGCCGAGGGGCTGGCGCCAACGGCTTGGGCAACCGCCGCCATGGTTCCACGACGTTCAAGTTCCACGAGCAGACGCAGTCTGCGGAGGTCAAGCATGAGAGTACATTAGATTTTCTAATGAATAATCACAAGAACGATTCGCTAGACGGTTGTACCTCTCTCACGCATGGTCACCACCATGTTTGCCACCTCCGCTGGATCCTGGAGAGCAACCGGGCTTCTTCTCGGATCATGTGTGTCTATCCAGTTAGGTTCCGTGCTCGCAACCCCTCTAATTACAGCAACGGGTACAGCGGGTGCCACATTCTTGAGAATGAGTTTGGCCGCGGCCATTCTATGCTCTTTATGTCGGCCCGCGGTCTCCAAGTGGTCTGTATCCCAATGGAGGGCCGCAGTGGGCTTGGGCCTTTGCATGGCCGCTATGAATGGATGTTTTTATGCTGCGTTGGCTCGTATCCCCTTGGGGCTCGCAGTCACCCTGGAGTTCCTAGGTCCGTTGGGTCTGTCAGCTCTGCTTTCGCGTCAGCCTCGTGATATCCTAGCCGCTGGATGGGCGTTGACAGGTGTTGCTCTCCTCGGTGGCGGACACTCCATAGTCGGTACATCTATTGACCCGGCAGGAGTCTTTTATGCCCTCCTAGCCGGAGTTGCTTGGGCATTATATATACTTGCCGCCACTCGAGTCGGCGCCACCATCCCTGGCATTTCGGGGGTTGCGGTCGCTACCCTAGTGGGTGCGGTGGTCGTGCTCCCTTTCGGGATCTACGGAGCCAGCACAGTATTTTCACACCTTCCTGTACTGGGCTTAGCGTTAGTAACTGCAATCATTACATCCGTAGTACCCTACTCTCTTGAGCTTATGGCCATTCGACAGCTGCCAGCCCGAACCTTTGGCATTTTGCTTAGTTTGGAACCAGCCATGGCAGCGCTCATGGGATGGCTTTTACTGAACCAAAGTATCCATACATCCGGAGTTCTTGGCATAGTGATGGTAATAACAGCAAGTATCAGCAGCCGAGGAAAGAGCGAGATGTAACCCTAAGTAGCCTGCAGATTGTTGCGCGCAATCTCGGCCAGGCTCTGAATCCCTGCCTCAACTCGGTCTGACCAAGGATGTCCGTAGCTGATCCGAAAACAGCTTCGATATCGATTCCGAGCGGCGAATACAGTGCCTGGTACAATGCTGACATTCGCTTCCAAAGCCAGTCTGAAAAAGTCCACGGAATCAATCCCCGGCACCTCAACCCATAGAACTGAACCACCTTGAGGACAGCTGAACCGTGTTGAAGAAGGGAAAGAACAAGAGACTGCACATGCCATCCGCTTGGCGTTGTCACTAAGTACCGGGACTAATCGCCGAAGGTAGCGCTCAAAATCACCAGAGCCGAGGATATCCGACAAGGCAAGCTGAGGCAACAACCCGGTAGCACATGAAAAAGCGCGTTTTCGTTTGACTATCTCTCGACCAAATCGCCCCGGCAGAATCCAACCGATCCGGTATCCTGGGGCCAAAGTCTTAGAAAAAGAGGAGCAGGTTATCACCCATCCATCGCGCGCATAGTATTGGCCCGGATGAGGACGAGAACCCTCAAAAATAAGCTCGCCATAAACGTCATCCTCAATAAGAGGAACCTGCCGTTTCTCAAGAAGCCTAACCATACGTTCTCGGCTATCTTCAGGCATAAGACTCCCCAAGGGGTTGTTGAGTGCCGCCGAGAACAGACAAGCGGCTACAGAATGGGTAGCCAGAATTGTCTCCAAAGCATCCACGTCCACTCCGGTTTGGGGGCAGGTTTCCACCTCCAGCGCTAACAAGCCCAGCGACTCAATCAGTTCTAGCTGCCCGTGATAGGTCGGAGATTCGACGGCAATAACGTCTCCCGGCGAAGCCACCGCCTGAAGGGCCAGAGAAATAGCTTCCTGCGCCCCATTTGTGATAACAATAGCATCTGGATCCACCTCTACTCCCAGGCCGAAGTAGCGGTATGCAAGCTGCCTTCTTAATTTCGCATCACCATTGGTTGGTGCATACACAAACAGTCGCTCTTCTGCACGAGGCGCCACCCGCCTCAGTGCCCGATGTAGCATTTTTGTCGCCGGGTTAGCCATCGTGGGGTTGGCCACCCCAAGCGGCAAAACGCCGGGTCGGTGCACACCTTCGTAGATCTCATCAATTAGTTCTCGACATCGCACCACAATTGGTTCGCCAGAGCGGCTCTTCTTAAGTTGTCGGTCAGAGACGGGCTTCAACTGGGGTTTAAGAAAATACCCTGATTTAGGTCGTGCTTCCAGGTAGTGCCTCCGTTCCAGCTCCAAGTAAGCCTGCCGAACAGTAGGAACACTAACCTCCAATTCGTGACTCAGGCTACGAAGAGAGGGCAAACGATCGCCCGGTCGCAGCGTACCGACCTGAATCTGGCGCTCTACGAGAGCAATGACCTGCTGATACAAAAAGGGATTGTCGTTGGCTTCATTTTCCATAATCTGTTAATGTTTCATTTTTAAAAATCTGTAACTGTTTATGCGTCAGCTATTATCACAAGATCAAGAAGAGATGGATCTTACTAAGCAGCTCGGGTGCATAAGTCATGCGTATTCAAGGCGGGGATTCGCCCTCTCTCTGCAGATAGGCCGGCTATTCACCATATTATTAACAACCATTGTGAGCGCCGGATGCGCCTCATCCAACTCAACAAATAGCTCGTCATCATCAATCTTAGACGCATTGGTGAAATCAAGTCCTTATGAAGCAGCAAAAGAAACACAGCTTCTTGAACTCGGCCCCGAAGCTCAGTCCTGGCTCAAAGCAAAATTCGCCCATACCCGAAAGCCAACCAAGAAGACACTTAGGGTCTTGGCCAAAGCCTTCTCTCCAGATGGAGACTTGGGCCTCCAATACGACCACTTAGGTATATATACTGCCAATGAGACTTTTCTACGGAAAGCTGGTAACTGCCTGTCTTTCACTCATCTATTCGTAGCTATGGGGCGAGCTCTGGGGATGGATGTTTGGTATCGAGAAATTATGCCCCTGCCGGAGACCGCCAAAGCCGGTGATTTCACGGTTTGGTATCGACATATCATCGCGTACGTCGAAGTTGATGGCCAAAGCTTCCGCGTAGATTTTGGTGGTCAAACAGACACTAAGAGGGATCTGGGTATCACTGTCTCCGACGCACACGCCCAAGCTCAACATTTCAGCAATTTGGGGGCAGCTGCCGTCATCAACGGGCACATTGAGAAGGCCTTTCGGAACCTGAACCGGTCCCTCCTCATTGAGCCAACACTAGCGTACGCCTGGAGTAATCTTGGTACCGCTTTCATTAAGCACGGTGCCATGCACAAAGCGGAAATGGCCCTCAAACAAAGCCTTGAACTCGACCCTTATGATATAGGTGCTCTTCGTCAGCTTGAGACTTTCTACAAGCGAACCCACCAACAACATTTGGCCGCTCGCTATCGAACCTACGTGAAAAACGCCCAGTCCATCCATCCCTTTGGCAAGTATGCAAATGGCCTAGCTTCTCTGGCTTCAGGAGATGCGAGGGCAGCGATAATAGACCTGAAAGCAGCCGCTAAAGAACTCCCCGGCTTGATGCGTATTAAAATTTACCTGAGCAAAGCTTATCTGGACGCTGGGCAATGGCAAGCAGCTCGCAGAACGTTGCGAACCGCTTTGTCTATGGCCCGTAGTCAAGAAGATGTCATTGAACTGGCGAACCTACTTCGTACAGCAACCGACAACTAACTTGGAGGCGCAACCCAAAGCCCACACTACAGCAGGAACTTGGGCTGAACCCAAGTTCCTGCTTCTACGCCGGGCTATGCCCCGCTGCGTGACCCCTTGTTGATTCTTACAGAATCAATTCAAGGGGTCCTTGCTGTAACCCCCAGTAGAACCTCATTCTGTCAGTGGCCACAACTATAGCGCCAAAGCCGCTTGGACTCTGACATTTAAGCTTCTAGTTAGGAAACTTGAGCCGCCCATTGCGCAACCTATACGGCGTACGGAGCTTTTTGCGATTTTCTGTCGCAATCACTACTGGAGCCGGAACCGTATAGGGTTCAAGTGTCCCTTCACTGAGAACCGTCAATTGGAAGGCACCCACTCCGTCCGGATTGCTGGTCGAAGCGCCGATCAGGTATTCAACCCCTGGCTCAGGCCTCAGAGCTAAAGTTGCCTCCCCCTCACCATCCGCGCTATCGAGTAGCCCACCTCCTCCCTCGGCTTCGCGAGCATTCAGATCATATAGACCAATATAAGGCACAAGTTCTGGCGATGACGATGACATTCGGATAGCTACAGCTTTACCGCTCACTAACCCCCTCAGTCGATAATATCGTATGTAATACGTGTCAAAGCCGTAATCAACATCTACGAGATCCCCAACACTAAGCGTAGATTGTTCTTGTGCAGTTTCAGGCACACCACTCATGATCAACGTCTGTGAGCGTCTGAAGTCAGCATTTTGACCCGTTACCCTCATCTCAGTCAATAGAATTGAGGGTTCATCAATTGGTTCCAAGGTCATCGTATTCTCACCCTTTCGGCAAAGCTGAGATACGGGGGTTAGAGGACCCGGCCCATCCAAGTCGATTGTACAAGTAAAATCACGTGGAAAGACAGCCTCATCAAGAATCCGCCAAGAAAAAGAGAATGGCTTCTCCGTACTCGGTTCTTCTCCTGCCAGAGTGGTTAATTGCCATCGAGACTCAATAGCCTGCCGAGACTGTCCTCTCGTCACTCGGTTTCCAAACATCACCCTTGGATGCCATTGGCTTTCATTTCTTCCGCCAACAGTCACTACGGCTGCGCTTGAGGTCTCCCGAGCGATCTGCTTCACCCAATCAGATAAGTTCGACACCCGAGCATACACACCCGGGAAACCGGGCTCACCACACCCATTGCCCCAAGAAGTCACACCAGCCAGCTTCCACTGGCGACGAAAGTTATCGCGAACAACCAATGGTCCGCCACTGTCTCCCTGACAAGCATCAATGCCTCCTTCTGGTACACCAGCACACACCTGGGTCGCAGCGAAGCGCTCCACGGCCTCATTGCTTCCGTCCCCATTGTAGTTCTCTGCACATGACCGCATATTGAAAATCGGAACATTTACCTCTTGTAGTCTTCCAGACTCATCGAGGTCGCTAACGCCCCAACCGATGGTAGTGGCCAAAGCACCTTCGCTCGCAAGAAACGCATTGGTCTGCGTGAGCATCGACACCGTTTCTATCGAACCGGGCTCGAGCTCTACTGGCTGAGATAGCTCCCAGATTGCAATATCGGACTCAATGTCGATGCTGTCATCATCATAATCAGGGTGTATGTGTACCGAGCGGACTGTCCTAACAATCCCCCCCTCGCCGAATACATCTTCCGTGCCCAACAATACGGCATATTCTTCTCCCTCTAGAATTTCAAATGGCGAACAGTGTGCGGCAGTAACTACCCAACGATCAGTGATAAGCGCACCCCCGCAAAACTGACCAAACACACCGTCTTCCAACATACCCATGGCAGCCATAAATGGATACTCACGCTCACTAGCATGATGACCCCCAATGATTTTCGTCGATTCACCTGAATAAGAGGGTCGCGAACCCTTCCTAGAGGATACAAATCCATCACCCACACTATCCACATCAATCTGTGGATAGTGCGATTCCTGCACTATCGACTTCTGCATTACTGGTGACCGCCGCGTACCGGAGAGAGCCCGAAATATCTGTGCAAACGATCGAGTACCAGACATTACCGCCGTATTCCGTTGGCCAAAAGGCACCACCTGACGCACAGTATGTGTACCGGGCTCCACGTCTGAAAAGCGATAATATCCATCACGGGTACGAACCGATGGCTCTCCATCATCCAACACCCCGTTTTCGTTGTGGTCAAGATAAACAACTATATTATTCACAATATATTCAGTAGTATCCACCTCTTTATCGTCGTCGTTGTCGATCCAGACCATGCCCGAAATCGAGCCAACAGTAGGCTCAGATGTTTGCGCATAAACCCCAAACGACAATGAAGCCGAACATAAGAATGCTGTTACTGCGATGGGTCTCGCAAAGACCCCTTGAATTGAACCTATCGTGTCACACACAAACTCTTCAAATGGCTGCGCGGCCCGAATAATTCGGGTGCAGCCGTTGGAGCTTGAATCCAGTATCACCGGCGTTTTTTGTGATATTTCATTTCGCTTTTTAGACATATATTTCCCTCTTGTTAGTAATAAACAAGCTAATG
>JAHQVK010000142.1 GCA_019634385.1 Myxococcales bacterium | reverse complement strand
TCTGCTGTATATTCACGGATCCCAGATACCTTCGCCCGGTGATCAAGTGTCGCTCAATAAACGTATTGAGCGATTGAGCGAGCTCTGTCGTTGTCTTGGGCACAGAAAGTATCGTTCAGATCTCGGGTCAAGAAAAAACAATCGGGTAGTGCTAGCAGGCCATCGGCAAAGTGGGATGGGTGATCCGCGAAGTGTCTTTTCCGTGGAACGCTCTGGATGAAGAGGGCGCATACCGGGCGTATGCAACCCATGAAAGGCGAAGCCGGTCCTGACGTTCCACGGAAAAAGGACCCGCGAAACGCCTAACTCACTTTTCCGATGGCCTGCTAGTGGCCAGGACGTTTCACGGAAAGACCGACCGACCGATAGATGCGTGCAGGGCTAGATCAACCGACTGCTAAGGCCGTTGGAGCGGAAATCTTTTGGTGTATGCCAAGCTTGCTAGGACGTGCTCGGTGAGGCAGTACTTTTCAATAGTTCCACGTTGGCGGTGAAATGGCCTATGGAGAAATGGCTGTCTGCTCGCGTAACTTCACCAGCTTTTCACTAATCTCGGGCTCATCTTCAACAAGTCTACGCAATGCAGATTCGTTGATGTTGGGTACCTCCACATTGTGAGCTGAGCCACCGGATGAACAATATACTTTGACAGTGGTAGGTGCATACACGACCCCAATCAAAGCCCCAATCAAACCATTCACGAAGGTGTGCACATTGTCTATCCGAGCGACACCTTGGGGGCACACTGTTGTGAGCTCGACATCCGCGGTAGTTGAAATGAGTCCGAAGAACCAATGACTATGCCACTGGCTATAGCTGGCATTTGTCTCCGGGGCCAAGGATGGATTGACGTAGCTATGGTTGTAGCAAGCGTAGGTCCCGAGAATGGTCGTCAATAGAAGTCCAGGAATAATATGCTTACGCATCGTCGACAGGTATATTTGGTATCTTTGAGCGAAAGGCAAGAGGGCTGGACATATTCTTGTACAGACAATATTCAGCAGAAATCACTTGGGTTGAACCCAAGTTGCTGCTTCTACGCCGGGCTATGCCCCGCTGCGCGACCTTGAATTGATTCTTACAGAATCAATTCAAGTAGTCTTTGCTGTAGCAATGGTAAGATTTATGCCTCCTTGGCATTTGTCTGCACTTTGGTGGTCATTTGTGTCCCAGTGTCAGTATCATGAGCTGACATGCTAAGCATACCATCCTGAGATAGAGTGAAGCAGATATTGACGCGGACAGCACCAGCGGGACCTGGACGAATACCGGAGAAATCAAACGCTCCCAAGAGATCATTGTCTCGAGCTCGAGAAGAATCTCCCTGATATATCCGGATCTCTAGGTTAAGTTGATTATCTAAGCTGGTGGTGAATACCATTTTTTTTGCGTTGGGGGTAGCATCATTTCTCTCAAAAATCTTATGCAAATTGCCTTGCGCATCTTCAATGCCGATGGCCATGGGAATTACGTCTAGAAGCTGCAGTTGACCGTGGGAGGTGTCCTCAAGCGACCAGGCGAACATAGCTGCACCAACTGCAACTGCTTCGTCAGCATTGACCTGCTTGGAAGGGGAGTGCCCAAAGTACTTGGTTACCGTCTTTTGTACCAGGGGCATCCTCGTCATACCTCCTACGAGGAGCACATGCTGAACTTCATGAGGATGAACGCCTGCGTCCCGACAGACCCGCTCGCAGGTTACAATGGTCCGTTCTATCAGGTGATGGGTGCGCGACTCCAGCTGCTTTCGGGTCAGGATCAGATCTATATCTAGGGGCTGACCAGATGGCGTCATGGTGATGAAAGGTATATTAAAAGCGCACTCTTTACGGGCGGTCAGATCAATCTTGGACCGCTCTGCTAGGTCTTTGATCCGCTGCATGGCAATGGGATCCTTTCGAAGATCTATATCCGAATGGAGGAGAGTGAAGGACTCTAGAACCCAGTCGATAATCTTATTGTCGAAATCTGCGCCGCCTAAGAAAATATCGCCACCAGTGGCCTTAACTTCAAAGACATGATCACGAATCTCAATGATCGAGACATCAAAAGTCCCCCCACCGAGATCATAGATAGCGACCAACTCCTGGTCTCTGGCTCGTCCTACCCCGAAAGCGAGGGCAGCAGCGGTAGGCTCGTTAATGACTCTCACCACTTCGAGCCCACCCAGACGCCCCGCTTCCTTCACCGCCTGGCGTTGGCGGTCGTTAAAGTAAGCGGGTACGGTGACCACCGCACGATCAATAACTTCCTGGAGGTAGTCGGAGGCGACGTCTCGGATTTTCATCAAAATCTTCGAGGCCACCTCTGTTAGGGGAAGTTGTCTTCCAGCAACTGCGACCTGCACTTCAGCGGTT
Organism: Myxococcales bacterium; assembly: GCA_019634385.1. Classification (GTDB taxonomy): domain Bacteria; phylum Myxococcota; class Kuafuiibacteriia; order Kuafuiibacteriales; family Kuafuiibacteriaceae; genus JAHQVK01. Next base: position 42,887 of record JAHQVK010000142.1, on the reverse strand, counting down.
TGTTCATCTTTTTCGATACCGTACAGAAAATACTCCTGTATGCGATGGGCGGTTTGGGGGTCGTATTCGCGACCCATGAGCCGTTTGCTGCCGTAGATGGTCTGTTTGGGATTGAGTTGCCACTGTCGTTTGGCTTCGTGACCCACGAGCTCGTGACCTTTAGCGTCCACGGCAAAGATGGATGGGATGGTATATTCTCCCCCTCTGTAGGGGATAAGTTTTACCTTGCGCTCGTCGACAACAACTGCGGCACATGAGTTGGTAGTGCCCAAATCAATACCGATGATCCTCCCCATTTGTTTGAAGACAATAGCGCGCCGCGAAGGAACTCTGCCACTGTTGAGAACCGCCAAAGACTGGCCAGCGTATGGAGTGAGGATATGAAATGTGCTTCCCAGGCTCCCGTCACCGGTTCTGCGTGGTACACAGGACCTCCGTCCCATGAGCCGCAACCAGATCGTCCGCGACGCCGCGGGTATAAAGGATTTTCTCGCGAAGGTATCCAACGCACCATTTCTCGCTTTGGATACTGAAACGTCGGGGCTCGACCCTCATCAAGACACCCTTTTGCTCATACAGTTTGGCACTGCAGATGAGCAGGTTTTAGTGGATGCTCAGGCGGTGGATGCTCAGGCGCTCACACCTATATTCGAGCATGATCGGGTGGTTGTGATGCACAATGCGAGCTTTGATCTCAAGATGCTCGAGAACCACTACGGACCTTTGCTCGGGTTGGCCCAAGCGAATATCGCGGATACCCTTGCTGGGGAACAACTGCTGCGAAACGGGCGTAAGTCAGATGTTGTCATGCAAGGCTTTTCGCTGAAGGCCCTTGCTGAACGGTACGCGGGTATGGAGCTCGATAAGTCTGTACGACAAGGGTTTTATGGGATCGAGTCCATAGATGATCTTTCTGATTCGGAGCTGTTTTATGCGGAGCGAGACGTCGAAGCGACCTGGAAGATTTTCGCGGAACAGCTTCCCGAGCTTCGTAAAGAGGGACTCCTACGCATTGCCGGTCTTGAAGGGCAGGCACAGTATGCTTTTGCGGAGCTTGAGCTGAAAGGATGTCCGGTTGATGTGGATAGCTGGCGAGCTTTGATGTCGGATGCTCAAACCCAACGAGGAGAGGCGCGGCGGGCCCTGGATACCCATTTTTGGGATGTGGCGGACCGGGATCTCTTTGGGGGTACAACCCTGAACTACAATGACGACGAGCAGGTGATGGACGCATTAGCCCGTCTTGGTCTCCGATTGCCGAATACTCGCAAAGAGGTCTTGCTCGCCACCGGCCACCCAGCGGCGTCGGCTTTGGTAAACTACCGCGAGCACCAGAAGTTGGTGAGTACCTACGGTGAAGGGTTTCTGGCTCATGTACACGGCAAGACCGGCCGACTACATCCGCGTTTTCGGGCCAGTGGAGCGATCACTGGGCGTGCCAGCTGTAGCGAGCCCAATTTGCAGAATATCCCCGCTCAGTCTCAATTCCGGGCATGCTTTCGCGTACCTCCTGAACGCCGTTTGATCACCGCTGACTACGTGGGGGCGGAGTTGCGGATCATTGCAGACCAGTCCGGCGAACCATTTTTCTTAAAGGCGATCGCACAGGGCCAAGATCTTCACGCCCTGGTCGCAACTCGTTTGTTCGGGCGAAAGGTCTCCAAGACCGAGAACCCCGAACTACGAGCGCGGGCAAAAGCTATCAACTTTGGTTTGGCATATGGAATGGGTTCAGGAGGTCTCGCTGAGCAGCTAGGATGTCGCCTCCATGAGGCGGAACAGCTATTGATGGCCTATTTTAAAGCTTTTCCCAAAGTGAAAGCCTTCCTCGAGACCTCTGCCGAGGAGGGGCTTCGTCGGGGATATGTCTCTACTGTAGGAGGACGAAAATATTGGCTGACTGATATGCGTAGAGAAGGCCGAGATGAAGGTAGTTTGCGGCGGGTAGCTAAGAATATGCCAATTCAGGGTACAAACGCGGATATGATTAAACTGGCCATGTCCCGGATCGTACGGCGATTCAGGGCCTCAGCGATCGATGCGTTTTTGGTCAATATGGTGCATGATGAGTTGGTGGTCGAGAGTGCAGCGCAGGACGCTGACAAAGCCCTTCGCGCGGTGGAACAAGAAATGATGTCCGCCGGTGCCGAGTTTGTAAAACAGGTACCCATGGCGGTGGAAGCAGCCATAGGAGAGAGCTGGGAACATTAGTTGATGCGGGGAAGCTGCTACATGCTGAGCCTGTTGTTGAGCGTCATCGGAGGCTTTTCAAGTGCTATGGCTCGACCGCTGGTAGTTCTCGACCCGGGCCATGGTGGCGAACAAAATGGCACCACCAGTCTTGATGGTGTGCATGAAAAAGTCCTCGTTTTGGAGGTGGCTCTTGGCGTTCGAGCTTATTTGCAACAAGCCAGTATCGACGTGCGGATGACTCGGATGGATGACCGGGATATCCCCAACCCGGACCGCCCTCAACTGGCGGATAGACTGTCGGCGGATGCGTTTGTGTCTATCCATCTGAACCACTCTCCGGATCCCACTCGGAGAGGCTGGGAGACGTATGTTCTGTCCGCGGAAGCCTCAGATGCACGGACACAACAACTGCTAGAGCAAGAAGAAGGAATGTCAGTGGACACCATGAGTGCCTCTTCCGATCTCGCTTTTATTCTGAAAGACCTGGCCAGAGGGGCCACCCACAAGCGAAGTATCCGGTTGGCTAAACATATTCAAGATTCTGTTCGAGGAAGGCCGGGTCTTCTTCCTAGTCGGGGCCTTCGGCAAGGCCCGTTTGTGGTGCTGAGTGGCCACAAAGCACCAGGTGTATTGGTAGAGTTGGGATATCTGTCCAACACAGATCAGGCTGCGTTTTTTTCTAGTCAAGAGGGACAACAGGAAGCGGCAAGGATTTTATCTCAAGGTATCTTGCGTTTCTTACGTACCAAAAACTAGGTTTCGCGCCGACAGATGAAGTTTGACAGAAGTGAAGACAGGAGCCTCGACGCAATGCGGTCCGTGCGATTCGAGACTAATTATACCAAATGGGCTGAGGGTTCGGTGCTGGTGTCATTCGGAGACACGAAGGTTCTCTGCAATGCGACCGTGGAGGACAAAACACCCAACTGGTTGAGAGATACCGGGCGAGGATGGGTAACAGCAGAATACGCGATGTTACCTCGGTCTACAGATACACGATCGAATCGGGAGTCTCTTAAAGGTCGTGTAGGGGGAAGAACCCACGAAATAAGTCGGTTGATTGGGCGAAGTCTACGGGCATCGGTGGATTTGGAGCGATTGGGTGAACGATCGCTTACCCTCGACTGCGATGTGATACAGGCTGACGGGGGTACCCGAACGGCCTCGGTGACGGGAGCTTGGGTGGCATTGGCGATTGCTTTGCGCCGTATGCGTACCTCAGGCCTGCTGGTGGTAGAACCCATGCGCCAACCGGTGGCAGCGGTCAGTGTGGGTATCGTGGATGGCGAGGTTGCACTCGATCTGGACTACCGCGAAGATCAGCGTGCGGAAACCGACCTCAACTTGGTGATGACCGCGGATGGGGGCTTGGTTGAAGTACAAGGTACAGCCGAAAAGAAGCCATATACACGAGGAGAGTTAGATAGGATGCTCAACGTGGGACATGAAGGCATTCGAAGCCTCGTGCGTCTTCAGCAACAGGCGTTGGAGGCAGCTGGTTGAACACCCCATTGTTTCTAGCGACGGCCAATCCTGGGAAAGCGAGAGAGTTGCGCCAACTGTTGCCCAGTTTTGTGATCACTACCCTCGAGGATCGTTCCCTACAGATGCCTGAGGAGACCGGTGAGACCTTTGAGGCGAATGCGCTTATCAAAGCGGAGTATGCGCAAAAAGTGCTCGGCCTTCCTGTTATTGCTGATGATAGTGGATTGGCGGTGAATGCTCTTGGTGGGGCACCCGGTGTTCGTTCGGCCCGCTACATCGAGGGGACAGACAGAGACCGATATCTTCATTTACTTCGGGAGTTGGGTACAACCGCTGATCGTTCCGCGCAGTTTGTCTGTGCCATGGCTTTCGTCTATCCCGGTGGTAAGTCGGTCGTCACTCACGGTATCTGCAGGGGCTGGATCGCTCATGAGCCCTCAGGCGACCAAGGGTTTGGATATGATCCGGTCTTTATACCTGAAAATCAGGTCCACGATGGCGAACCTCGGACCATGGCCATGATGTCCAATGAAGAAAAAAATGCCATATCTCATCGATGGGACGCTCTGCGAGCCTTGGTTCCTTACCTGGAGGCGTTTGGGCTGGTGAGTTCTGGATCCTGAACCGGTCTAGGAGTGGCCCTCGCACAAAAACTGTAGCCGGATGGAGTTTTCTACTTGAGCTCAACATCTGTTTGACGCACAGTCCTGACCAACGGGGCGTAGCGCAGTCTGGCTAGCGCACCTGCTTTGGGAGCAGGGGGTCGAAGGTTCGAATCCTTTCGCCCCGAACTAGGACACATAGGCAGATTTCCTATCTGCGTGTGCTTATCGTAAGCACTCCGAACTCTGCGCCAGTAGCTCAGTTGGATAGAGCAGCGGCCTTCTAAGCCGACGGTCGGGAGTTCGAACCTCTCCTGGCGCGTTAATAAAAAGCTTGTTGGACCAAGATGGTTAGCGCTCTGGGAGGTTGATTTTCAACATCGGGCTTCTTGGAACAACAAGACCAACATCGTAGGGTGAGTTATTAAAGTCAGTGTACTACCAAGGACGGTGTGATTACGTGCTCAAACTCACAGAGAGGCAGGTCATAGCTAATTGACGGGGGGCTGCCGATACGGGGAAATACGTATATAGCCGGACATTTAAGTCTATCCAGAACGAGCCATCGATGTAGCTCCGACACCCGATGGCCACCTTCGCATTGGAGTCCTTAAAAGCGATATAGTCTACGGGGGCTCTTGAAGCCTATCTGCCCGCGCAGTCACCGTCTCCCATAGATATGCTACGGATATATGCTCTCTTCGCGCGAACAGCAGGCCTCAGATATTCTCAAGAATGGTTGTAGTCTTTGTGAATAAGGACACTAGTGTTTGTGCTCTGTATAGTGCCGCTTCAATAGATCTTCACCAAAGTCACCGTCAAATAGCCTCCACACGCAATGTATATGATCACCTCCATCCCGATTATCGTATTCGATCATGAACGACGGACCTTGGATGCGGTAGTAATGGGGTTGGCCTTTTTGGGGAGTGCCTGCGAAACCAAAAACGATGGGGTCTGTGCCCTCAGATGTCATGCGCTTATGAAACTTTGTGGCAATTTCCGGGGTAAGATTTTCGACGTATTCAGCGATTAAGGCCTGCAAGAGGCCCCGCTGTTCAGCGTTCAATTGGGATCCGTGGATCCCGCCGGGCTTTGGACGCTTAACCTTCTTCACGCGATTAGGGAGGTAGGCCATCGATGGACGAGCGATACGTGCTTGGCTCTGCTTCTCTTTTTTGAGAGATAGAAAGAGCTTGATCGCCAACGCTAGTTCTTTCTCGAGTGGTTCTGTCCCGTTGCGAATGGAGGGATGGGAAAGAGGTTGGGTTCCCATCAACGAAGGCACACCAACGACCTCGTTGCCGACGATGGTGAAGTTAAAAGATAAGTGATGCCCCTGCAGTCTCCATCCCCAAGGTTGGTTAACCCCTTTGGGGTCACCAAAAATGATAAGAAAGGGTCCGGGAGAAGTCCAAGGGCTGAACCGGTCTAGTTCTCTAATGATTTCGGCCTTTGTATAGCCTTGTTGACTCAGGCCGGTTCGTATCAGCTTGGTGGCTGCTGCCTTGCTCTTGGGTGGTATCTTTTCGATATCAATACCGGGGTAAGAGCCCGGCCAGAAGTTCCAAGCGAACCGTTCATGGTCTGCGAAGGCAGGATTTGCCTCCAATTTCTGTGCTTTGCTGAGGGTATTAAGAAGGGCCGAGGCTTGCTTTCTCATGTTGTGGGCCGCCCCCGGCGAAGAGCTTTGACTGATGCCCGCTCTGGGAGTTAGCGCCAGCACAAAACTCAACAGACCGAGGGGCAAAAAATAGGTATTGGCCATACTTGTACTCTTTCGTAGGTGACTCCTTTGGCAAGCGGGTTGATTTTCTCTACGCTGCTCTCTGCGATGACCCAAAGTAGGGTTTGGCAGAGTACTGAGCTCTCGAGTGCTCCTGAGTTTGTACGTCTCCGATGACCCCCGCTTGTTTTCGGGGCCGTAATTACATACGGCAAAGCCCCCTTGTTGGTTCTTACAGAATCAGTTCAAATAGTCTTGCTGTAATAATAAGTAAGTCCTTAGGGTGTAATAAGTAAGTCCTTAGGGTGTGTTCTCACCCCTCCGGACCGCGTTCGGACTTGTATCCCGCATTGTGAGGGAACGGTGGCTTTGCCACCCTTTCGGGCCCCTCCGACCGGTACATCCAGTACCCTTCCTCCGTGGCCGCTCCCTCACAAACGCGGGATCCGGCGTCATATCTGCAGCCGGAGGGTAAAGACACCCCCCTAGCATGACCTGATTGCTCTTTTCTTGACTCAAGATCTGAGATTTGCTCAATATTTTCTGTGCCGGAGGAACATTTCGGACTCGACCAATATGAAGGGCGGAGCTGGGGCGGTTTTCATAGATACTTTGCCATGGTCGCCTGAATGCACGCCTTCATAGCCCTCCACCGAGAGCACTTTTCCCCCCTCTACTCGGAATACGTAGAACTGAAACCAATTCTATAGGGCCTTGCAAAGGGTCTATAGCTGAAAATGGCAAGGTACCTCGGTTGCGAGCAATGGATACCCAGACACCTCAGGATAACACCGAGCAGATAATGCTTGCTAGCATCGACTACCGGCGCCGGGTTCTAGGCCGAGTCTGTCTCAAGATAGCATAAGTATCTATGTTCCGTGCGTCAGTTACGGTGACCGGCTCCTGCCCTTTAGGGGCATCTAAAACAATCTTTCGACCAGGTATTTTTCCTAGTGCTTCTTCGAGTTGGATTCGAGGCAGTACAATAGTACGCTCATCACCGTCGAAGTCGGCCGCCTCAATGAATCCATCCTCTCCCACATACATACCCGAAGACTCGAGTTCGATGGATATTTCGTCGGAGCTATCTTGAAACTTAATCTGGTCTAGAAGAGCTTTCTTGTTCACCGTCACTTGGGTGTGAGGACGAGTGCGCTGGAGAAACCGAGGACGCCCTCCCAATTCCTGAGTGGGTTCAACAATGAGTCTATTATCAGCCTCAAAGATGACGGCTCCTCCTTTACAAATGACCATGTGGAGTTCTGAGACAGCCCCTAACGTACGTAGAGCACTCTGGAAACCAGGTACAGCAAGGATACGTCCACGCACAGGCGTGCTGACCTCTCGTGAAACAAACGCTGAAGCCAGTCGACGACTATCGGTGGCCATGGTTCGTACACCCTCGTCCGTGAGCTCGATGTAGAGCCGGCCTTCGGCGCCGGGATGGGCAGCATAAGTGGTATCGAGCGTTCGGAGGTCCCGGCCTCTTAGGACAACATGCGCGTTCATTCAACTTACAATGCGATAATAACGTTCGTATTGTAAGCCATTACTGACCAACCATTGTTTATTATCAGCCGAACCGCAGTAGGATCAAGATAGCACCGGCAATCTGAGCTCGATTGCTTTTATGGTCAGTAGGCGATATCCGCCGGTCATATTGTACTGACTTCGTTTCATGCACGACTGGGTAGCAGGATACCGGGCTATCACCGCAAGAGCTGTTAAACTGCCAAAGCGGTTACGACTATAGTTTTGTCTCCTGTATACGAAGACCTCGGTGAGACGGTCGAGCCGTTCCGACAGGAATACTATTAAGCTGCGAGCTAGAGAACTTATTGAACCTTGAAGAAGTTTAGGAGGAGCTCAAGGCTGAATAGTACGAACTCTCAAGGCTCTGGGAGGCCCGGTCCTATAGCTACACGGTCACCGGGAGCTTACTTTTAACACCAGGAGCCTGGTGCGCTGCTTAGACGTTCTCAGACTAGGAAAAGAGGTCATCATGGCTTGATGAAATAGCTGGCACTTTTGTTTCGAAAACGCCCTGAGGCCGAGACCAACGGCTTTTTAGGCGTAAGGAGTACGCCGAAGCTAAGGCGTGTAGTTTGTACGACGCCCATCGTGCCTAAAGCTAGCCCAGCCATCCTCGCTCATTTTACCTCCGTTTGTTTTGATGCCGATTATCTGCTGACTGGCCTCATTAAGCAGAAGGATACCGTCATCACGAAGTAGAGGTACGGCGCCAGTAAATGCATTTTCCGATAGTGTAGACTCGATCATCCACGCGATACCTCCCCCTCGCGGGCGAATGGCATAAAAATGATTGCCGTACCCAACATACACGGTCAGGTCATCAGCTACAGTCGGAAATGGGTCATCTGCATCTTCATGCCGGGTACTAATAAATCCCAGTTCTTCCGGAAATACGTATGGTAGAGGCGTAACATTTATTACCTGGCCCTGCTCGGTAAGCTCCACCCACTCCAGACGCTCGGGGCGATCTATTAGGCGGTTTCGCTGCATCATCACGCCGATGGTACCATCGGCTGAGATCACTGGCTCGGTGCGAGGAAAATAAAGGTTATCCGGGTTTCCAGGGAATTGGAAGACTTCGTTCCCCTCCAAGATTTCGACCCCAATAAGCTGCCCCCGGTTACCCATAGTCAGATTAGAGGGTCTGGTGCGTATGACCCCCAAATTGAGAGCCGTTGATAGGGCCATCTCGTCGGAGGTAAATTCCGTGGGGCGCGTCCATGCTGGACTACCGGTGTTGAAATCTAATGCACCAAAGCGGCCATTTGCCCAAAAAAGCACCCGTGGACCAGCCACACCTAAGAACTCGGCCCATGGACCTGCAGCTCGATCGTGGCGCCATAATATGGATCCATTGAGGTCCTCGCGGATGATAATAAGATTTTGCTGACTAGGTTGCTCGGGACTAGGGGGAGTATCTGTGAGAGGAAAAATGATTCCATAAACTTGCGAGCCGTCCGGCAGCAAGGCACGACCGGTTTCCCCACCTAGCTGCTGAATCACGGGAGAAGCAACAACCGCACCGCTTTCATCCAACAGATAGGTTGTTGTGTGAGGTAAATATCCGTCTTCCGGGAGCTGACGAACACCCACCACCAGTCGGAGTATATCTGCTTCTGTTAGCTGGATAGCGCGTCGGACAAAACTGACCTGGACGTTGTTGTCCGGGGGCGTGTAGGTAAAACTATAGCCTGGAGTACCGCATTGGGCCATAGTGACGATAATATGCTCAAGACCAGCAGAGTTATCGAGTGTTCGATGGTATAGACCATAGAAGGTCCCAGAGTTTCCTAAGCTAACTTCCCGGCGATGCAAGAATGCTTGGGTCCAAGTGGGAAGAGGAAAGGTAAAAACGATGTCGCCAACCTTAGCTTCCGCAATCTGGTTTGCACCAACACACTGACCGTCAACACAACGGTCATTTTCGGTACAGGAATTGTTATCATCACAGATAACATTATCTTCCAATATAGAGCTTCCTAGGCAAAGCTCTCCGACGCAACGGTCGTCCGTTGTACAGCTGTTTTCGTCATCACAAGGCGTGTTGAGGGGAAGATTACTATAAACACACGTATTGGCTATGCACTGATCATTTGTACATACCCTGCCGTCGTCACAGTCACCGAGTGAATCTTCGTAGCGGCACGCCCCATCTACCTGATTACATAGATCTTGGGTGCATTTATCGTTGTCATTACAATCTTTTGGACGACCTAAGCATACGCCCTGGTTACATATTGCATCAACAATGCAGCGGTCGGCGGGCTGGCACGAGATTCCATCTTCAAACTCATGGGTACACGCTTGAGCTTCGGGGTCGTAACGGTCTTGAGTACAGGTGTTGTTATCATTACACGTTGTAACCTCAAATTGGATGGGCACGGAAATACTGGGGGGCGTGGTGTCGGCCGACTGAATTATCAGAGTTCGTTGATGAGGGCCGAGAGGAGTTTCAGCCGGATGTATCTTTATCTGGACCTCTTGCTCGTCACCCGGAGAGATGGTGTCAGGGATATCTGAGGAGAACTCAATGTCCAGGGCCTCGTCGCTGACTGTAGGGGCTCTGAGCGTCACGCTGCTAATCACAATGGACCTCAATCCCCGGTTACGGAGAGTGACAGTGGTAAACTTCGTTGCCTGTTGAATGATCGGGCCCAGATCGATGACTGTTGGTTCTACCTCGAGATCACCAGAGATACGTGTAAGATGAGGCAAGGGCTGACATCCCCACTTAACCGCTAAACTTAGGCCGAAGATTGCGGTCCAGAGGATCACTCGAAAGCTTCGCATATATTTCCTATCTATGCCCGGTACCAAAAAGATCTCTTCGGTGTTTGGGCCACGGACTATCCGCGAGCTCAGCAACTCCTTTTAACCCATAGACAGTCTCATCTACGGCAACTACAAGGAGCTGAAGGGGGGTCATGGTTAGCGTGACTCTTTCCACTGAAGAGGGTTGAGGCTCAAGAGGGGTGGCAAACAATGGTGCACCAGCTGAGTCATATGCCCGTACTGTACCCGTTGCATCCAATACAAAGATATTACCTCTCTGGTCGACGACCGGACTTGTTGTGGGAGCTATTGCATCCACAGGAATGGAGAAGGCCTCATTGCCATCAAAAGTCCGAGCGATCAACCTTCCGCCAGAAGCCTGAGCATTGGTCTCTTGAGTAATCACCCATGGTCCAAATACAATGGGTGAGCCGGTGGCTCGTAGCTCCAGAGTTGGTGAGGGCGGAGCAAGCACACTCAAAGTACCGCGTCGCTGTACTCGGGTAAGGCCGATAGTCCAGAGCACTTCTCCTGCAGCACCTAGGGCTATATCATTCTGCGCCGCCACCAGTTGACCGGTGGACCAAGAACCACTTACCACCCCATCAATACCTAATCGAACAAGTTGATGTTGGGTGAGAAGCTCTCGCCCGGCGATGCCTTCACTGAGTACAAAGACCACCGATTCATCCTCGTCGATGACTAAGCGCGACACGGTCTGGTTAGACCAGCGACTGAGGATAGTTAGGACCTCGTGCGGACCATCCAGTTCAAGAAGGAAGCCCTCGATTTCGTCATTACCTTCCTGACGACGTTCAACGCTAATGACCAATCCTCCCGAAGTGCGAGCCGCCATATCTATCACCCTACTGGTAGCCGTTATATCTATGGGGAGCACGGGTAGAGCATTTTCGATGTTATGGGTTTTCAATGTCCGCCCGTCATCGAGCGCAATATCGATGATTTGGGTGTCCACGGGTACTGAGAGCCGGTCAGGAAGCAAGACCGCTCCTGCAAAGGTGGGTGTTCCAACTTCTGCGGTCCAGGTAGGCGTACCACAGGGCGCAACTGCTTGAACTCCATCGACGATCCCAATATAGATCGAGCCGTCTGTTCCAATCAGGGGGTTTTCTTCCGCACCCGGTGCCAAGGTTCCAACGTTGGTGGCAAACTGCATATTACCGACGGGTGATGGGTTACCGCATTGACCATCATTACACGTATCCTCCTCGGTACAAGCATCACCATCGTCGCAAGAAGTACCGTCTAGTGGCAGGTTATCAGCGAGGATACAGATACCTCGTTCATTGCAGAATGCAGCGGCCACGCATTGTTCAACACCCTCGATGACGCATGGGCTGAGAGCTGGAGCTTGAGAATGTTTACAGCCTTCCTGAGGGTCACAACTGTCAATGGTGCACGGGTTAGCATCGTCGCAGTCGGCGCGCAGAGTGTGGACACAACCTTCTCGGGAGTTACATAAATCGTCGGTGCAGACATTGTTGTCATCACAGTTCCGACTGACACCGAGGCAAATACCGTCGGCGCACTGATCCTCTTCAGTACACGCGTTAAAGTCGTTACAAAGAAATGGACGAGCTTCGTGGATACATCGTTGCAAAGTGGGATCGAATCGGTCCTCTGTACAACCGCTTCCATCCTCGCAGTCGGGGGTCGCGGTGGTCTCAGCAATGAGCTCCAGTTCGATGGCTGCCGCCGCCGAATTGTCAGGGATAAACATCAGTCGGGTGCGAGCTATCCCAGAGCGCTGTGATTCGTAGCGGATAACTAGTTCTCGCTCTTCTTGGGTGTCTAGGGTGCCTTCCGCCCCATACAGCTCAAATCCTTCCGCTGGAGCGGTGAATTGGGCTCGATACCCGATCGGCTTTTCTCCCACGGATTGGATAGAGACCACACCTACCGCATCTTGATTGGTGAACACCCGTCCTAGATTGAGAACTTTGGGCTTTACATCTATCGCGCCACGAGGGCCAGTGACGAGACGTGGGGTATCTCCACATGACCAGCCGAATATCATGATGATGATCCATGGGAGCAGAAACAAAGAACGCGCCTGTGAAAGGTGGCGAATGGCGAGAGCAGGGCAATGCATAGGTGATAAGCTCCGACAGTGTTGAAGATAGTCGGTGAGCCTTTGCTTAAGGATAGCAAAGTTGGCAGTGTGCTGACCATCCTCGTAGACCTAGGCTGAGAAGGGTACTTGGATTCATTAGAGGCTTGACTGCTTCCGCAATAATCAATCAGGCGGCGTTGTGGACAGCTCAATACCCATGACCGAGGGGGCTTGCCCACACGGTTGGCTGAGCAAGAGAAAGCCCCACTCAAGCACAGACGAGCTTTCTTGTTGTGAGTTGGTGTCAGGCGGCTTGGGGACGTGGACTACCATCTATAGGGCGCATGTCTGGAGGGAGATGAACAACAAACTGGCGCTGTAGTTCATCCAAGTGCTGATCAAGAGTCTCTACCGACCAATTGTTCGTGTCTATGGGAGGTAGAAAGTGCACATGAATATCTCGAGTTTGGAGGGTCCACTGACCACGATTCCATGCGCCGTGTGCTCCGATCGTCACCATAGGAACAATGGGCAATCCAGTTTGGATGGCCAGGTGAGCGATGCCTTTCTTAAAGGGTTGCAATCGTCCGCTCCTCGAGCGTGTACCTTCCGGAAGCATACATACTGACAAATTGTGGCGATGGACAAGCGCCCCCAAGGCAGTCATCGATTGGCGGGCGCGCTGTGGATGGGAACGATCAACGGTAGGGTGTCCAGAGAGAAGCCAAGCCTGTCCGTAGAGCGGGTAGTAGATGATCTGTTTTTTGGCGAGGCCCACGGTGCCTAGTGGCATCAGCCATATCGTCAAAAAAGCATCTAGATTTGATGTGTGGTTATTGGCGAAGATGACTGGACAACCCATCCGAGCATAAGCTTCCCCGTGTACAGTGACTTTAGATCCCGAGATTGCTAAAATTCCGCGGCCTAGGACCTTCCCCAGCCGATTCGTCAAATGAATGCGCGCTGTGCGGCCAAAGGGTAGAAGCGCTAGGCACCCGATCATCATTACCCCGACTACTCCTGCGCAATACACGAAGCCGATAGACAACCGAAGCCAACTTATGAGCGCACGCATGTGGTAGGTGTAGCGCGTGAATGCCTGCCTCTGGGGGATTTCTGAGTCAATTTTTGGTCAGTATTGGTCAAGGCTCGATCAGAAGATGGGTGCCCTAGTCATAGTTCAGTGGGGCCGTCCATCGGAGGGATCGGTAGTTTGGGTGCTGGACCTTCCACCTCTCTAAATTGCTCGCGAAAGAGATAGCCCTGCACCAACTCAACCCCTAGTGATTGAGCGATTTCGAGATGCTCATTGGTTTCCACCCCCTCCATGACGGACTGGATGCATCTTTCACGGGTAAAAGCCAATAATCCTTCCAAAAGCTGATGGTAACCCGGCTCTTCCAGGCGCTTAAACCAACCTCCGTCCAACTTGAGCACTTGGATTTGCTCTAGGAGGTCAAATGAGAACAAATTGTGTGTTCCTCCGACATCATCTAGAGCCAAGCGAACGCCTGCCTTACGCAGTCTTTCTACTAGTCGAGTGATGGCGAGGAGATTCTTGGCCGTGGTTCGCTCAAGAACTTCAACCACTAGTTGGGGATGGTGGGCGAACGTTGCGGCCCAGTGATCCACTTGCCATGGCTCCTCACATACATGGGGGTCTAAGTTGACAAATAACTGACTATTTGAGGGACGATGCTGAATCTGGAAGGCTTTACTTCTCGCTTCCAACATAAAGAAGAGGGTCGGATCTGCCTGGAGAGTGGCAAAAACGATGGAAGGTGGAACCATGTCCCCATCCAGTTGAAACCGTGAGAGTGCCTCATAACCGGTAATTTCGCCATCGCTGATGCAAATAAGGGGCTGATATTCACACGAGAATCGATGGGTTTCTACATGACGCAATATAGCCGCCTTTAGCTTTCCCTTGCCAACTACCATGTTCAGGCTCGGAAATAGTATACAGTGGTTCAACACCATGAGGCACAATGGAGGTCGCTATAAGCATAGAAGAATGCCAGCACGAATGGTGTGATGTTGATTGGATAAAACTTGGAGCACATGCTGCATTTTTGCACGAAGTTGAGCTTCGGGCAGCTCGGATGTAGTGCAATCAGCTACAATCCATCCTCCAACGGTGTGGTCTTCTCTAAAGAGGAGCTGGACGGAGGTGTCGAGCACTGTACCCACTTCTGACAACCCCAGTATCGGATAGTTACGATGGCAAATGCTGGCGGTCCGGGCTCGCTCGACCACGTCATCGGCAAGAAAGGCCTTGATCGCTTGAATGGCTCGGCTGGTCTCGACTTCATTCGCTGCCAGGGTACGGGCATGAAAGTGGGCTAATGCATCCACCTCCTCAGGAGAGTTCTTTAAGGAGATTTGTTGAAGCAGGCGATGGACCAGCTGGTGATACCTAGGTCCTTTGGCGGGTGCGCTGTCAGGAAGAACGGAGCGGAGGGGAGCTATTGTTGGACCGGTCTGGATAATAGGGGGAATACGTAGGTCTTCAAGAACAATGGATTGCTCTTGTGCCCCCGCTCGTGCCTCGTCGAGTCGGTTCGACCAGGTTCTATAAGCATCCAGCGATTGTTGAGCTTTTGGACCATCCGCTAAGAATTGCTCGTATTGCAGACCATAAGTCGGAGCCGGCGCCACGGGGAGCACGTTGGGGTCCCACCACACGACGTCGATCCCCGGATTACCAAAGCGGTGCCGACCCGGTCGCACATTTGGTGGTGTATGGTCCGGACGAGGGACAAGCGAGTGTTCACCGAAATCAGGGACTCCCTCCGCGTCTTCGCCGTTTCGCTCTTCATCGCGAGGCGGACGAAGCTTAGTCAGTACGGGTCGAAGCCAGCTACGTTGTTCAAGTGCCGGGATACTGGTTCCACTGCACGGAACCACCAGCATGTCTCGCGCTCGGGTGCAGGCGACGTAGGCAAGGCGAAGACTCTCAGCCTGCTCTCGCTGAACCGCCTCTTTTCGGTGATCAACGAGAGATTTCGGAGCCAGTCCCGCGAGACGAAAGACGTTCAAACCGTTAGATATATTGGTATATTGACTGGCCGTAGACCGGATACTCACCATTGGATCGGCGAGGATAACCACTGGAAATTCGAGCCCCTTGGCTTTGTGAACGGTCATCATTCGTATCCCCGGTACTCCTGATTCATTAACAACCCCTTCGTGTGTGCGAGGCTCGTCAGCCTCAGCTCGGAGATATTGAACAAAAGCTCGAAAGCTAAATCCGAGCCGATCCTCGAAGCGGCGGGCAAGATCAACGACTCGTTCGATGTGAGCGAGGACCCTAGCACCACCCGGTTGAAGCCCGAGTCTGATATGTGAACGGGTGCGTTTAAGAAGCTCTTGTATCGTTTCAGCAAATGGTTGACGGTTACGCTGTCGGGCTAACTCCCTAAGAAGGAGTAGAGCGTCATCTATCGCCTGAAAACGATCCTCAAGCGTCTCGTTGACCATTCGGAACGGATGAAGTGGGCCAAATACCGTGCGCCAACGGAAGAGATCTTCGTCTAAAAAGGAGAAAAAAGGACCACGGAGAGCTCCGTAGACGGATAGTTCATCGTTTGGCCATTCTATGGCTTCAAGAACCGTAAGTAGCGTTTCAATTTCGTCGCGGCCATGAAGGGCTCTGGCTCCTACCAGCACTGTATCTATACGACGGGCTTGCAAGCGGGCCTCAAAGGGTTGGGTGAGAAGTTCACCAGCTCGCTGAATCGAGCGAAAGAGTAAACATATGTCAGAAGCAACCATCGGGCGAAGACCATCGGCACCTCGCACTTGGTAGCTGCTCTTACGCAGGAGCCAATCGATAAATCCGGCCACGGTCTCGGGTATGAGAGCATCAACGGTTGACGCCCAAACGGTGTCCAAAGGGCCGATAGATAATGGTACAGGAAGGGCGATGGTGCTTGGTTGCCCGGCAATAGGGTCGGGTCCACCAGTGAGAGCTACGTAACCTGGACCACTTGGGTCGGCAGAAAAGGGCTCTGTAAATGCGGCATTGATAAATTGCTGAAGGGGTTGAATACTGCGATGGCTTGTATCTAATACCACGGTTCGAACACCTTGACGGCTGAGAGCGTCGCGGACTTTGCGGTATAAGCTAAGGTCTGCGCCGCGGAACCCATAGATGGACTGTTTGGGGTCGCCAACAAGAGTAAGTTTGCCCGGAGCAGGAGAGACACTGAGATAGTCTTTTTCATCAGGGTTTTGAGATGAGAGCAGAAGAATAATCTCCGCCTGAATTGGATCAGTATCTTGAAACTCATCCACCAATAGGTGTTGGTATCTCTGCTGGAGGTGACGCCGAAGGTCGGGGCGATCGCGGATCAGGTTTCGAGTCAAAACCAGCAAATCCTGGAAGTCTAAACTACCAAATCGACGAATTCGTACCAAATAAGCGTCTTCTACTTCTCGCAGTTCTTCTCGAAGCTCTGCCGCTAGATCCTGGTCGGCTAGTTCAACAAAGGTCTTTAGTGCCTGCTCTAGTTGTTTACCAGCCGCGATTATGGTGGGTCGATCAACCGTGTCCGAGAACGGTCCATAACCCATCTTACTTGAACCACGATGCCCCTTGCGCCCACTGTAGATGCCGGTCATGGCACGCTGGAGCATGACCAGCTGGGCTTCTTGCTCAGATGGTGGAGATGTTTGATGTTCGAGCCAACGGGCCATCTCATCCAGTGGCGCGAAGGTCAGGCGCATGGGGTCCTCAGGAGCGCCGGTGCGCAGCAGTTGAGCCAACGCCTGAATTTGGCGACCGAGATCGTGGCACTGAGCTTCTAGCTCAAAGGAGGGCCGTGGCCAGGGTGCGGGCAGATGCCTAGTCATTACTAACTGGCCAACTGCCTGCTCCAGCTCTGAACTCGGAGTACGGTCGCGGGCGCGGATGCGACCCCTGCTAAGGAAACGTTCTAGTCCCGGAGGAGGATCGTCAAGCTGACGGGCGAACCACGCCCGAAACGTCTTTTGGGCAAATCGTACTCCTTCAGCTTCTACTTCAAAAGCAGGGTCAATGCCCGCTTCGATGGGATAGATACTCAAAATCTCCCGACAGAATCCGTGGATGGTATCAATAGTTGCCTCTTCGAGCCGAGTGATAGCCGTTTCTAGCCGAATCTTTGTGTCTCCGACTGAGGCTTGTCGGGTGAGCTCGAGTTCAGTACGCAGACGGATCTTGAGCTCACCCGCCGCTTTTTCCGTAAAAGTAATCACCGCCAAACGGTCGATCGTCCCTGCGCCCTCGGCCAAAAGAGCAATGCTCCGTTGCACCAGTTCATAGGTTTTACCGGTACCGGCGGCGGCCTCAACAATATAGCTGCAGTGGAGATCAGAGCGAATGGCTTCTCTGGGATGCATGCTAGCCTTCATATGGACCTACCGAGTCTCACGCAGTGCGCGGAGTTGGGAAAGGGGGGTCGGATCTTTTCGAGTGATACGCTCCTCTTCGGTTGTCCCACACACTGCTCGGTAGTCGCAATGTGTACACGCGCCTGGTTTGGGAGCTGCAGGCAGAAACTCATCCGTTACAGCGGTATCAATAGTTTGTAAGGCTTGGTAGAGGGCCGCTTGGCCACTGGGGCCCACTTGGTAGTAGATCGACCGAAAACGCCCACGGTTAGTACAGAACGCTAGTCGAGAGCTTTCTACCTCCGCGTTGAGGAGTTTCGCCGCTGCTTCCGCGTACATGGTGGGTTGCAGCGTTTGTCCACCAGCAATACCTTGTGATTCTTGGGCCGATGGCAACCGTCCGGTTTTGTAGTCGGTAATCCGCAGGCGACCATCGTCATTGTACTCAACGAGATCGATGGCCCCTCGTATCTTAAAACCAGGGGCCAAGGTGATCGGTTCCGATGAGCTGTGAACGTCGCGCTCGGTCGATTCTGGGCGAAGCCCGAAAGCCAGTTCGGCGTGTGCGGGGAAGAACCCCGATAGGTCCTGGGTTTCTTGCTGTAGATAGGTTCGAAGATCCCGGTGAAGTTCTTCAACCTCTCGGTCCCACACCGTTTCGATGGCGGGCGCTAGTTGCTCCCGATAGTCTTGCGATACGGTTGCAACCGCTTGCGCGAGATGCTTCATAAGCAGTGGGATTGTATCTTTTGTCCAAGGAACCAAGTTTGCTTTCTTGATTAGCTCGAACCAGGTAAAGAGTACAGCATGAGCGAGATTGCCTCGGACCAGTGGATCCATCTGCTCCAGCCGGATAAGCTTCTCTCTAGGACGTAGTCGTAGGATTGCGCTGAGGTAGAAGCGGTAGGGACAGGCCGCGTAGTGTTGAAGTGCGCTGGCGGAAAACGCCCGTTCGGTCAAGCGTTGGCCTTTTAGTAGGGGATCCACCGGTAGAGAGCCGTTGGGTGCGCGTACCCAACCATCATGGGGACCAAAACTACTTCGCCATCGAGCGGCACGAGCATATAGAGATCGGACTAAATGTGGGTTTAAGGAGGTTTTCGAAGTTTTGTCGCTCGCCCCATTCGCGACAAGATATCGACCCGATCCTTGTTCGGGAGTATCATCGACGCGCAGCTGTTCCGCGAGAATTGCTAGGTCATACTCCGCGATGTCGATCGCTTGTTGGGGATCCTCCGGGGCTGGCCAACCCACCCTCGTGGTTGCTTCCGATTGGGCTGATGATTCAAGTTCATCCAAGGAGGGCAGACGCCCATCTGCCGCTCGGAGAATATCTATCGCGTAAAAAGAGGGTACTCTTGGTCGCCCTTTTTCCTGATCGATACGAGGGTAAGATACAATCAAGGTTTGTTCAGCTGCACCAAGGGCTTGATGGAGGCGAGCCCTCTCCTCCCTGGACGCGATCGATCGACGAACCAAGTGTGGAGCTAACTGACTGCGGAGACCATCGTGGAGTAGAGGGTCCTCGTAACCAGATCGGGGAAACATGCCTTCAGCTAGACCTGGTAGGTAAACAGTTTCGAAACTCCGTCCGGTAGCCTCATCAATGTGACCAACCCATACCCGGCCGTAAGGTTGATCTTCTTCCGGAGCGTCTTGAAGATAGGCCAGGCGGTCTCGCAGGACCCTTTGCACTTCATCGAGATCGACCCCTGCTATGCTATCTAATCCCCGGAGCTCTGCGAGGGCTCTCAGGACTCTCTCTGGTGTACGAAGAGCTTGGGTGCTAAGTTTTTCCAGTACATCTACCCAGGTTCGCCAGGTGGCGGAAGTAGGCAGTTCCGCCAGTTGTTTAATGAGAGGCAGAGCAAAGCGACGAAGGTGATGAAGTGCGCCGAGATCTTTACGAATTTTGGCGGCTTGGTGGGGATGCTCTGCTTCGAGTATACGTTGTTTGTTTTGCAGCTCTGCTTCGAGACCTCCGAGCCTTCGGGCCCACCGATCAAAGCCACCGACAACGGATGCTTCGACAAGGAGGAGTTCCCATCGCTCGGGTGCCGCCAACCGTCCATCTATCACCGGCTGTTCAGTGGGCTGTTCAGTCAGACGTTCTTGAGGAGCAGGATCCTCCCGGTTCGTCTCAAGGCTAACAAAAGTAAGCTGTTGCGGATTTCGAGCCTCGACCCACGGTACTTTTTTTGTAGGTGGAGCTCCAGTACGTGGATCCGGGTGCGGCACTTCGCCAAAGGATAGGTACTCCGCAAAACGTTCTGCAGATAGACCCTCATCTGCACAAGCGAGGAGAGCCAGGAGTGCTCTTCCCGTCGGGTCTGGGCGCCGGGAGGTGCGGGTAAAAAACACCGGTATTTCAGCTCGAGTGAAAGCGTCTTCAAGGTGGCGCTGGTAACGTTTGGGATCTCGAAGGAATACGGCCATGCGGTCAAAGGGTGTACCTTGTTCGGCAGTACGCAAAATGTGACGAGCGATGTTGACGGTCTCTGGTGCTTCACCTGGGGCGGAGAAGAAGACAATAGAGTCATCGTTGGTGTCTTGTGGCTGTTTGAAGGTGAATGAATCTCGGAAAATGTGGGTCTGCACCAGTTCCAAGCGGGTCTTTGGTTCTGGTTCGCTAATTAACTCGGCATCAACGCCTAGAGCGCTTTGCAGAAGGGATAGGTGTGGATGGTCTACCGGAGTTGTCGCGACAACTGAGGCGGCGCACTGAACCAGATTACTGAGCACGCGGGCTTCAGCTGGGTCCTTGGGAAGTACGTCCAAAAGATATAGGGGCCAGTTTTCATACCGTTGGATCATAGGCTTTGCCGCATGCGCCATGATCAGGGTGGCGTCTGCAAGGAGCCGCTGATCCAGGAGATCACGATGACCTTTAGCGAGCTCAGCGAGATCTTCACCAAGAGGTCCGAGGCTTCGGAGCTCGTCGTCCGAGACCCCAGCCCGTCGAAGATCATCGAGTGTCCGAGCAAGGCTTGATGGGATCCGTGGCGCGGTCAGTACCGGCGTTAGATATCGTAGCTGGGCTTGTTTAGTGGCCAAGACCCGAGCCGCAAGTGCGGCCTCTGCCAGGGGAGACATTGGCATGCGCCCCTCTTGAGCGAGAGACGGAGTAGCCAAGTCCAATATTAACCCCCATAGACCAAGGCGGTGGACCCCTGTTGCCAAAGAGGTGCAGCCGCCGCGTAAAAATTCCTGGGCTGCGGCTCTCGAAGAGGCCACCAACAACACCGGGTGGGAAGCCAGGTCATCGAGATCTCCGAGGAGTGTTCGAAGAGCTTCGTGGCGATTCGCGCAAGAACGCCCTGCAAGGAGCCGACGCATATCGCTGATGTTGACAGTTTTGTGTCGGCCGGACCACCGCAGAAATCACGCAGGGCTTGATAGGTAGATTAACTGACTGCTAGTCCTTATGCCATGGCAAGCCGACGAACGCTTGGTCCGAGGAGGTTTATTGCCGTAGCGGGGAACATGGGGGTAGGTAAATCAACGCTTGTTGACTTCCTCAGCCACCAATATGGGCTAAGACCATATTTTGAGCCTAACGATGAAAACCCGTATCTTAAAGATTTTTACGGAGATATGAGGCAATGGGCGTTTCACTCCCAGCTCTTTTTCTTGTCGGCTAAGTTTCGACTCCACCAACAGTTGGGTCGGGTCTCGGAGGCCGTGATCCAAGACAGAACTATCTATGAAGATGCAGAAGTTTTTGCAGAAAATCTCTACAGGCAGGGGAAGATCTCCGAACGTGACTACGCAACTTATAGACGTTTGTATGAAGCTATTATTGATGAACTAAGACCACCAAGCCTGATGATCTATCTAAAATGTGGTATGCGGACCTTAAGCAAACGTATTCGACTTCGTGGTAGACCAGAAGAACAACAGATTCCAAAGACCTATATCCACCGGTTGCAAGAGTTATATGAAGAATGGTTCGAGCGATATACTTTATCCGAAACTCTCATTGTCGACACCGACGAATTGGACTACATCCAGGATCTTGTAGATCGGATAGACCTTTTCGAGAAAATCGAATCAGCCCTCGATCTATCCATCTCTTCAGCCTGATGACTAGTGGTAGCTCGATCCGGATACGTTTTTTGTGGTCATTGCTGCTCGTACTTTTTGTTACTGATATAACCAGCGCTTGTAATGTTTCATACCAGCCAAGTAATACTTCGCCGGCAATTGTAAGTCCGCCACCACCACCGCCACCGTTTCCCGAATCTGAGGCCTATGAATTAACGGATACTACGATTCGGATCCACTTGGCGTTCTCCCAGGCGGAGCAACGACGGATAGATGTAAACATCGTTATCCCAACGCGAAACAAGAGTCATCTCACGGTCATGATTCCGGTATGGGCACCAGGTTCTTACCTGGTTCGAGAGTTTGCTAAAAACATCATTTCTCCGGCCGCATATACTCAGGATGGAGAGGGCTTAGACCTTTCGAAGGTGACTAAGAATCGGATGCGAGTAGCGACTCGCGGAGCTAAGAGGATTCATCTTCGCTATCAAGTACAGGCCAGCGAATTATCAGTACGAACCTCGTTTGTGGGATGGGACTACGCGGTGATCAATCCGGCATCGGTAGTCTTTACCGATGTTGAGGCCAGTGATGTCCCTCATTTCTTAGAAGTAGCGTTGCCCCAACGATGGCCAGATGTTTTTACAGCCTTGGCGCCCGTTGAAGTCAAACATAGCGAGCTAAAGTTGTCGGCTTCGGGGCAGCGGCGAGCGTTTCTGGCTAAGAATTTTGAGGAACTAGTTGATGCACCGCTCCTGATCGGGAGAGCTTATACGCATGCGTTTTCTATAAAAGGTATCCCACACTACCTCGCTCATGTGGGAGATCTCAATGGCTTCCCGCGCAAGAGAGCCCAGCGGGATGTTCCTGAGGTGGTGGCCGCACATGCGAAGTTCTGGGGCCATTTTCCGTACAAAAACTTTCACTTTCTGAGTGTTTTGGCTTCAGCCAATGGAGGCCTAGAGCATCGAGACAGCACCCTGATCATGATGGATCCCCATCGAATTCAAGGGCTTGCTAGTTGGCAGGAATGGCTAAGATTGGTGAGTCATGAGTTATTTCATGCGTGGAATGGTAAACGTCTTCGCCCGCAGAATATGGGGCCCATTGATTTTGAGCGAGAGGCGTATACCCAGTCGTTGTGGTTTATAGAGGGCATAACCGCCTACTATGACAATCTATTGCTCTGCCGCGCGGGGCTTATGTCCGATAGTCGATATTTGAAAATCCTATCGAACGCGGCCAACGACTTGGCTATGTCACCCGGAGAAGAAGTTCAATCGCTGGCACAGAGTTCATTTGATACATGGATCAAATGGTACCGACCGGATGCTGAAACGCTGAATACGACGGTTAGCTACTACTTAAAAGGGGCTTTATTGGGGTGGGTGATCGACGCCAAGATTCGGGAGCAAACCAAAGGTCAGAAAAGTTTGGACGACGTTATGCGTCTTGCATATCGCCGCTTTTCTGAAGATACCGGATATTCCGATAACGAAATCTACGATGTTTTTGCTGAAGTGGGTGGCCAAGAGGTCGTTTCATTCCTTCGGGATGCCGTGAATCAGCCAAAACGCCTGACCTATGAAGTACCCTTTCGCGTTTTTGGTCTGCGTCACAAGGTCGTTGCTGAAGTTACGCCTACCGACCCACTAGATCAACGCGCGGAGCAGGGAAACAATGTATCTCTAGGCATAGAAACCCAGGCCCAAGAAGACCGCTTAATTGTCAAAACTGTCTTAGCGCAAGGCTCAGCATGGAGAGCGGGAATTGCTCCCGGTGATGAGATCGTTGCGGTGGACGGCTACCGAGTACCGCTTTCTGGGTTAGCAACACTGATTAAGCGCTATATTCCAGGAGAGATGGTTGAGGTTTTGTTGGCCCGTAGGGGACGTATGGTTCGGTTAGAAGTGGAACTAGGCACGAAGCCCCCGACGATAACTTTTGAGGTGGATCCGGAAGCCTCTTCCAAGGCCAAGCATCAGCGATCTATGTGGCTAATGGGGCCATGAAAGATATTGAATCAAGGGCGAGTAATACAGCAGAAATCATTTGAGTTGAACCCAAGTTCTTGCTGCTACGCCGGGCCATCCCCCGCTGCGCGACCCCTTGTTGATTCTTGCAGAATCAGTTCAAGAGGTCTTTGCTGTAAATATCGCCCGATTTTATAGCAGGTACTAACTAAGGAACCTCCGGACACCGCCGTTCATCTCCGCACGGAGATGGATAAGGAGGCGGAGGGTGAGGAGTCGGTGGTGACTCTTGCATTGTCACCGTCGTTCGAGGAGAAAGGGTTAGGTGTTTAGATAGGCTGTCTATAGTACAGGCACCATTTGTGCTAGTACCACCTGCAGCCTCGCATCCAATCCATTCCACTTGGGCGTGATAGTTCCGTGTTGTCGTAAAAGATAGTGTGAGTTTTTCTCCAGCCAAAAATTCGCCTTTGCATGGAGTATTGGTAACACTGTTGCATTCAATGATTGAATCCGAGGGAAACGTTGGTTCAGGACTTGAAACTACTCGCACAAGAGGAGATATATCTTTCCTGTTTATAGATACGTTATATGTGTCGTATAAAGAATAATCTCTTTCAGTAGGGATTTTTTGTGCCGGAATAGTAATTGATGAAGCACGTAAACAGTCATTTGGTCCGCGGCACCATGTACGAATCGAGTTTGAATAGGTAGTGGGAGTAGCACTCAGAGACTGGATATCTCGTAAAGTTGCCGAGTCTGAGCATTTCACGCGGTAGCGGCAGCTTGTGGCTCTACATACTTTGGCTAACCCCATCCAACTGTCAGCCAATACACTGGTTATAGCTAATCTGTTGGCTTGATTAATTGTTAAGTTATACATACATTCAAACCCAACTGAAAAGTTCCGAGGTTCGTCAGCAAAGTCAATACATGAGCTTTGATTTCTTGATGGACTGTGACAGCCAATCCAAGCGTTAGGTGCTAAGGTGGAGTTAGAATCAGGCAAAGCATGCAACATAAACTTTGAACCACATAGAATGTAATTCAAGCACTGATCCTGAGTACATGAATTTGATAATTTGCCATCAACGTATATATTTGTGTAACCAGAGCCGGTTACTCCGTTTTTGATCTTATGGTGCTCGATATAAAGAGGATGGGTGAAACTAGCCAGGACCGATGTGTTCTGAACAGGACTCAAGAAACAGTCCGAAGGTAAACTTTCCGGCGTTGATAAGCATTGTTCGAGATCGTCATTGGGATTAAGTAGTACTTTCCAGCTGACATGAGGGCTAGATGTTGCTGCCGGTGCACCTTCCAAACGAACTTCAGTACCAGCAGCAAACCGGTAAGAACACTGATTCTCACATGAAGCTTCGGGAACCAATTCGTTGTTGTGGTAGATATGAACGAGCCCACAATTGCTGGTCTGTTGGAGATTTAGATCAAGAGTAAAGCCAAATTCGGCTCGAATGGTTACTGACTCCTGTAGTGGACTAAGCGTGATAGGATTAGTTGTCTTTGATGTAATTAGGGTGTCACTATCCGTTTTCCAGGCGACGAAGGTTTGCTGTTTGGGAGCTACAGCTTCAAATTTTGAAATTTCTCCCATTGGTATGTATCCGTGGCAAGGCTCATTTGTGCTATGGTTACAGCTATCGTCGAGGAGTACTGTGCTGCCGGCAAGAATTGCGCCTGCACCATGGCGCTCGATATCAATTCGATAGCCAAACACCGGCTGAAAGGCAACATCTGCGTTGACTACAGTGAATGAACATCGGTCTTCTTTGTTTGGTGTTAGGTGGTTTTCACATCCTTCTAACACGCTCTGGGCCGAATCATTAACCAGCCCCCAGCTTAGAAGACGACGAGACGGCGTTCGGGGGGAGGTATCGGCGAGTAGGGTGACGGTGGAGCCTAAACGAGCGTAAGTAACACATGGTCTCTGAAAAGGGTTGTTACTACAGCGGAGGGGTTTGGCACCGCTTCCATCTACATCTATTTGTCGGATCTCTCCGCCGAGAGCTGCGACTTCAGCTCCTTCCCTAGGAAAAATACTGATGGCGTATACCTCAGCTGAGAACTTGGCGGTAACTTGACGTCCGGTATTCATGAGCAATAGGCAGGTGGTATCCGAACAGGATTCGATCTCCCTACCATCAGGTTTACCTGTTAACCATGGCTCACCGGGGAGAGGACCAATGTGGCTTTTCGCATTGTGGACACCGGTTAGGGCAACTTCTGTATTGTAAGGCAGCATATAAGTGCATGGCTGCTCATCGCTAGTGCATTCTTCGGTGATAGTATCTCCCTCGCCGGAAGTATGAACAACGTTGACTAGGGCCAAGTTCGAACCGGGATTATCTTGGATAATGCTTACGGTGAGGGGCAATAGCTTGGGGTGGAAGGCCACGGGGATCGTGAGAGGCAAGTCAGTAACAGATATGGTTTTGGTGCATGTAGTCTCCTCGCAGTGACTTTCGTCCGCCCACTGAACAAGGTTGTGGGCTTTAGGGGTGGCCTCAACCGATAACTGGGTCCCTGGAGAGACTTTAAGTACGCAGCTGGATACCTGGTTTGGCATCTTAGTACAACTAGGTGTGCTAGGGAGATCTGGAAAGTTTAGCGAGCCGGCACCACTGCCGGTCATTTCCCAGGATATTGGGATAAGCTGTTCTTCGGACTGAATAGCATCTTGGGCAGCACAGATATTGTCCATAGCATCATACCCTCGGGTACTCTGCATATGGAAACCAAACATCTGGGAGTAATGGAGGGATATGGTCTCCGTTCGTTCAGGATCCATATAAAGACCATCATCACCGATAATTAGAGGTAGGTTCATAGCTGCAAAGCATCCTCGACCAGCTGGTCTTGTTTCAAAGGAGTGGATACAGGTATTAAGGTGTTGAACGATGAATGGAGGAGGATGACACTCGGGATCGGAGCTAAATACTAAAAAGGCATCTAAATTATCAGTCGCCAGGTCCTCGGATATGAAGGGAATTTTGTATTCTGGTGCGACAAGGGATTGAGAGTAGCTGCTGTCATGTATTAACTGCCAACTTCGAATATCGCACATGCTATCTGTACAGGGTGTCTGATTCGAAGAAGGTGCAATAACATATGTGGCGCCAGGCAAATACAGGCATAAATTCGCTTGGGGGTGAATAGCGAGTATATCTTGAACACAATCTGAGACTGGATATCCCAAAACTGGCGCGCCATAGCCTCTTAGTGCAATAGGCTCATCGCAACCGATTGCACCTATTATAGATGCAGGAGATAATAAGCCTACAAACCATAACAGGGAATGAAGTCGAGACCGCTGTGTTGAAGCCAACGAGTTCATAATCTTTGCTAACTATGATGAAAATAGGATGATAATCAACTATACGAAACGAAAAATCGTTTACTCTGCGGTTGCTGGTTAGGACTCTGGAACCTGGTGACAGAGCTACGGTCATTGCTATTCATAGGTGCCATTCGACAACTGAGGCGCAAAGTATGCGACTGGGTTCGAGGCGTGTGGAAATGATGCACTAACAGCCCATGAGAGCATTCACTGTCGATACCTGATCTTAACTACCGAATGTTTGCGGAGAGAGTGGTTGTGCCTCCCCTTCAAAACAAGCCGGTGAAGTCAAACTCTACCATCTGCGGCACCGTTAAGTGTTCTGCTAAAACAGTGGTTGGTGACGTAAAATATGGTCAGCCACTGCTATTGCAGATGATACCTTGCCGTCGCAGGGTCCTTTATGGACCTAAGGTCTTTGTCATAGGCCTTAAGTCCGCGGTCCTTTGTATGACTCAACGACAGAGGGAGAAGGTGGTGGCATGTCTTAAAGGGGTCTGGTTCCTAGGGCTATGGATGCTCCTAGTGGGGGCCGGAGATGCTAGGACGGGAGAAGCCATCGAGGATCTGGGGGCGACGGTACGATACTATCCACCGGAAAGCGTTGGACCCAGCCCAATGAGCTTGAATCTTGGGCTATGGGGGGGACTGTTTTTCCCGTCTGGGAAGCATGAGCTATACGATTCCACCGCCCACATACATTCGCCGTTGCGAGCACCAAGTCCTACTCTAGGGTTGCGGCTAGGATTTTTTCCGTTGAGCTTTGCAGGGGTTGAACTTGAGTCCGGGTACTCGTTTCTCGAGAATCAGCGAAAGGAGGCTAACAATCTCATTAACACCTGGGGACAAATAGTCCTACGGTGGCCAGCAAAACTAGCCCCGTTTATACTCTTCGGGGGCGGTTTTCTACATGTGAGCGGAGAAACGGGAGAGGATCTTGATGGGGCTATTCAGTGGGGGCTTGGGGCGACCTATTATCCCAAGTCGAGATGGGGCCTGAGACTGGATGGTCGGCACATCATTTCTGGGCGAAGAGGACCTAACGCTGGTAATACCAGTCACTATTCGCTGACCATGGGTCTTTCTTATACCTTGTTCCGTCCGGCGCCGGTACCAATGGTAGTTAAGCCACTACCCGTGCCTCCCATACTAGCACAGCCGGAGACGAAAGCAAAAAAGGCGGAGACGCCAATGGTTGAAGCTAACAAAACTATATTTTTATACTCCGCTGAGCCGGCCCAATTCGGATTTGATTCCGTTAAGGTGCCACCTAAATACGAGAGTGTGCTGAGTGAAATTGCACATCTCGTCGTCTCTCGAACCGATCTTGAGGTGTGGGTGATTGGCCACACTGACGCAGTTGGGTCAGAGACCTACAATGATAACTTATCTTTGCGTCGAGCAATAGCCGTCGCTGAGGCTCTTGAAGCCAAAGGTGTGCCAAAGAGGCTTATTCACTCAAAAGGGGAGGGGGAGCGTAGGCCGGTGGCGACAAACTCTACACTGGAGGGCCGCAAACGCAATCGACGCACTGAAGTGACAATAACTGAACAAAATGGCGAAGCAAATGACCCACACTTAAGCACGGTGGGGGATTTAGGCTTGCCGAAGGATAGTGCCCAAGGCTTTCTACCGTCAGCGAGAAGAGAAGCTGTGTTGGAGGCGCCTCCAGAGGAAGCTAATAGTGACTAGAGAATTCTCAACTAGCTAGTTCTTTTCCTTGAATTCGGGCGCGATTTATGATTCGCATCCTGTTCGGCAGAATATTCAGTAACTGTCGTTCCCTCTCTTATCGGGTGCCTATCCGTCGGCCAGCCTCCCTTCAAGTCCATACTTTGTAATAGTTCCACGCCAATGTTAAAGCCCCCTAGCTAGTGGTCTACAAGAAGAGACCAGTGAAGCGGTGGAGGGCCATTTGGGGTGGGGGTGCGGGTTAAATTGGTCGAATGGCCTATAGTTCATGACGGGCTTTCCGTGGAACGTCTCTCCTCACAAGGCGTATGCATTCGATGAAAGATGAAGCGGGGTGGAACGCTCCAGGGGAAAATCTGTTCGAAGGGAGGGGGGCTCAGTCGAATCAACCGGCTACTAAGCGACATTTGTCGTTGCCAGCAGACATCCGCTGGATGATGTGAACCCTGGTTTGTGAATGGCAAGCTTTGACCTTCACCGCGTTGATACCATTACAGCTTTGGCTACTGCACCCGCACCGTCCGCTCTGGCTATTATTAGGGTGTCGGGGCCGAAAGCTCACGCCATCAGGCAACAAATATTTGTGCCCCGCCGAGAGAAACAGTCGTTCTTTATTCAGACCTTAGGAGAAATTGTTCACCCCCAATCGTCCCATGAAGTGATCGATGAAGCTATGTGCACCGCGTTTCCCGGTCCTAAGAGTTACACGGGGGAAGATAGCTTTGAACTTTCACTGCACGGAAATCCTTACCTTGTGGGCCAGGTCTTAGCAGCCCTAGAGTCTCTAGGATGTCGTCCAGCGGAAGCCGGAGAGTTTACCTTGAGGGCATACTTAACTGGTCGAATGGATCTTAGTTCTGCGGAGGCTGTCCATGACTTGGTCAAAGCTCGGAGCGAGAGAGCGGCTCGTCAGGCTCTGATTCATCTTCAAGGGGGTTTACAGACTCAAGTACAGGCACTACGTAGTGTCATCATCAACGTGCTTGCGGAGTTGGAAGCTCGGCTAGATTTTCCCGAAGAGTTGCTTGGTGATAGCAGGACTTTGCACGGCCTGCGTGAATTGTCTGCTGCAGAAGCCCAGCTGACGCAGCTACTCAGTAGTGCAAGCTATGGCCAGCGTCAGCGTGAGGGTGCCCGAGTGGTTCTCTTAGGTCGACCCAATGTGGGAAAAAGCACTTTATTGAACACCTTGTATGGAGAGGAACGGGCTTTGGTTTTTGAACTGCCTGGAACGACTCGCGATGTGTTGGAAGTAGAGCTAGAGATTGATGGCTACCACTTTCTGCTAGTTGATGTGGCCGGCCTTCGGACCGCATCAGATGTAGATCCCGTAGAGGCTCTTGGCATGGGACGGGTTGTCGATGAACTCAAGCGAGCGAGTTGTGTCCTTTTCTTGCGGGATTGTCCTAAAGATAATCAGCTGGAGGATGAGGCCATAAGGAAGAGCATTCCGGACCATGTGGTAGTCATTGAAGTAGAGACCAAAGCGGACAAAAATCAACCACAACTACCCTTGGCGATTTCAGCGGTGACTGGTGTGGGCATAGAAGACCTTAAGGCACAGCTCCGGAACCAACTGTATGAGGAAAGCACAAACGAGGTGCTTCTCACCCGAGAGCGACATCGTGTCCATGTTCTGCAAAGTCGAGACGCTACTCGAGATGCTATTCAAGCTATCCAGAATCACATGCCGCACGAGATCGTTTGCGGAGAGCTCCGGCGAGCATCTCAGGGTCTAGATGATCTGATGGGTTCAAACATAAGTGAAGATGTGCTTGAAACGATCTTTAGTCGATTCTGTATCGGTAAGTAACTTACAAACATATTATATAGTGTATGTAAGTCAACTTTGAGGAATGGAATGCTGATAGACGGAGGGTTCAGGTGACCACAACTTTGGAGTGCCCCCCAGCGGATTTTCTATTTGATGAGGATTCCGGTGTTGCACAAGCACCGGTCGTAGGAGATATTTACTTTTCTGCAGGAGGGGGCCTCGACGAAGCTCGTAGAGTCTTTTTACAGGGGACCGGTTTACCTGAACGTTGGACAAACTGCCGATCGTTTACCGTAGCTGAGTTAGGCTTCGGAACCGGTACAAATATCCTAGCGTTGGTAGAACTATGGCGGCAGTACGCTCCTTCTTCTGCCTGGCTACATGTAGTGTCGGTCGAGAACCGACCACTCGACCAAAAACAGGCCGAGAGCGCTCTACGTAGATGGCCAACAACTGGGGATATAGCAGAGGCCCTTGTTCGGTGTTGGCCTCCCAGATGGAAGGGCGTACATCGTCGAAGACTAGATATTTATAGGGTAACGTTAACCATTATTCACGAGGATGTCACTACAGCTCTGACAGAGGCTGACTTTAGGGCCGATTCCTGGTTTTTGGATGGTTTTTCCCCCTCAAGGAATCCTGAAATGTGGTCACCTCAAGTCTTTGAGCTTGTTGCTAGACGGAGTGCGGCAGGAGCGAGAGTAGCAACTTACACTGCAGCGGGAGTTGTCCGCCGTGGACTTCAGGTCGCCGGCTTCAACGTGCAAAAAGTCTCAGGCTACGGCACCAAACGTCATCGTTTGGAGGCCGTATTCACGGGTGAAGCGTCATTGTCTCGCTCGGCACTACGACTAGCTCCTCGAGATGGTCCGATTTTGGTTGTGGGAGGCGGGGTGGCTGCAGCCTCTGTAGCACACGCTCTCGTTGCCCGTAAACGCCCAGTGACTCTTATTGCTGAAGGAGGATTGGCCGCTGGCGCGTCTGGGGCACCACGTGGGCTGCTTAACCCCTACTTGGAGATCAAAGATCAACCCCATGTGCGGGCTACTATGGCGGCTTTTGCCTACAGCCGCGCACTGTTTGCTAACCATCCAAGCTTTTGGGGCAATGGGGTGCTTCGGTTGTCTCAGACACCTAAGGGGCAGCGTAGGCTTCGCCTCTTGGCCGATCGCCTCAGCTCTATGCTCAAGCCGATATCTGCGGTCGAAACGGCAGCTCTTACGGGAATCTTTAGCGAGATGAGTGGAGTAAGTATCTCTACTGGGGGGTATTTATCACCCAAACATATTGTTCGCTTTCTGGCAGCAGGTGCAACAATTATAGATGCGACGGTCACACGTATTCAACGAGATGGTGATCAATGGATACTCATAGATCGATCGGGAAAAATATTGGCAGCGGCCCCAACGGCGATCTTGGCTGGTGGAGCTCAACTGGCTGACCTACCCGGTCCATGGCAACAAAATATACGACATAGTGGGGGTTGGCTGGGGACTTATAGGCTCCCCGAGACAATTAGTCTTTCATCAGGTATTGTGTGGGGCAGTTACATAATACCGGGAGAAGTTGATCACTCCGGACAGCCTACCATAGTCTTGGGGGCTACCCACGCTCATGATGCTGATCCAGGTGATTGCAATGCTGCACAACATAAACTAGAGAAAAATCTTAGTGGAGTAGCTCCTGAGTTAGCACAAGCACTAAGACCTCCCTGCGCAATGTGGGCTGGAGTGCGAACTACGTCTCCAGATCGTTTGCCATTGGCCGGTCCAGCTATTGCCGCAGATGATGGGCTGGTATTACTATCGGGGTTAGGTTCGCGAGGGTTTGCACATGCTCCCTTGCTAGGAGAAATGCTGATAGGTGATTTAACCGGTGCACCGGCAGCACTTGATCTCAGTGCCATAAAAGCTTTTCATCCACATAGATGGAATGCGCATCTGGATACTTACCTTGGTCGTTGATGGATAAAAGTCAAGTCCTCCCAGAGGACTTCGTGACCTAACCTTGCTATTTGAGCGATATGAGCTCACACTAGATCGGATGCAAATGTATGCATGGTATCTTTTGTTGATGGGCTTTTCGAAGGTAAGAAGCGAAAACATCGGGAACTGATCAGGTGGCAATGTATCAGATTTCGACGAACATTTTGGAAGGTTCTACGTTAGGAAGTCGAGTAAGTTTTTTCATTCTTCCTCTGGCTCTGTGTACAGTAGTGGTGTCGCTTTATCTTTGCAGTCCCCTCAATCCTGACCAAGCGACTTTCTCCTATATTGGCTGGCGAGTACATGAGGGGGACTATCTTTACGTAGACGTCACTGAGATAAACTGGCCCGGAGCGATGTGGCTACATTACCTTGCGGTAGGCCTATTCGGACCAACTCCGTGGGCTTGGCATGCTTTCGATGTCCTCATCATGGTTGCTGCTGTCTGCTGTCTTCAAACGCTGCTACCAGGAGTCGCCCCAAGATGGGAGGTCTGGGCTCTGTGGCTCGTGTACCCGTCAGCATACGTAGCGTCCGGATGGTGGTTTGCAGGGCAGCGAGATATTGTTGCTAGTCACTTTCTCATTTTTGCTAGTTTTGGGCTGGTTCGCAGTCTCCATCGACGACGGGTAGGATATGCGACGCTGGTGGCTATGGGACTAGTTATGGCAGTCTTTATACGTCCAACGACAATTGTATTTGGACCACTACTGCTTGTTGTCGCTTTCTTGACCCAAAAGCAGACCGGCTCGACCATGTATTTCATAATTACTGTCGCTGGGACTACGATTGCTACTGGCGTGGCGATCTCTGGATTCGTTTTGGCGTGGGGGCTATTTACTGGTGGTCTACGTGGGTTTATTGAGGTGATGCACTATATCGCGGAGGTATATTCAGAGTCTTCATTTTCTTGGGATTACCTTTTAAATTCAGGACTATACAGTCAAGTCTTTATGGTCCCGACATTGGTATGGGCCGTTGTGGCATGGGTTGAGCGACGGCGAGAGGCTGGCCTGGAGGGCCTTGTCTTTTTGGCTCTATTCGTTTGTGGCTTAATCTCATACTTCGGTATGAGCAAGGGATTTGGCTACCATCTAGGCATACTATATCCTGTTATTATTATCTTAATTGCTGTAGGGATAGCTTTGGCTTTTGAGGCACTTTCGGAACGTCGTAATCTATTGATGGTTGCCCTGTGTGCTCTAGGGATGTGTGTCTTTGCAGCCAAAAGTGCTAGGGATCTATTAGAAGAACCGCTCAATGAATGGGTTGGGCCTGATTTGTCAGGGGCATTAGGTTTTACTCCTGACCATGACTATTCGGATCTTAGCCATGCGGAAGTTCAAGCAATAGCTAAACTCGTGAGGACTGAATCTTTGCCCACTGATGCCGTTTTTACTGCTAGTCGACTGGTACTGATCAACTATTTGACTCAGCGGGCATTACCATTTCCTTGGGCTTCGGTCCTCATGGTCAATAATGCGCTATCACCATTTCTGTATGCGGAAGCTTGGCAACGCCTAGCCTTCGAGGTTGTTAGGCTACGTCAACCAAGAATATTGGTGCTGCACCACGCAGATGATGGACGGGTCCTTTTTGAGGCCAAACCGAGAGATCAGACAACGCCTTTTCACGATTGGATAGAGAATGCTCTGGGCACTTCATACCGAGAGATTGGACGATGGGGAGCGTATAGGGTGTGGAAGACAATCGCAGATCCACCGCTGTAGGGTTAACGGTCTGCTTTGAGACGCTACCTCCCTGTAAACCCGAAGAACAGGGGGCCGATGTTGCTTACAAGTACCCATACGCTGCTTTTTTGCTTAGCTTTGTCCTTCTCATGGATGATGCCTTTGACGCTCTGGTCGTTGGTAGCGGTATCTCCGCTCTGACTTTCTCTCTGGAAGCAGCTCAACGAGGCCACCGTATCTGCGTGGTTACGAAGCGCTTAGCTGAAGAGGCGAATACTGCTTATGCTCAGGGAGGTATTGCGGCCGTCCTTAGTCCAACAGATTCCCTTGCAGCACATGTGCACGACACACTTCGAGCTGGTGCAGGACTATGCCAACGGTCCGTAGTAGAGCAGATCGTCGAAGACGGCCCACAGGTTGTTCGACGGT
The DNA here is from genome assembly GCA_019634385.1 of Myxococcales bacterium. Lineage (GTDB taxonomy): Bacteria > Myxococcota > Kuafuiibacteriia > Kuafuiibacteriales > Kuafuiibacteriaceae > JAHQVK01. The sequence goes on along the minus strand of JAHQVK010000142.1, from coordinate 8,183 downwards.
TGGTTGAACACGGAGTTCGCTTTGACCAGCGCACTGGTACAAACACTCACAACTCGACCAAGGTCGAGTATGACTTGGGACGCGAGGGTGGGCATAGTCATCGCAGGGTGCTTCATGCTGGAGACATCACAGGAGCTGAGGTTATGCGGGGCCTACTTGAGGCTCTCAGAGCAAAGGAAAATGTTACCATTTATGAACATTGTTGCGCCGTTGATCTTATTACATCTTGGGGAGTAGAGGGGGTGGAGTTTAGCTCTCGAAACTATCCACCACTTGTAAATAGAATACTCGGCGCGTACGTGTTTGATGAGCAAGGTGGAGAAGTTAGAACTCTGTTAGCCAAAACGGTTCTTTTGGCTACGGGTGGAGCATCTAAAGTTTATCTATATACATCGAATCCGGATATTGCTACCGGGGATGGAGTGGCAATGGCCTGGCGCGCGGGTGCTTCTGTGGCCAACATGGAATTTATTCAATTCCATCCCACATGCTTGTTTCACCCCAAAGCAAAAAGTTTTTTGATTTCTGAGGCTTTACGAGGGGAGGGGGGCATTCTGCGACGAGCTGATGGTACCCAATTCATGAGGCATTATCACGAAATGAGTGAACTCGCGCCCCGGGACATTGTAGCGAGGGCCATTGATAATGAACTAAAGCGAACCGGGCAAGAATGTGTTTTTCTGGATATGACGCATCTGGATTCTATGTTCTTAAAAGCAAGGTTTCCTAATATCTATACGACTTGTCTGGCTTACGGTTTTGATTTGGTCAAAGATCCGATTCCTGTTGTTCCTGCCGCACATTATGTTTGTGGTGGAGTGCGGTGCAATATTGATGGTGAAACAGATATTTCCGGCTTGTTTGTCGCCGGTGAAGTGTCTTGTACGGGAATGCATGGTGCTAATCGACTGGCCTCTAATAGTTTACTAGAAGGAGCTGTGACTGGTCACAGGGCGGCTCGTTCAGCTGAGAAGTACATTTCTCAACCATATCATAGCTCTATGCATACCGTCCGGAGTTGGAACTCGGGGAAGGCGGTACCTTCGGATGAATTGGTGGTAATTACCCAATGTTGGGATGAGATTCGCCGATTTATGTGGAACTACGTAGGTATTGTGCGTAGTAATCGGCGCCTTATTCGAGCATACAATCGAATTGACACACTAAGAGAAGAGATAAGGGAGTTTTACTGGCAAGCACTGGTCACGCGTGACCTATTGGAGCTACGCAATATTTGTACTGTTGCTGAGCTGATCGTCCGGTGCGCTCTTCGACGACGTGAATCACGAGGTCTCCACTACACCATTGACTATCCCGATATCGTGAGTGGGTTGCCTTCTGATACGATTCTCAATCGAAACGATCTATTAGAATAGCTTGGTATTGGCTACCAGTCATATTTAGATCTTTACGGTCTTGGCAGGGCCGAAGCTTGGAAGTAAGAAGTTGGTGTGACCGCCGGATCTTTGTATGTTGTGTCTACACCAATTGGACACTTGGAAGACTTAAGTCATCGGGCTGAGCGAATCTTGCGAGAGGTGGACCTTATTGTCTGTGAGGATACTCGAGTGACACGTAAGTTGCTCTCAGCATACAATATACAAACGTCCATGAAAGCGTATCACGCACATAGCTCAGAATCCACAACATACCATTTGGTAGAGCTTTTGACTTCAGGGCAGAACTTGGCTCTGGTAAGTGATGCGGGTACCCCTTTGCTCAGTGACCCAGGACGACCATTGATTGATGAAGCCATAGAACAAGGTTTGACGGTGATACCGGTTCCAGGGGCTAGTGCAGTCTTGTCGGCCTTGGTTGGCTCAGGCATTCCGTCACAGCCGTTTGTTTTCATAGGGTTTCTGCCTAGAAGCTTCCACGCTCAGCGTGAGATAATAGGGCCAGTAGCCTCGTTAGTCCTCACACTCATCTTCTATGAGTCTCCCCATCGAGTATCAAATACTCTGCTAAATCTCGGTCGGATATGTGGCCCAAGTCGAAAGGCTTGTGTGGCGAGAGAGCTGACAAAGCAATATGAAACTTTTGAGCGTGGTTCGTTGAGTGAGTTAGCTGAACGCTTTGAATCTGGAACCAAGGGCGAAGTGGTTATAGTTGTGGGTCCGGCGTCTGGGCAAGCAGTCAAAATTCAAGAAGTATCGTTGCACCAAGAGGCGCAGCGATTGATTGCGATGGGGATGAAGCCAAGTGAGGCAGCAAAAACCTTGGCTGGGGTCCATGGCCTTCCGAAAAAACAAGCATACGCCCTGATCTTGAAACTCTCAGAAAAGAGCTAGCGAAATCGTCTTCTCGAAACAGCCTCTAGACCCAAAACTAGACGAGAGAGCCACTCATGAAAAATCCAATGCAGCAGCACGGCATAAACCGTCGGGCTGAGCAACCTCTAGCACCTGCGCTCGGCTTTAATCGCGCTGTTAGCCTCCGCGATTACTTGTGAGATATAGAGTAAACACTAGGGTGCTTTGCTGTATTGCTGTAATAGCTTATTCCAACATGCAGATACTCATGTGGGAGGGACTGGGTGTCGGAAGATCTTCGGCTATTTATTTTTGTTGAGAAGTCGTGACAATTCTTCCCGGATAATAGTTTCCGCCAAATCTGGAACCACCTCCCAAGCAATATTTTCGATAATGTCTTTAGCCATAGCTCGAATTTCCGTTTCTGAGGGCATGGGATGTCCTTCGACTGGTACTCGATTGGATAGGGTTTCTGAAGCGCTGTGAGCAATGCTGGAGGCCATACGTTCCCCCAGCTGACTGGTGGTAGAGACCGGGGGGCTACTACGATGAGGGTTGACTGGAATTTCATCAACCTTATGGGAGTCGAGAGTACTGAATGCAGGCGCGTACTTGTGGTTTGGCGAGTTCTCATAGTCCTCAGCCTTGTCTGTGGAACCAGACACCGAGTCTTCTGGGTAAGTAAGAGTTGGAGTCTCGGGATCCTCATGCTCGGCGGCTGCCCGCCTTCGGGCGAGTTGTCCTGCGTAGGTCATAGGCCCCTTCACTGAAGGTTGAGCTATACTCAGATGAGTGGATACAATATCTAGTAAAGATTGAGTATCAAAAGGTTTGAGGATGTATCCATCAGCTCCGACAGCATCACCTTGAGCCTTTTTGAATGATTGTAAGGCACTGGGCATGAGTATCACCGGAATGGTTGCCCATTCTGGTGATGATTTGACGGACAAGCAAAAAGTTAATCCATCCTCGGGCTCAAGTCCGACATCAATGAGTATCATATCCGGTCGACGTTGGTGGAGGCAGTGCCTTGCATCATCAGGGCTTGATGCAAACATTAGATCAACATCTGTCCCTCGCAACGTCCAGGCAACGGAGGTACGCATGGTCTGCGAATCATCTACAACTAGAACTGCCTTCATGACACCTGCTATCACACGGTTCCCGATAGCGGTTTGATGGAGGAGATACCGCGAGTAGTAGGCACCGAGTACTCCCCAGACCTAGCACGCGGGATGTGTTGTCAGCAAGATATCTCCTTTCACCTTCGGTACGAGAAGTACGGACAGACGGACATAGCTGTAGCTTTGCACATGGAACAAAAGATAGGGAATATGCCATTCTTAGAAGCTCAATGGGTGGACGAATGAGTTCTTAGGCGCGTACACGTATAAACGACCTGCCAGGAGAACATTGCCGACCATGAATGAACCATCCAAGAATGGAACACCTGTTCCTTTTGGGGAGTACTTAATCACTCGCCGAATAGCTCGAGGGGGAATGGCGGAAATTTTTCGAGCACAAACGTCAACAGGTGGGTGGGTTGCGCTCAAAATCATGCGTACTGCTCTTGGTCACGATGATTTACGACAAGTACTGTTTGATCGCGAGGCACAGATTAGCACCTTACTCCATCACCCCAATGTCGTTCCCATCTTTAGATTTGGCGAAGCAGACAACACGCGTTTTCTTGCGATGGAGTATATCCGAGGTCGAAATCTATCCCAGTTACTTAAAGGGGAGAAGGCCCTTACTCCGGCGATGGTGTTATGGATTGGTCGGGCGGTAGCTCAGGGGCTTGGGCACGCACACCGACTATGTGACGATCATGGCCAGCCGTTAGAGATTGTTCACCGAGACGTAAGTCCAGGTAATATAATGATTGGTTACAATGGTGCAGTCAAAGTTCTTGATTTTGGTATTGCTCGTATCAACACGGTCTCATCACCAGCTACTCAAACCGGAGTACTTCAGGGTAAGTTTGCTTACATGTCTCCGGAACAAACGACCGGAGAAAAGATTGATGCGCGAAGTGACGTTTTTTCGCTCGGGACGCTACTTTATGAGTTACTCACGGGCAAGAACTGCTTTCGAACCACTGATCCGTTGGCAACGCTTGAGCGTGTAAAGAGTTTTCGGCCACCGCCTCCCACGGCGAACCGACCTCAGCTCCCACCGGCCATCGACAAGATCTTGGCAAAGTGCCTAGCTAAAGATCCCAAGCATCGATTTAGCGACGGCATAGCTCTTGCTGAAGCATTGGCACGACTATTGTCGAAGCTAGACTTTCTTGGTAGGCCAGAGATTTTTTCCTACATGAAGGCCCATTTTGCTCCGCAATGTGCCGAAGAAGAGCTGCACTTCGATGAAGACACGAGTCGGATTGCAGCATACCGAGCATCCCAGAGACATCCAACAGCTACGAAAAGTACATCCAAGATGGCTCAAAACGAGCCCTTTACCGACTCTATAACTGCACGTAGGTCGATATGTGAGGCCGAAAAGCCGGGTAAATTGAGGGCTGTAGCCTCATTGCTTGATAATCCACTCAATACTGGCATCACTCGGGTGGTACCCTTAGCATCGATGATATCCTCACCTGCGATCGAGAGCAAGGAGCGACCTAAGCTGCAGGGGTACCTGGCTGGCACTCTATTATTTTCCACCGCGTTATGTGCTCTGGGAATGTTGATATCAGATGGGTATTTCCAGCAGAGCGCGTCGCCCCAAAAAAATCTACCCCAGAAAACTCGTCTTGCACCCATTATGATCAGGATTCGATCTGAGACAACGAGCACCTCGTCAGTAGGAATCAATGAGAAAGAGCACTCGGGCAACAAGGAAGAAGTTCGCGGATACACAGGTGATGTCGAAACTTGTTCGGAAAACGAGCGGTCGAATGTCTGTAAGAATAGACATTCGACCGCGGAACATATTTGAAAGAGCGTTTTGAGCTAGAAAGCCAGACGGCTAATATAAATAAGAATTCTAATGCTTTCAAGTCGGACTCTGTATGCAAAGGGGCTTCGTAAAGCAGAGTCGGAGCTTGGTGGGAGAGGCCTATTCGGTTACCATAACCTTTGGTATATAAGATATTTATGACCGCTTGGGTTATGCTATCTGCATGGTTTCTATCTAGCACATCGGCACCACATTTCTCTGATGCATCCATGAATTTGGTTACGAAACAAGGGGTGCTTTTGTCAGCAGACACCGCGGTACTCACCTTGTTTGCAGCTCTTAACGCGGTTGGTTATTCAGAAGAACTTCAGCGAAGTCCTCCACCATTGAGAAAGCCACTATTTGATCCCATTCGACAAGTACTACGAAGGGATTTGTCAAATCTAAACAAAGCCCCTACAATTATTCGTCTACGGACCGTCTTCGAGACCCATTCGGAGTCCATAGCTAGCTACGTGGAGTCCGTTTTGATGTTGCGTCATCGAAAGTCTCAGTCTGTGCTAAGTGCAAAGCTCAAGGTGTTAGAGGAGTTCAATGAAGAGGTGGCATTGAACTTACTATTAGCGCCACTGTGGCCCGAATTTAGGAAAAAGATGAGCTTGCTGAAAGGCGCTCTCGAGCACGACTTTGAAGAACTTGCAGGTCTACTGGGGATAGAAGAACTACGTGCATCACCATCCTTGATTGTAGTACTAAATCCTCTAGATGGGCACGGTTTGGTACATATAGCCACAGTGAAACAAATGACATATATAATTTTAGGCCCCGATATCAAAGTTGCTAGACAGGAAGTTCTCCGAGCGATAATTCGGCCAACCATACAGACGATGGTTAATAAAGCTTACACAAAAGCAGTGAGCCTGAGACATAATTGGAACAAACTATATACAGAGAACAAGAGCGTGCATGGGTGGCGGTCCGGAGGCGAGTATTTGGCAGAAACGCTCTCCAACGCACTTATTCATCGAACTATGAACGCTTCGGGAAAAAAACATCTTGATGAGGTTTTTATTGAAGCTCAAGAAGATATGGGTATGTGGTGGGCTCGTATCGCTCTTCGTGCGGTAGACACACCGCGCAGACGCTCATTCGCACAAGTTCTACCACAAATACTATCGACACTAACGTTGTAAAGGCTATTTGGTATGGATTTTAGGGATGGTTTGCTCCCGAGTACGGAAACCATAGTTAAATTACTTAGATCTCGATGGGAGATCCCCAGTAGCGATAAACTGGACATGATACTGGATGAGAGTCTGTTTGCAGCTACTGTCATAATTTCCTCCGGCACAGAAGTTTTTCATCTCCACATTGCTGTTGAAGATCTCTCTAGTTATAACTCTGCTGAAGAGACATTGAGTGGTCTTTTAGATGCATTGGACTGTCTTGTCGGACAACTTGAAACCAACGGTAGAGCACATAGAGAGCTGCCTATCGGTTCCGGGGTAATATATGGAGATAAATCCTACACAGTAGATATTCAGAAGTCGATCACGAAATTAGAAAGACTTGCAGATACATGGCTTAAGCCTCGGTAATAGCCCGAACTATGCGGAAACGGCTCGAATTAGCTCATCGATTGAAGGCTCTGTGTACCCTTGGGTTGTCAATATTTTGCTGTGCCCGAGAAAGGCTTGGACTAGTCGTATATCAACGCCCTCGATGAATAACATATGTCGTGCTCGAGTATGCCGAATAGTATGAAGTGTAGCGTCTTCAAATTGAATGGGACATTTGTGTAGTTCCTCCGGGTAGTACATTTTCAGTCTAGCCTGAGTCCGGCGAAAGATACTCTTAATCCAAACTTCCGCGCCCCGTTCACTCATGGCAGAGCGAAGCGTAGACCGATTGTGATTAAAAATCCGATAATTGGGGAAGAGAGGTATCGCGTCTTGTTGAGGGGTTGAACTGAATCCGTGGAATTGGCGAAAACGTTGAACGGCATCCAGCAAAGACGTATGAACCGGGAGGACACGTTTTTTTGCGCCTTTACCGTAGAATGTTATGGTCCAGCAATCGCGATTGGGATCGTATCTAAAGGCTTTTTGGGTATGGCTTCTCGCTTCTTCACTACGAGCGGCTGTATAATATAAGACACTCATTACATAGAGAGCTCGTTCCTGCTTCATTATTTGTGCTGGTGTATGCCGTGGCAGAGTCTCAAGCGTCTCCCATAGGCATCTCCATTGCGTAATAGTTAATCCTTCGGGCTCTTTCCCTGGCCTGCAAGAATATGCACTTTCTGTGTGAGTACTACGAGCTGCAGCCGCGGCCATTACGGCTGCTCGAAAGCTTCCGTCAAGGACACGTGTTGGGTCACCGTTTAAGTAACCAACGTTGCGGAGATATGCGAAGAAGCTTTTGATAATCGCGAGCGTGTTTTGGATGCTGTTGACTGATGGTTGATTTTTTTCCTTGAACGGACGCCATTGTGGAGAAGTGATCAGTGTCGAGCCTCCTGGGTTTCCACACCACGATGGCGGTGGAGATATGCAGAACTTCAAATAGTCTTCAACATGAGTAGGCGTAATAGATATAAGTGACACAGTATCGACGTGATGCATCCACAAAAAAAACCGAAATATTTCTCGGGAGTAGCGACGATGAGTCGCTACTGAGCCTCTCTTAACTTTTAGAAAACTACGGGCTGCTTCAGTATCTGAAGTAGGCGTCCATAAGAGACGTTGTCCAGTATTATCCCATTCCTCATTGGGAGACGAGGTATCTAAAAGCTGATCAGAGAGAATCCGCTGGATGGTATCGTTCCACACCACGTCACTCATCTGTTTTTAGTTGTTATGCGAAGGCTCAGCGCTCGTCCATACTAAATCTAGACTTGGCTATAACTTTGGGCAAACAAATTTCTCATAAAATTGATGCTGATGATAGCCCGTGACGAAAACAACCTGTGTAGTTGTATGTACGTTCAAGGCAGAAGAAAATATGCTGTTAATATCTGTTAACAGCATA
>JAHQVK010000015.1 GCA_019634385.1 Myxococcales bacterium | reverse complement strand
CACTTTGTCAAAAATTTTCCTTTTAACCGACACTGGGTGATCGTGCACAAAATTCCATATCCGAACGACAGGGTACGTCAAATCCGTGCGCTTAGAATAATCTTAAGCTAACAGCCGGTTGATCTAGCCCTGCAGGCATCTATCGGCCGGTCTTTCCGTGAAACATCCTGACCACAAGAAGTCTCTCCTCGGTCGCGTACCGCTAGGTACGCTCGCTTCGTCGTCAGAACGTTTCACGAAAAGCCTGGCTCGATAGCTACACACATGGCCAAATCAACCGGCTGCTAGGCTCTGATGGCTTCTCTTTTCCGAAAGTGGGAGAGGCAATGCTAGCGGAGGCCGAATGAGGAGGTATACGTGAATCTTATTGCATTGACAACAACAAGGTTTCATAATTAACTGAATCTTGTGTCTTCTAGGGATTTAGATCCAAGCTAAATCCGCTTGCCCATATATTTATGATACATTTTGTGGATGTGCTTTTTCCGGACTCACGTGTCTTTAGCATTCCTATCAACTAGTGGCAAAGATATGTTGTGCACGTCACTCAAAATCTTTCCGACTCCTCCGCTGATTGAGTTCGTGGCTGGCCCAGATCGCTATGGTTAGTTGAGGCCTAGGGGGAGTATTGAAGCAATAGATCACTACATCTCTTCAAGTTCAGGTGTTGCCTCTTACTCCGGCTGTAGAGCCATTGGTACGAGGCTCGTCTTGCTCTTACTATGAGGTGGACCAAATTACGAAAATTTCCGCTGACCGCGAAGTCATGGGAGTCATTCTTGATGTAGAGGTCAGGCGTGCCTGTTGAGCCCTAAGCGATAAGGTAGCGGTGGCCGTTGACACAGCAGAAATCCCTTAGGTTGAACCCAAGTCTCTGCTTCTACGCGTGGCTATGCCCCGCTGTGCGACCCCTTGTTGATTCTTAGAGAATCAATTCAAGTGGTCTTTGTAGTACCAGCCGTAAACCCCTATTATCGCTCGTTTTAGACTCACTCGTTTGGTCTTGAACCTAGCTCTTTCGGACTCGGCCCAATAGGAGGTGAACCCAAGGAACTCGAAGGTGGAGGGGCCCTGACCCGATAGCGCCAGAGCGGAAAGCCGAAAAGCACGATTTACTGGGTAGGAAACCGCATTAACGCAAGGTGCGACAATCTAAAGAGGAGGCGTTATACTGCCAATAGCTCTTCAGATCGAGCACCGGATGCAACTGCTTTAGTTACTCTGCCCCCGTTGGGAGTGTCTGAGAGAATGCTCCGAGGTCGCTCAGCCGGTCCGCCAATTGGTCCGCTAGCGCAGGCATTAAGGTACCCGGCTGCCCAAAACGAACCTTGTGTAGAAACTCCTGCGGATTGTCGTTCGCGATCAGGCCGGGAAAGTCCTCGAATCCAGGGGTTCCACCGGGAACGTTTGTCTCGAGGCCATCCGCTCCATGACAACCACTACAGTTGTCCATATAAGCGGTTTCACCTCCGCTCGAGTCACCGGAGAAGGCTCCATCCGCGTTGATGTAATCATCAAGGTCGATCGTATAGTCAATTAAGAATACAGCGAGATCAGCGAGATCTTGCTCGCTGAGTACGTCACCATATCCGTGGTTGCCCTGGAGCTCTTCGACGATCTCGGCAGGACTTAGGGTCGTGGCCATCACCCCGGCGATGCCCGTCGCATGACTTCCGCTAGCATAGGCCCCGGCAGCGCCCTTGTAGTCCCAGCCATGACATTCTTTGCAGCGCCAAGTGTCGCTTCCGCTGCGAGTGTTAGTTGTCGTATCCGGACGGCTCGCCCACAACGGATGATTAGCAGTAGGCGCATCGTCCTCGGTCACTGCCCAGTACTTATCGTAGAGGGCACCACCGCGCACGCCGTCGCCGTCGGCCACTGTGTTGTCGCCGGTCTCGCCTGTGACTTCACCAGTGCTTCTATCATCGTCGTCGCCGCAAGCGAATAAGCTGATAAGCAAGATGCAGGTGGTAGCGGTTGAAACATTCATAGACTCTCCTTTGAATTATTGCTTTGGGGTTCACCAAATTGAGAAGTGAACCAGTGGTAATTCTCGGCCTGTAGGCCGAAAATTAATGTTGATGGTGAGATGAGAGCACAAACGGGAGGCGCGACAAGAGAAAGAGCTGGGCGGTGTATACTTGTGATAAATCTGTAACGCTTGTGATGATTCAGCCATTTATACAGTTTTCCATTGTTACTATATAATAAACACACTGCTTTTTGGCCATCCCGCTCATCGTAATAATCGTCATTCTTAGCTGATTTTTGTTTAAAATATGGAAGGCGTTTGTTTTAGTAGATGCCTGTTGTACTTTATCCTGTCTTTCATGCGTTGGTCTGCTGCCGAACGCGGCTTACTGATGGTCCTGCGATCACTCGATTCGTACCACGATTGTATGGCCACCAATAAGGTTCGAAACCTAAGAAAAGAGACCTTCGGTCTTGCTGAGGAGTCGGGTGAAACCAACTATGTCGCCAGGTCCTTGTTTGACGAGACTCGGGTTCTACACTCTATCCATTGAGCTGCTGCATAAACATCATAAAGAAACTTTCCGTATCCTGTGTGTACTACTATCCTCGCACCCAGTGATTAGCATAGAGGATGATAAGTCGTGCCCCTATAGGTGGGGTTTGACTTCTGTGTTAACGTGTTGTCACGCACGTAGCGTAAGTAGTGCGGGGATAGCCAAAGGCATCGTTTGCTATTGTCCATCTGAGTGTGTGTGTCCGTTGTACGAGTTGTCCTTTGTATCTTCTTTTTACTCGTAGAGCAAGAGGGGCTATGTTTGCCTAGTACGTCACAATTGTTAGGCATTTGTATGAAATAACTCATAATTTCTAGTGATATTTGAGGTTTGATATAACAATGGCTGCGTGGAGTATTCGATACGAACTGTGGAATCGATATTAGGTTTTCTACCTGGTTTTGTGTGCTATGCCTCGCGGGGAGGGGAGGTTTATTAAATCTCGGTCGGGCGGTGTCCGAGGTTAGTTTCCCTTGCGAACTGTGTACTTCTATCCGGTCTTTTGTTGTGAAATGGGGTTCCCCCATCTCAGATTACTATGCCTGATATGACCTCCAATGACCGTAGTTGCTATTTTTATGCTACTGTTTTTTCCGCTGGTCATAAATTGATTTCATTGAATACATTTATTTTATTATGTTTTCCACTACTATGTAGTACGGGGTTTAGATGTACCTTGCGTGTCTCTAACACTAATTTCACCCGCATTGATTGAGGTTACTTATTGGAACTCCCAAGTTCTAGAATGTAACTCTTTGTACACGCAGCAGCTGTATCGAGCTCCGCGAGCCCTCAATACGGCAAAAATCACTTGAGTTGAACACAAGTTCCTGCTTCTACGTGTGGCTATGCCCCGCTGTGCGACCCCTTGTTGATTCTTAGAGAATTAATTCAAGTGGTCTTTGCTGTATTCTCACCAGTACTGAATACAGCTGGTTCGTTTTTGGTGGAAGAAAGCGAGGATGATTGCAGGCGAATATATAAGTCATCTTAAAGAGTTGCTGCGGAAGAGTCGCAGTTGGGGTCTTCTCCTTCCAAACCAACCCAACGAATAGGTCTGCCCATCTACATCTCCGTCAACGGGCATATTTCTGCAAACTTCAAGAGCTCCAGCATGTAGGGCAGTCATGATTTGAAATAGCTACTAGTTAGTAACAAGACTGATATTTTTGAACCCAACTTCAGCAATTTTGGCTGACTAAGGCTCTTTCACCCGGGCCGGAAGTCGGATGATTTCAACGTGCTGCGAAATATCGCAATGACCGATAGTATATATTAAGGGTTTTAATTATTCCTCATTGTAGGTGAGGTGTGTTCTTTTGGTTTGTATGATACATGGAACTAGCGCTTTCAGCTTCTTGGGCCCCCCAAACTGATTAAGGGTAGCTTCTTAACCCTCCATGGCTCTCTTGTTCTCAATATACAAATTGTCCATGAACATGCACCTCCCCTCTCTGATAGTGGTCATGAAGCCATTGCTGACAAGGTTCAGCTGCGATCTTGTGGGTTTTAGAGCAAAGCCCCTTTGGTGATTCTGTAAGAATCACCAAAGGGGGTCGCGCAGCGGGGCATAGACCGGGTTGTGCCCAAGGCGTCAGGCGGGCTAAGCGGTCTAATGCCGACAGTTTGGACCAACCACAAAACCAGTGAGTCTCTGGCCGCTGTGCTCAAAGCGCGAGTTGAAGCCCGGGGCTGGGTTTGCCTGCAAGCGGAAGATGCGAAGGCCACCGACGCGGAAGTGCTGTTGGGACAGCCGTCCCTTCAGGCCCTGCGGGACTGCCCGAAAGCGCGCTGGGTACATGTGACGAGCGCAGGTTACGGGCGTTACACTGCGGCTCAAGCAGAATTTGAAACTCGAAGAATCACGCTCACGAAGAGTTCAGAAGTGTTCGCAATGCCGTGTGCACAACAGGTTCTTGCGTACATGCTTGCCCAAAGCCGTCAGCTCCCAGCCGCGTTCGAGAGCCAGCGCTCACACCGACACTGGGCCCACGGAACCATTCGAGGCAACACTCGCGTGCTCGAGGGGCAAAGGGTAGCCATCGTGGGGTACGGTCAGATCGGCACCTGCCTTGCCCAACTGTTGGGCCCGTTCAACATGCGAATCCAGGGGCTGCGGCGCAACCCCGGTCCAGCTGACGCCTTTCCGATGCACCAACTCGGGTCGTATGAGGGTGATTCGTGCCTGGGTCAGGCAGACCATGTTGTCAATCTTCTACCGGGGGTGGAGTCGACCGCACGCTTTTTTGACCCTCGGCGAATCGGAAAACTCAAGGCGGGCAGCGTTTTCTACAACATGGGGCGCGGCAGCACAGTGAACCAGGAAGCTCTACTCAATGCACTGAGGAGCGGGCAGCTGGCGGCGGCCTGGCTCGACGTGACGGACCCAGAGCCGCTCCCCCCTGAGCATCCGCTGTGGGTCACTCCGAACTGTTACATCACACCACATACAGGAGGTGGCAGGCAAGATGAAGCAGCGACGATACTACGCCACTTCCTGGACAATTTCGACCGATTTGTCGATGGCGAACCTCTCGTTGATGTCGTGCAATGGCCGGCCTTCTCCGACTAGGGGTAGCGTCGCAGCTCTTACAGCAAAGACCCCTTGAATGGATTCTGTAAGAGGAACCAAGTGATTTCTGTTGCATGTGCAGTCTGGAAGTCGCTGCCCAACCATCGAGATCTGAAGTCCACTCAACTATACAATAGATGGTGATGGCGGTGTCGTACATCTATCGCAAGCAGTGCTTTTCAGTCCAACGGCCGGGAGAGTGCACTCCATCCGGACCAAGTACTCCATCCGGCCTAAGATAGTGGAGTTCCCTGCCGCCTAAGTCCTCGGTGGAGCTGATCTACTGTCCCGCCCAGTGTGTTGAAGGCGTCTAGCGAGCTGCGCACGCTTCAGTTCAAAGCCTGCGTGGCTCCAAAATGAAGCCAGACCGGGTCGCTTCAAAACTTACCGTTGTTGTTCTTCCACTCCGACTGCGGTGTAACCCTCTCAATGGTATTCCAATGCTCCACGATCCTCGCGTTGGCTACACGGAACAAGTCGTAGAAAGCGGAGTGAACGCCCGCCTGCGATCCCTCTGCTACCGTTAGCACGAAGTTGCCGTCCGCTAGCACTCGGTGGAGGCGCTCGTACTCGAGACCCTCTCCCGGTGGCGCCCGTAGCGCGGTGCATAGTGATGCAAGATCGTCCTCGAGGTCCGGGTCGTGCTGGACGATGCGCTCGTTGTCGACGTACTCGCCGAGCCTTTCGAATTGCCGACCCACGAGGATGGATTCGACGAACGACCGAACGAGGGCACGATGGGACTCCGTCCGCTCTTGCTCGATCGGTTCCGTCGGACCCTCCGTCATGTTGCGCCCCGATCGGTTGGGCCCTCGTCTCGGCTGAATGTTGTCCCAGTGTTCGACCGCTTGCTCGCCCTCGAACCGAAACACCTCGAAGCCAATCCGTCGCGTCGAAAAATCGTACTCCGTGTGAGCGAAGACATAATCACCATCGGCGAAAATGCGCACGATGTTGACGCGGGGAGAGGTTTTGGACAGGCGTGCGAAGAGCTTTGCCAGCCCGTCTCTGCCCTCGTAGGTCTGGGGGTTATGCTGAATGTACTTCGAGGGGTTGATCACCTCAACGGCGGAGGGATCCCCGGTCTCGATCCCCTTGAGCAGGTCTACAATGCGACTCTTTCGCTCCGAGCTCATCTGGTCTCACTCCTAAGGTAGACGCGAACCGACGCTCGCAAACGGAACGTAGCCCAACCAAGGCGGGGAGCCAACCCAAGAGCTCTCGATCCGGTTGACCGCTATCGTGCCGAGCCTAATTACTACCTCCGCCGTATACGAGCCCACGGTTCGGGTCGTACGTTGTCTCGATTTAGCCCGACAAGGGCCGCTTTGCGAGGCCGGGGCTTTACACTAGGGCTGGGGAGATGGCGCCGTATCTATTGAAAATGGATTGAGATCACCACATGCAGTTCAGTGTCAGATGACATTCTGGAGGTTTGTGGGTCACGTGAAGCACTCCCCACAGCAGCCTGTATATCCCATATGGCATCGAGAAGCTTCCGAGCACGTTCAATAGGTGTGCTCTGAAAGGTGTGCTCTGAACATTGAGAGCGAGAAGTTGAAGTCACCGAATGGTTTTGGATTTAGCGGTAAAGAGATCCATCGCGTCATCTGTTTACAGCAAACGGCATGGAAGTGATCCTATGACTATTTACGTTTCAGAAGACCTCTGATCTAACCTTTTGAGTGGCGCACAGCAAGTCCATAGAGATACGTACGGTTGTGAAGCGGGCGATCGAAGATGGATGTACCTATCAGCCGGTTGAGCTAGTCCAGCACGCATCTATTGGCCGGTCTTTCCGTGAAAGGTCCTGACCACGAGGAGTCTCTCCTCGGTCACGAACCGCCAGGTACACTCGCCTCGTCGTCAGAGCGTATCACGAAAAGCCTGGCTCGATAGCTACACACATGGTCAAATCAACAGGCTGATAAGATACACAAATCTGCTTTTTTCGAATCTTTACCGGGCCACTATTGCACTCACACACGCCGCCCAAGTATCCGGAACCAGTTTCAGCTTGAAACTATGCACCCCTTCGGAGCTCTTATCTATCTGGTCTTTGGCCGTCGGAAAAAACTTTAGCGCAGCCTATACAGTAGAACTCACTTGGGTTGAACCCAAGTTTCTGCTGCTACGCCGGTCTTTGCTGTACATCTTAGCATCCTTCTTGCAAAGTCTACTACAGAAAGGACCTTTGAGCTAAGCTCAGGCCAAGCTCATACCGCTTAGCTATCCCGTAGACCACGGCAGCGTCACCCAATTCCAGAGAGATTCCAGAGGTTTTCTGGTTAGCAGACCCATACTGAGCAAGGATGGAAAGCTTGTCGGTTGTGCAGAAATGCCATTCATGTGTGTCATAGTCGTATGACGGACACCATGCATGAGCGAACCCAGCAGCTCCTACTTACCATCATACAACAGGACCCAGAGGAATGGGACACCTACGTCAACAAGCTCTCAGACGGTGATAAAAACCTACAAGACATCCTGAAGCACATGTTGGCCTCCGTTTCAGAAGCCGATCACTACTTCGAAAGCCTCACCGACCGGCTGGGAGTCGACCATGTCCTAGACAAAACCTTGCGCGTAGCTGGGCACCAGGTTCCGTCCATGAGCAAAAAATATGGAACGGAGCACCTCGACAATTTTTTCGCCGCCTTTCATGACCCAGACTCCATAAACTATCAAATCGAGTCTGAATACGGTCGCGGCGGCTTGGGGCGCGTCTTGGCCGCAAGAGATCTCCGGCTCGGGCGGGTGGTCGCCATTAAGGAAATGCTTCACGACCACCCCGAGCTGCGCAAGCGCTTTGCCCAAGAAGCATTGATCACCGCGCAACTTGAACACCCCAGTATTGTCCCGGTCTACGACGTTGGGGTCTGGTCCGGCGGTAAGCCGTATTACACCATGAAGTTGGTACATGGCCGGTCGTTGAACCAGCTTGTCTGCGAGAGACGCTCCCTAGACGAACGCTTACCGCTGCTCACCAACATGCTCATGGTCGCGGATGCGGTGGCCTACGCCCATAGCAAGCAGGTGATTCATCGGGACCTGAAGCCCGACAATGTCATTATGGGCGACTATGGAGAATCGGTGGTCATCGATTGGGGCTTAGCCAAACATCTGCAAAGCCACAACGAAATCGAAATGCCGATGACTTCTACCGACAACGGAGCGCTCACCCAACAGGGCACGGTCCTGGGTACACCGGTATATATGCCGCCGGAGCAAGCTCGAGGGGAGGAGGTGGATCAGCGGGCCGATGTATACGCGCTCGGGGCTATGCTGTATTACTTGCTCAGTGGCGAACCGCCCTACAGCGGTGAATCATCCAAAGATATCCTCCACAAAGTTGAAACCCAAAGCCCAGCCCCCTTAGATACTTTCGTATCGGTGAAGTCAGACCTTGTCACGGTCATCAATAAGGCGATGGCCCGGGAGCCCGCAGACCGATACGCTGACGCCAAAGAGCTGAGGGACGAGCTTCAACGGTACCAAGATGGCCAACTAGTGAGGGCCCATCGGTACCCTTTACATCAACAACTATGGCGTAAGCTCCGGCGATCAACGGTACCGATCATGATCACCGCCATCATCATAAGCGTGGGCCTGTGGGCCCTCACCCAAGCGTATGAGCGGTACCGGTTCGCTCGATTGCTCGCCGCGTGTGACCGAAACGCAGACCGCATTGCCGAGGTTTGGAACAACAGAACGCGTGAAGCGGTGCGGAGCGGTATTCTTGAGTCCGAACCCGAAAGCGGCCCGGCTATCGTCACCAAACTGCTACCGTGGCTGGAGCGAAGCGCTGCTGCTTGGCGAGCTCATGCTCAACGCGCATGTATCAACGACACCGTGCACAAGCGGTGGTCCGCCGAAAGCACACAAAAGTCTCAATGGTGTCTCACCACCCGTCGTTCAGAGTTGGCGGCCCTCGTCACCGAGCT
>JAHQVK010000141.1 GCA_019634385.1 Myxococcales bacterium | reverse complement strand
GGCTTTTCGTGAAACGTTCTGACGACGAGGCGAGCGTACCTGGCGGTACGCGACCGAGGAGAGACTTCTTGTGGTCAGGATGTTTCACGGAAAGACCGGCCGATAGATGCCTGCAGGGCTAGATCAACAGGCTGCTAGGTCATCTCACTTTGTAGAAAAGCTGCTCACCGGAGATTATTCAAGCCCTGTTGTCGCCAAGGCTGGGGGTGAACGCCTCCGGTCTACTGAGCGGGTTCAGCACAGTTGTCATCAGCACTGTCCTCAGGAAGAGGATCCCAGCCTGCACCACTATCAAAGCTCGCGAATACCTGCGAACGATGGCAAAAACTTGCTCTCATTTCCGCTTCAGTAAGTTCATAGCAGCTCCCGTTGCTGTCGCAGCGGTCTCTCAACACAAGAGGCTTGCCGTTGATATCCATGCTCCCGAACTCCTTCCAACCAGCATTAGCACTCGCAAGACGAGGCTGAGGTGCTGGTTGCCCATTAATACCCAGATAGGCCCAGCCAATTTCTGCGATATGTGTGTCCATTGTGGTATTGATAAATGTTATATTATCAATCGCATCGCTATTCCCTGAGCTTCTCGCAAGATAGGTTGTACCGGCATCAATGGTTACCCCCGTCCGACTGGCACCCTGCGTCAACGCAGAGTTGATAAAGACAAAGCCGGGATCGCTTTCGTTCCGTACGCGGGCTTGTAAAATATAGCCGCCGGAACTTGTCGCTTCAGAAGACCTTGAATCTCCGAGAGACCGAATCTCCGAGCGCTCGAACACCGTCGCTACCGGTGAACCCCAGATGAAGTCGACATTGCCAGCTACAAGACTTTCGAAGAACCAATTATAGCCCTTTAGCTGCAAGGTATCCTGTTCGGAATAGAAAGAGGCGCGAATAGAAATCAACCGACCTTCCGGAGAGTTGAAGTATAAGGCTTCAGCCTGGTCTCCACTGCCAGTACGTATATGAGTATTGCGCATAGTTAGATTTGTCAGGGTGAGTAGATCACCACCTTCCACGAGGAACAAGCTCCGTCCACCACTAGGATTGCTACCCGATGATACACTGCCTCCTGAACCGCTGTTGGTAGCTTCGTAGTTTTCCGCTTCAATAATGGTTCCGTCCTGGCTCTCACCCACAATTTTTAATCTATCGATATTTCGTAAGTACAGGTGCTCGTTGTACACACCATCTTTTATATTAAGGGTGAAATCCGCATCAACTCCGGCGTGTTCCATCACCCAATCCAGCGCTCTTTGAACCGTTCGAAAGTCGGCATCTTCTCCGTCGTCATCCACGGTGAGTTCACTACGGTTCTCAGCCGGGCCATTTGCTAGCGTTCTAAAGGTCCAGTTTGCATTTTTTCCCAGTCCAGTGAACTCTGCACCACCGAGTTGCACCCCGGTGACAACGTCTTCTCCTACAGCTACATAGTATTGCTGATTGTAGTCCAGCACCTGATTGTGAGGTTTAATTACCAATACATTTCCACTTGTACTGACCAACTTCGTATTAAGGATGCGTACTCTTTCTTGTCCAGGATAGCCAAGCTCGTTAGTTTCGGCGCTCACTCGCAGGCGATCAACTAGGGTGTCATCGGCGGCATTAAAAATGCGGACTTCACCGTTAGTGCCCAGGCTTGGAGGACCATCGAAGGTAATTGTCAAAGTAACATCCGGGTATTCGTTGGTGGTATCTGGCAACGGTGTCAAGCGCTCACTAATATTATCTCCATAGTCAGTATTTGGCATAACCCAAGGGGGCTCAACGTTCACTCGAATTTCCCGTCGAACGCTCGCATCAGAGTCTGAAACAAAGATAATGCTTGCAGTACCTTGACCAACAGGGGTCAGAGTAACCTGGCTACCATCTACAGCTATGGCCACAACTTCTTCATCGGTCGAACTCACCCTAAAGGTATCTTCTGTAAGACCATCATCTTGGATGGCGGTCACGTTGATAACCAATGGGTCTCCGTCTGCTGCAACCTGCCAAAGGCTATCACTGAAGTCGAGACTCAACTGCACCGGCTTGATATTGGGGTCACCAACGCGGACATAGTCGATTTCAAATGATCGGTTATATGTATAAAATCCAATGAGTCCCGTCTCTGGGTATAAGTTATCTTCATCGACCCATGTACCCAATGCTTCACCATTAATATAAGTTGTTAACATATTGCCTATCACGTCGAGACGAACCGTGTACCAAACTCCATCGGTCTCACCTTGGGCACCAATCTCAATCGGTGTTGCCACTTGAGATGGACGAGACAAGCCCCCATCAACGCTCGCGGATCCGGCTTCAACACGGGTTGAACTGGTGGAGTTCTGTACATTTAGCCCACCAAAATACCACTGCAACTGCCCTTGATAACGGACCATCGCATAGAGGTACTTATTTCCGGTATTGCTATTGCCTCGCGGACGAATACGGTATTCAACATAATGGTCCGACGGGACATTACTGAAGGCACTTGGTTTAACCAAGATTAACTCACCATCTTGGGCGTTTGGGCCCCGAGTGCCGGCGGTGAATCGTAAAGATTTACCCCCATCGCCCTGATCAAGAATATCAAAGCGGCCTGGGGTTGCGAGTCCGTAGGTCTCTATTAGGTCGTCCCATGTATCATCAAACATACCGTCTTCAAAATCGTCACAAAAGTAGAGGCTGTCGTCCGTTGGACAGATGAAAGATGACACGGGTAACTTGTCTTGCGGATCATCTGATGGCTTGTCCTGCGGAGCATCGAGTGAATCGTCTTTTGGCTTGTTGAGTGAATCGTCTTTTGGCTTGTTGGGTGAGTCGCCTGGTGGCTCATCGAATCGCGGAGCATATATGCCATCATCATCATCGCAAGCACCTACGAATATACAAGTAAGTACACAAAGTATAAATTTATTTTTCATTAGTTACTCCTGCAGAGTATGTCTTTAGCACCGAGCGCGGTCTATGACTCATACCTGATTCGCTGAATATGCTCCATGCCGGATTCAAAAAAACATGCTCGAGGTATTTGATGCTCCCTGCGGCGACAAGAAGCAATAACACGATTAATGTATAATCAATTCTCAGGCAGATAAACTATTTTTATTGTAGGATATCGCCACTGACTGCAAAGTCTAAACTCGAGACACTTGAGCAGTGTGTGTTTTTTAATAGATCTAGATACATCGAGAATAGCTACAGCAAACAATAGCCTCTCTTTCACCAGGTCTACGCAGTCAGCTAGCCTACTCAGGAACTGAACGCCCTAACAGCCAGTTGATCTAGCCCTGCACGCATCTGCCGGCCGGTCTTTCCGTGAAAGGTCCTGACCACGAAAAGTCTCTCCTCGGTCGCGTACCGCTGGGTACGCTCGCCTCGTCGTCAGAGCGTTTCACGAAAAGCCGGGCTCGACAGCTACACACATGGCCAAATCAACAGACTGCTAACACCTCATCGTATCCTTCCACGGTGTAGAATTCACCACTAGACTCATAGTTTAACTTGAGCAGCACATCCATATCTTACGTTACTCTTGGGGGGGCAGGCATGATGCCTTCAATTGAATATCTCCAGATCAGGAGTGACCGATATCAATAGGATCTAAATCTACCAGTGATCAATCACCTTATTGGTGGAGTCTTCTCCCCTTAAAGTCGCCACGTACCCTAGAGGACTTTTTTGCCCAAAACAAGGTCCATGCCCCGCTCCTGCATCAACCGAAAGACTGTTGACCCACGGTAACCCTCACGATGCTTTTAGACCTGACGACTATGGATAGCATTCATACCGAGCTTAGAACGTGTCTTGAGCGTCGCTTAGAACTATTATGAGAGCCTAGTTTGTCTGAAACGTCGTAATTCAAAGGGAGACTAGGGCGTGCTTTTAAACTCTGGCTCGGGAGATGACGTCGTAGCCCGCATTTGTGAGGGGTCAGCCCCCGAGGGAGGATACCGGATGTACCGGACCGAAGGGCCCAACAGGGGGGGCAAAGCCACACCGCCCCCCACAAATGTGGGATACAAGTCAGAAAGCGGTCCGGAACTTAAAGACACGCCCTAGCTATAGGCCCCGATGAGAGCGAGGAACGCAGAGTACCGGATATTCAGCCGAATCACAGACAATCTCCGATCTTAATAGCCACTACAGTGTGACAGTCCTCAACGCCGTATTACCCTTCCATTGTGTTAGACGGTTGCATATGAACCGTCCATAATCTATTTACCCTTACCATATCCTTGTTCTTCTCAATCGCAAAAATGGGTAGCATAGTTAAAGTCATCTGGATAGAATCTGGGCTTCTGCCATTCGTCCGACTTAGCCGCACTGCGTAGCCAGTATAAATACTTTTATGTCAGCTTGTAAATTTCTCTAATCACAGACAAATACTCGCAAAATTACAAATTTTTTGCGAGCACACATCTCAGCGAGATGTATCTTTTTCTTAGAGACTAGCAATATCTGACGAGTATACCATGACACGAAAGTAAGGTGTACCATCAATACAAAGACTGAACTAATGAAAAACATTATACACAATGGAGCAAATATCTTGTTCGTGGTCCAAACACATTGCCGAAATGGTTTTCACTCGCTAAACGTGCTTGAACAGAACAGACATGGAAGGAGTCGACAACATCTTCAGTAATGCCATCGAAGTCCTTTACGGAGATGTGATAGCTATCAAAGGCAGAATTGCCGTACTGGAAGAGCTTACTCCTCTCGCAAAGAGGCTTTGTACTGCCGAAGTTACCTCGATGACAGTACCAGATAAAGCTAAAAGCCAAATTCGGCAGTATACCATTCGTCACAGAAGAATGCGACCTAAATTTCAAGAGCAGCCAGCTAACAGCCTGATGATCCGGCTGATCAACCATTTTCCGACTAGCCATTCCGAGGAATATAGCAACCAGCTCCGATTCTTATCTTTCTTATATCCCAAGTATGCTCTCTCTTCGCTGGAATACTATAAGAAAGACTTATCACAAACTATATTATTCGAGCATTCCAACCGACCACTAAGATGAAGACCGCCACCCAAATCTCACCAATGAATGATAACTCACAGAGAATAATAGTATTCTTATGAGATCATACAGGAACCTATTTTTCTCTAAAATGGCTCTTCAAAGTCGTGCACTACCGGTTACTCATCGCTAACTTCGCGGAATACCCATTAGCAGCCTGTTGATTTAGCCCAGTGTGTAGCTATCGAGCCAGGCTTTTCGTGAAACGTTCTGACGACGAGGCGAGCGTACCTGGCGGTACGCGACCGAGGAGAGACTTCTTGTGGTCAGGATGTTTCACGGAAAGACCGGC
>JAHQVK010000140.1 GCA_019634385.1 Myxococcales bacterium | reverse complement strand
CTTCCAAATCACCTCGAACGAACGCGATCACCGGAAGCTCTCCTGATAATCGCTCCTCGGACGCAGCGCTCTTATCCTCTGGGGTCGCGGCGAGGCGAGCCATGAACAGCACCGCCTTTGCCGTCTGTGCGGGAGACACACCGAGAAAGGAGCTCACCTCCTCGATAGTTTTCGTACCCGGCGTTGAAACTTCGGCCAGCGCTTGCAATTCCACCGTTGGCCTCGGTGCTCGAAACGTCGTTGCAACCTCTCGGTTGGCACGATACCCACAGCTATCACAAAGAAGCAGGGTATCTTCGCCATGCGGTGAAAGCGCCATAAACTCGTGGGCCCGATCTCCGCCCATCATGCCCACGTCAGACTCGATATCCACCACCTGAGTCAGGCCCAAGCGAGCAAAGATGCGTACGTAGGCTTCATGCATTCGCTGATAGTAGTTCCCAAGATCATCCGCGGTCCGGTGAAAAGAATACGCATCTTTCATCGTGAATTCGCGGACCCTCACGAGTCCACCACGACTTCGAGGTTCATCCCTAAACTTGGTCTGGATCTGAAACACCATCAGCGGCAGCTGGCGATAACTCTCGATACCGAAAGAAACTGCATCCACAACCGCCTCCTCATGGGTCATGTTCAGCACGTGGGGGTGCCCGGTTCGATCGTCAAATCGTACCAGTTCGCCACCAATTTGGTCGTATCGCCCAGAAGCTTTCCACAGTTCGGCCGGTGCCACCACTGGCATCGAAATTTCCTGCCCCTCCACCCGCTCCATTTCTTCGCGGATGATCCGTTCAACCTTGTGTCGAATCCGTTGGGCTAGAGGCAAGAGTGTATATAAACCTTGACCCACTTGCCGGATGTAACCGCCGCGAACCAGATAACGATGGCTGGCCATCACCGCATCTTTTGGAGCGTCTGCCGTCCGCTTAGCAAGAAGCTGCTGAACCCGCATGTACTGGGTCGCCTAACACGAAGACCTCAATGTCGCATCTGAGAAAGCTCTCATATAAGCCTTCCGCGCCCATGTCCTCCGAACACCACCGAACAAACACCCCGTTTTCAGGCCCTCGACACCAAGGCTCAGGCATCCAACGCCACTACGTACGGTGGTTGTCGGTCGGCCTCTTGGTTCTGCTCAGGCCGGCGTGTATCCACATTCCCCATCCGGATGAGCCCAATGTTCCGAGCGGAGCGGTCATTGAGCGGGTACGTCTGGACGGCGCTGAAAACATCAACGTGTCCGCTTTGGTCGAGCGTCTTGCGAACCGCCCTCCGGAACGCATCGTGCTCAGCCTCAAGTACGGAGTATTCGCCCGGAGAATGTTCCGATTTGACGAACTTCAGGTGCCTCTGGACCAAAAGCGTATCCAGAGCTTTTATGAACGCCACGGATACTTTAGCACCAAGGTCGGCGAGCCGAAGGTCCAGCCTATAGCTCAACAACCCGACCGACTCGAAATCGTGTGGCCCATTCTGGAAGGCCCCCCCACCACCGTCGAAGATGTGGTGTTGGAAGGAATCCCGCCCGAAGATCAAGTCCGATTGATGCCCCTCATCACCATCAAGGAGAATGACGTCTACCAAAGCCCACCCTTCAGACAGTCAGAAAGCCGATTGCGAGCAAGCCTTGTTCAAGATGGCTATGCACGCGCGGTTGTCAAAGGCCGGGTGCGGATCGATCGCAACGCGGGAAAAGCTCGAGTCATTTTCGAGATCGAGCTCGGCCCGCTCATCCATCTTGACGCTCTCCGAGCAGCGGGGATGGTCCGCACACCTGCCAGCGCCATCCTCGCCCGCAAAACCTGGCAACCAGGCGATATATTCACCCCATCAATCTTGGACCAGCTACGCGGCCGCCTCTACGCGATAGATCAGTACGCCAGCATCCGACTGGATTACGCTCCAGCTCCGGGCCAAGCACCCAGCGATATTTCCAAACATACACCAGCCAGCCAGACCAAGGTCGAATCTCCCACCATCGACTTGCTTCCCAATGACGTCGCCCCAGTGCCAAATATAGGTCACCCCGCAACCAAAGCCCCAACCGGCACAGACATCATCGCCCGTGTCGACGAAGCCCAACGCAACGAGATTCAGATGGGTCTCGGAGGGGGCATTGATCAGGTGAATATCTACTTTCGGGCCCGAACCGGATACAAGCGGCGTAACTTTCCGTTTAGGCTCTCTAATCTCACGGTAGATCTTACCCCAGCCATTCAGTTTTTACGGACCGAAAACAACATCTTCGGTAATCCCGAATTCACTCCTCAGGGACGAATATCCGTACTCTTGTACGACTTTCCGTGGCCACTATTTACCCTTGAGAGCGACGGCGGGTTTCAATATCAACAGCTGGAAGCGTATGAATGGTTTGGACCAGACTTTGGCCAAAGCGTTCGCCGAACGGTCTTCTCAGACCGGCTCACCGCCGCCGTCGGATGGCGCTTTCATCAGTTTGGGTACACCGATGCTCGGGTGAGTGGTCCCGGAGATCCACCGCTGCTTGATGATCGCATCCCAAGCACCCCAACCCCACAGGAAATCCTCAACATTGCGCAGGACAGTTCGGTGTCGGTTGTCGTGCTACAGACGTCATTAACCTTCGATGGCAGAGATGACGGTGTCGAACCAACCCAGGGCGTATTTCTGCACGCTCAGGCGGACTTTGGGTTCGCATCTGGCCACAATTCTTCGGGATTTCTGCGCATTTCCCCAGAGTTCCGCGGTTATATCTCCCCGGATGAACGACTCGTGCTAGCCGCCCGCGCTTACCTGTCGGCCAACATGAATGGTACCCTGCCCGCGCCTTTCCGGGTGTTCACCGGCGGTGCCTCAAGTCAGCGTGGCTTCCCGCAGAGGCGACTTTCCCCACTAAGACCGTTGATCAATATCGATGACCGACAAGCCAAACTTGATAGCAACGGTCACCCCTTGCTTATTCCTGTTGGGGGCGAAACCGCGGTTGAAATCAACCTCGAAGCTCGAATACATCTCTTTCGAATATTTGGTTACTGGTTTGGTATCGTAGGCTTTTTGGATAGCGCCGACCTTGGTCAACGTATCCAAGATTTGAGCCTTCCAGAGTTACATTTCGCAGCCGGCGGAGGCCTCCGTTACCTCACGCCTATCGGCGCGGTGCGCCTAGACTACGGATATCGCCTAAACCGGAAGTCACCCGAGGATGGAATATTTGCCTGCTCCGGGGCTTTTGGGTGCGGTACTATCCACTTTTCTCTAGGGCAAGCATTTTGACTTCATCCGCCAAATCCCCATCTACCCAACCTTGGCTTCGATTGCTTCGCCGCATTGGCCTCGGGAGCCTCATTCTGATCAGCGGTCTAGTCCTGATTCTCAGCCTCATCCTCAGCACCACTATCGGGCTTAAACTCATCCGTCGCAGCACACTGACTCTGTTAAGTCCGTTCATGACTGGCGGACTGCATATCGGCACCGTGGAGGGACGTGTTCTTGGCCCGATGACCCTTCGAGATATTAGAATCCGGGATCCAGAAGGTCGTTCGGCGGTCGAGATAGACCAGCTCGCCGTGGCTTGGCGCCCCTGGGCCCTTCTGAGGGGGCACATTCGTATTGATCACATCGTGATCAACGGTCCCCGTATCCGAGCTATCCGTACTTCCACTGGAGGTCTGAATCTCACTCAACTGGTACACACCGCCACCGTCTCTCCTCCATCACCTTCTCCAGAGCCTTCGGGGGCCTGGGGTATGCCGAGTCTAGACTTAGGTGCATTGCACATACAAGGGGGGCAGGTTCGCTACCACCAAGATGGCCAACCGGTCGTGAACATCCAAAAACTCTCCATCCAGCTACATGGCAGCGGCAAGGGGCAAACCGCTCAGATGACCCTATCGAAGCTAAGTGCTGAGGTACAAGATGCCGTTCCCCTTTCTTTGGCTCTCCAAAGCAAACTTCGCGGCTCCACCATTCATGTACAGGACGTACAGCTCCGGGCCGGAGAAGGCCGGGTCGAAACATCATCGCTATCTATTGCGCTTGCCCAGCCCGCTCTATCGTCGGGAAACCTTCGCATACGGCTCCCTGCTAAAACCGTGCGCCGCCTCGGTGGGCCCTCCGATCTGCTGGCCGATCTCAATCTCGATGCAACCCTTACCTCCCAGCCTTCTATCCGCTCGGCCACCCCAGACGCTGCGCCTCCGCGCACCATGACTGTTCGCATGAGGGGATCTATCGGAGAAGAAGGCCGCTTGGACGTCGACCTCGGGATAAACCCCAAAAGTGGATTGCTCAACCTAAAGCTAGGGCTCTCACACCTAGATCCAGCGACAATTTGGTCTGGATTACCCGACGGTGAGCTACAGGCCACACTCACAATGTCCGGCGCCCCACAACAGGCTAAGCTGACGAGTCATGTCACCATCGATGGCTGGGTGCGTCCACCAAACGCCCCTCGACCGGTACCTATTCACAAATTACAAATAGCCGCAGAGTCGCTCAAGTCTACAGCTCGAATATCGGTCAAGGGTCGGATAGATGCCGCTCAAGTCGACGGGCGAGCGCAACTCAACCAGCTCCACACCCTAACGCCTCATCTGGAGCATGGATGGGTGACGGCAACCATCCCTCAACTAGAGACATTATTAGGTCCCCAGACAGTCGGAGACCTAACCCTCACCGCCACTGCCACCGGTCCTATCCAAGCCTTGACAACACAAGGACAACTTGACGTACGCCGATTCCGGTGGGCGCCCAAAACCCCGAAGAGCACAGCGGTGGTCACATGGAACTTCAGCGGCCTGCCCCATCAACCCCGCGGACAGGCACAGGCGAAAATAAACCTATTCAACGCAGGGAGCATACGGGCCAAGCTACGATGTATTTCCAAGGGAAAAAACTCTCCCCATCTCACCGCGACTGCCCAAGTCCACCAACTCAAGCTGGCCCACCTGCCTCGCCGCTTCCTCCCTTCAGAAGCGTCCGCTTTGGAGGGAACCCTACGAGCCAAACTTCATGCTACCGGCCAACTCCCTAATATTAGGCTCCGGCTCAACCTATCCTTGGCCGAGGTCCGGATTGAGCCGGACCGGCCACCTTTCGACGCACAACTAATGATACGCGCACGCCCTCAGCATCTGCACGCCCGAGCAAAAACTCAGGGCTTCGCCGATATTGCTCAGATACATTTGCAATCTAGCTTACCCAAGGATTTCAGCGATAGATCCGCATGGCAGAGATGGCTGCGAAAACCGATCGACCAACTAACTCTGCGACTGGCCAGTCTAGACCTAGACCAATTGTCCGCGATAGCGGGGATCCCCAGCCTGGTAGGAGGTCAGCTCAGCAGTGTCATCGCAATACAAAACCGGGGCCAGCGAGCCTTATTCACCGTCGAGGCCCCCGAGGTCACCCTTAACACCGGTTCCGACCGCGTAAGCATCGGCTTTGATGGCCAAATCAACTTCAAGTCAGGAACGCTAACCACCCGCTTTCACCCTCACAACAACCTTTTAGGCTCCGGCTCTTCAACCGCAACTATCGCGGCACCCAATAACGTGTTTGATTTCCGTGCTTGGAAAAAACTAGGCCCCAGCGCATTGGAGATTATCCAGACCGAGATCAACCAGATCGAACTCGGTCCTTGGTCTCAGCTCAGCTCCGCAACCCCCATCGAGGGGCAATTGAGCTTGAGCATTAACAGAGCTGGGCCCAACGCTCCTTTGACCGCGGCGATACAAAACCACAACCTTCGTCTACCGTGGTTCGGAGGCAGCTGGCACAACCGAATCACGGCCACGCTTGGCGAGACTACATCAGCAAAATTACAAGTGAAGATGAGAGACCAACCGGTTCTTAGTCTTCAAGCAAATACCCCGGTTGCACTGGCTAAGCTCCTCTCCAAACAAGCGCAAAAGTCACTCCTGAATGCCCCGGTTCACGGCGAAATGCGCATCAAGAATCTAGATTTATCTCAACTTCTTCCCAAAGACTCACCGCTCGCTGGTGAACTTGGTGGTCAACTCGAAGCAGATAGTCATATCACTGGTCACTGGAAAAACCCTAGGGGATATCTATCCCTCAAAACCATGGACTTGTTGTTAGCCGGCCAACCCTTCGAGGAATTCACGGTTGAGGGCCGGCTTCAAGATCAACAACTGCTGCTAACTGGAGTCATCGCCCCCTCATCAAAACAAGAGCTTCGTTGGACCGCCTCGGTGAAGAATCTGAGCCAAACCCCAACAACTACCGGTCATCTGACCGCGGAGTCTTTTCCCCTTAAGTTTTTGTCTCGATTGGGCGTCATCCCGTTCGGCATGGATGGCAATATGTATGGGGACATCGCTATTCATACATCCCCTAAGCTCTCCCCTAAAGGCTGGGCGGAGCTTCGTAATGTCCGACTGGTATTCGGACAATCAGCTCTTGAGCCCATCACCAGAGGTAATCTTCGAGTAGACATCGATCCCCAAACCATCGAAGCATCCGTTCAAGCACACGCTACCGGCGGCAAGGTCCAGGGGCGGTTTGCTGCGCACCTGCCAACGCCCAAAAGCCAGCCGACTACGCCCCTTCAATTTGGTGGCAAGGCACAGCTTACAAAGTTCCCACTAAACGTTGGACAACGGGCGAGGGTAGATTTAGGCCTAGAAATCGATGGTACCGTGTCCAAAGATGGCCGCACCAAAGTGAGTATCAAGCTCGATCGCGGCTTCGTTACTCTGCCCAAAGAAACCATCCGAAATCTCCATCCAACGGGCAGTCCGGCTGAAGTAGAGTTTGTAAGCCGTCTCACCCCCCCTACACACCCAAAAGGGGCCCGTACGAGCTCTCCGATAGAGGTATCTATCCAAGCAAAACGCCCGATCGATATCCGAGGCGGTCCCATGGATGCCCGCATGGACATGGATTTGATTTACCGAGCAGCCATGCCCCAAGAAAACGGGCTCCGCGGGCGCCTTTGGGTGCCAGAGGGAACGATAGTCCTCTTTGGTCGTTCTTACCGCATCCAACAAGCTGAGATCACCCTTGACGGACAGGAGCCTCCCGATCCTCATCTAGATATCCGGTTGGGTCACGAGTTTGTGGATGATGGACTCACACTGGTGGTCCACGTTCTTGGCACTTCCCAGAGACCGCGCATCAAACTCAGCTCCTCACCCGCGCGCTATGCTCACTCAGAACTTCTCCAAATATTTATGGGGACTCCGCCCTCTCAATTGGGTCGCAGTGACGACCGATCAACAACCCAAAAAGCCGCTGGTGCCGCACTAGGCCTGCTAACCAGCCAGCTCCAAGCCGAGCTGGGCCAAGCCCTACCTCTTGACACCCTAGATGTGGAACTCAACGATGAAGGCGTATCCAGCCTAACCCTTGGCAAGTGGCTAACTCGGGAGATTTTTCTCGCCTATCGTTACAACAACACCAGCCAACCAGACCAAGAAAACGACTCCGAAGCGGTCATGCAATATCGATTTGTACCGGGGTGGATGGTGGAGGCAGTGATTGGTCTGGTTCGGCAGGAGGTGGATCTCCTTTGGCTCAAGCGCTTTTAGTGTCCTGGGGAACCCAAGGATGACCTTTCCCCATTCCCCGAAGCAGGTGGGAATGGCACTATGCCCCTCTCGCTGCCGGGCCACAGTCACAGTACTTGTGATGGTAGGAATAAGAACGCCCCACACTCAGCTGCTGAGTTGGAGTGATATTAGGGTTTTCTGAGAATTCTGGGCCCCGGTGTTGAGAAGCACAGGAGAACGTACATTGGGGAGCACACTCAGCGGAATCGATTGCATCATTGTCATTATATATATTCTCGCGTCCGTAACTATCGGCTTGTGGGTAGGCCGACGCAACCAGACCGCAGAGGATTACTTTTTGGCTGGCCGGCAAATGACGTGGCCGTACATCGGCGGATCTTTATTTGCGTCCAACATCTCAACAACAACTCTCGTCGGACTCGCCGGGGCAGCATATGTGACCGGTATCTCCGTATATAACTATGAATGGATGGCTACCGTCGTCCTGGCTATTTTTGCCATATTTTTCATACCCATCATCCTACGCTCCGGTGTGTTTACCATGCCCCAATTTTTGGAGCTCCGCTTTAGCCCGATATCTAGAATATACTTTGCCTGTCTCACCCTGTTTCTCAACGTGGTAGTAGACACCGCCGGGGGCCTATACGCAGGAACGGTGCTCTTGTCGAAGTTTATTTCCGGCGTAGAACAGTGGCAGCTCACCGCTGGTTTAGCGGTGGCAGCCGGCGCATACACCATCTCCGGTGGTCTAACCTCAGTCATGATCACTGATGTCATCCAAGCGGTAATTTTGGTGATCGCTTCCATACTCATAACCGTATATGCTTTGGACAAACTCGGAGACTGGGACTCGGTAGTCACCACGATTCCCGCAGCCAAACTCAGTTTGATCCAGCCTTTGTCTGACCCGGATATGCCTTGGCTCGGACTACTTCTCGGGGTGCCTCTGCTTGGTTTTTACTTTTGGAATACCAACCAGTTTATGGCCCAACGGATGTTGGCCGCCCCCAACGCTGAAGAAGCTCGTTTAGGAGCCTTATTTGCCGGCGCGCTAAAAATCCCCGTCTTATGGATCATGGTCTTGCCCGGCACTATGGCAGCCGTACTCTATCCCAACCTCACATCCGGCGACGAGGCTTACCCAACCCTCCTGCTCGATCTGCTTCCCACTGGTATCCTTGGATTAGCTGTCGCGGGATTTGTAGCCGCACTGATGAGTTCCATCAGTTCCACCCTCAATTCAGCCTCCACGCTGGTGACTATGGATTTTGTACAGCCTCTGGCACCGCAGATAAGCCAAAGCAAACTCATGAGAATTGGGCAAGTAGCCACCTTCTTGTTTATGCTTTTCTCGGTCATCTGGGCCCCTCAAATCGGACGCTTTCCTTCCCTTTTTGCCTATCTCCAGCAGGTACTCGCGTACGCGGTCGGACCGGTATTGGTCCTTTTCTTCTTTGGTGTCTTTTGGTCTCGCGCTAATGCCAGAGGAGCTCATGCCACAATTGTTATCGGACTATTGTCCGCCATAGTCCTATTCTTTCTCAATGTTGTGTACCATCAAACAGACATCCACTTTCTATACATAGCGCCCATCGTTTTTGCTATCTCTAGCATAGCCATGGTGATCGCAAGCCTTAGCGACAACGCCACCCAGCGCCACCCAGAGTCGACCTCTGTATTGCTGTTTTCTTGGTCGGAATTTACACAAGAAACTCTACAGGTCATGGCACGACCTCTACTTCGAAACTACTTATTGTTGTCAGCGGTCCTTATCGTGACCACCATTGCAGTAGTATATGTATGGCGGTAGTCAGCTCTCCTTGCAGCAGAAATCCCTTGGGTTGAAACCAAGTTCCTGCTTCTACGCCGGACTATGCCCCACCGCGCGACCACTTGTCGATTCTTACAGAATCAATTCAAGGGGTCTTTGCTGTATCTGTGCTCTTTCGCTCCCAAGGTCGAGTAAACGCACCTAGTACTTTTGCTACCTCTTGATCCTCGCTGAGATGATCAGCCCCTAATATAGCCACCATCCCCCGCTTCTTGTCATCAAGAACCTCTACCACTTTTGACTCAAGTTTTGCTTCCTGAAGGGCTTCGTTATACACCCGCTGTATGGCCAATTTTCGCAGTTCAGGCTTAAAGACTTTGCCCACCGCTGTTTTCGGTAACTCCGCCAGAACCCCTACATATTTAGGTTGAGCCGCTCGTTCGTGAACGTGAACTTTGCAGTGTTCACGCAAAGCTTCGCCGCTCACTGTTTTGCCATCCACCACTTCTACATACGCACATGGTAGTTCTCCAGCATGTGAATCCGGCTGGCCGACCGCACCTGCAAAGATAACATCCGGATGTACCAATAATGCTTCCTCAATTTCGGCGGGGTCAATATTATGCCCCCCTCGGATAATGAGGTCCTTGGCTCGCCCGGTAATCCATAGGTATCCATCTTGGTCTAAACGACCAAGATCTCCGGTTCGGAGATATTTGTCCTCATAGTAAAGATTTCTATTCTTTTCTATATCTGTATAGGTATTTCCAGGCCAAACTCCGGGATTGAACACACAAATTTCTCCTACCTCGTCCGTAGCACACTCCACCGGGCCATCCGGTGTATCTCGGAAAATCCGGACCTCACAATAGGGAAAGGGCACACCAACTGAGCCGATCCGCTTTTCCCCATCAATTGGGTTTAAACTGACCAAGCAGGTGGCTTCTGTCAGGCCATAGCCCTCGATAATGCGCACGCCCGCGGTGGTCGAAAACTTCTTAAATAATTCCAAAGGCATCGGAGCAGAGCCCGAAAAGACATCTTTCACCGTAGAGATATCCGCATCGACCTTTCTTTGAACCAAAGCAGACACAGCGGTAGGCACCGTGATAATAAACGTGGCCTTCCACCGTTCACAGAGTTTCCAAAAGTTGTCGAAGACCCCTTCTCCGCGATATCCCGCTGGTGTCGGAAACACAACATGGGCCCCAGATCGTACCATCGACATCAGGATGACGTGACACGCAAACACGTGAAACAACGGAAGCGGACACATCACCGTATCCATTTCGTTGAACAAGAGCTCACCGCCCAACCAACCGTTATAGATCATCCCCGAGTATCGATGTTGGGCAACTTTGGGAGAGCCAGTGGTACCACCGGTATGAAAGAGAGCAGCAACACGGTCTTTTGTACCATCGGAGAACGAAAGAACCTTCGATTGACGCTTCATTTCCCGGGTAAAGCTCTTAACATCCGCATGGTGACCACCTGGATTCTTTGGACGGATAAGGGGAACTATCCAACTTTTAGGAGGCGTAAGATAGCGAAGCAGGTCCACCTCTAGTACAGTATGAACTTGGGGAGCATGTCGCACCGCTTCAGCTAGTTTTTGAGCTATATTGGTTTTAGGAAAGGCCTTGAGGGTGACCACAATCTTGGTCTGATTTTCGCGGAGAATTGCACCGATCTGCTCTGGCTCCAGCAAGGGATTGATCGGACTAGCCGTACCAGCCACAGTAGCGGCCAAAATGGCCACTGCCGTCTCCGTACTATTAGGAAGGACCAAGGCGATACTATCTGACTCCTCCGCTTGCAAAGCTCTGAAGAGGTTGGCAGCTTGGGTTACTTGGGTATGAAACTCTCGCCATGTCAGAGTTTCTGCTTTGTCTGTGGGGCCCGACTGAAGCTGAAAGGTCACCGCCGGACGATCGGGAAATCTATCCTTGGTCTCCGTCAACATCTGGTAAATGGTTGTCGGAATTTGTCGCTGTCCCCACGACATCTCTTTAGCTATAGCTTGGCTATCTTGGAGTGATGCAAATGTCATAATTCTCCTCGCTTTTGTCCCTGCTCAAACGACATGCAGGCTTGCGCCGTTTTCATGAGCCATCAGCCTATATCTGCTACCGCAGACCGCTCACTGACGTAATGAGTTTTTTTGACGGTTGAAGTAATTCAACGCAATGAGCGCGATTCTTGTCGTAACCTTTGAACTGCTCAACTATTCCACATGAGCACACACACGAACAGCATACACCTGAATACAAGTCGGTGTACACTTTTGCGGTGAGTCATCACATCTTCAAATTGAACTTGATAACAATTCTCAATTATGAGGATGCTATGAAGCATGTCCAACCGAATCCTTTTGGTTTTCCTGGACCCGATCGAGGCTTGCAGTTACCCCGTTACTGAATCCGGCTATGCCTTGCTCCATCGCCTTTGGCACCGTTGTGGGCGAACCCAAGACACCATCTACGTAGCATATCCACACGACCATATTACGATGCACAGTGGTCACTTGGTCATCAAAGCCCGTCCTCTAATCGATTTCTCACCGAGTCCCTATCACTACTATCAAGAGCAAAGATCTGAGTACGATAGCCACCGGGATCTGGGATCTCAAGCTTGTCATGTGGAAGGTGCACCGGTCGATCTGTTACTGTCGCAGGTAAACGCCATTCTGTGGAGGCAAGAACTGGGTGACCCCTATCTGCAGCGCGAAAAGCTGATGGCAATAGCCTCACTCCGCGAAAGCACTCTCTTATTTCTGGATCCTGCTCTGCTTCTATCTCCCGAGTTCAGCTCGAAGGCTCTACCGAATCTGTTGGCACCCCAATGTGTTCCGGTCAGTTTCTGCACACGCACAGTCGACGGTTCCATAGCTGACAAGGCTGAAGCAGCCCTCGATTTTGTGCAACATCGATTAGGCGATCCGCAAACGACCATTCTCAAACCATTTTCCGGAGACAACGGCCTAGGGATTACTTTCCTGGGACAAGATCCCCGTCATGTTCTAGATCCACCCCTCAAAAGCTTCTCGAAGATCAGAGTAATCACCGAACTGCTTCAGCAGCACCAAGACATTATTGTGCAGGAGTATATCCCCAGCATCCGCGCCCCCGCGAACGGCATCGCCACCCCTACCCAATTCGGTGAAGTGCGATTTTTGCTTATCGATGGTCAAATACCGACCAGAAATGATGGCAAACCGCTTATATTTGCCCACCGTAGTCCCACACCCAATAGTTTGATGGCTGATAGTGGCATTTCTCAGCCAACGTATCTGACCTCTCAGGAAATGCTATTTCTTGAAGACATTGGAAAGAGTTACCGCCAGATGGGGATCCATTTTGGGGGGGGCGATCTGATTCGAACTCCAGACCCTGAGCGTCCGTTTGTATTTACCGATGCCGCTCGAGCGGTTTGTGGACATCTAGTTGTCACCGGCGCACTAAACAACCAGCCATATCTCATTGTCGATCAGGTTCTTGATTGCTTTGAGCGTTGTTTTTCGCGGCATCAGTCCCACCAGTCTGTACGAATGCAACCAACCACTCCAGCACAGCCACTGACGCAGGAATCTCTGATGGCCGAGACTTCAGCGCAACCCCTCAGCATTCCCTCGTTGTGATCAGTTCTAGTGTAGTAGCGACCGACTTATTAGGAATAATCTAAAGCCTTTCTCGCTCGCAGGACTTTCGCTAAGATATCTTCAGCCTTCGCAGGTCTCGCTTAAGGCTCTCCACGCCTTCCTCAATGAAGCGATTCCGCTACTGTCCGACGGTTTTGACATTGCACCCCAATTGGGCCGCGATCTCCTTATTCTCTTTCCCCTCTGCAGCTAAGAGTATCATCCTGGACCTAAGCACCAACCGATAAGCGGTTGTACTTCCCCGAGACCATGCCTGCAGATGCTCACATTCCTCAGAAGTCAGAGTGATGCTCTTGGCTATACGCATAATCTATGCGGTGGACTATAACGAACAACGGGTCTACGGCCCACTTAATCCCCACTGAGTCGGCCGCACTACACTAGCAGGCCATCGGAGAAGTGGGATGGGTGATCCGCGAAGTATCTTTTCCGAGGAACGCTCCGGATGAGGAGGGCGCATACCGGGCGTATGCAACCGATGAAAGGCGAAGCCGGTCCGGACGTTCCACGGAAAAAGGACCCGCGTAGCGCCTAACTCACTTTTCCGATGGCCTGCTAGCAACTTGGCACCCAACGGATGAGATTTATGGAAGTGCATCCCGTGACGATGGCTCAACAGTAGCAACCGCTCGTTTGCGGCGGGCACGGACCAATGCAACCAAGGCATAGAATGGAGCCCAGGACATGAGTAACACCGGTCCCACGCGGTAAGTAACCCACTCCCAGATACCATTCATATCCCCGAGAATAAAAACCAAAAACATAAACGCTGTAACCCCCACCGCCATGCCTAGCGCCAAGACAGGCCGAACCGCGCGGTGAGAGAACCAAGGCCGGTTGGATCTCAACGTAGTCGCTAAGGTTTCCGGGGAAGCTGATTTTCTTTGAGCACTCAATGTCTGTGGCGCCTCTCCAAAAGGGAGAATGATTGTAGCAACAAGCCATTCTCAGTACAACCGTGCCATTCGTTGACTCATGCTATCCCCTGATAACTCCTTATCTACTTTCCCCTAAGCAAGTCCGCTAACAGCCCATTGATTTGGTCCGGTAAGCATAGTTCGAGGTGGGCTTCGTGTAAAACGTTTCAACGAAGAGAGCCCATACTGAGCATGAGTGACCTATGAGCAGCAGAGCCGGTCCATATCTTTCACCACAAAGACCACCCGGAAGCATACCAGCTGGTCCAGAACAACCGGATACGAAGCTCAACTCATCAAAAAGATGTACTACAGCAAAGGCCACTTGAATTGATTCTCTTAGAATCAATTCGGAGTCGCGCAGCGGGGCATGGTCCCGCGGAGAAGCAGCAACTTGGGTTCAACCCAAGGGATTTCTGCTATATCCTTGCATGAGGAAGAAGCTCGAGAGAAAATCCGGGACGAGCCATAGACAAAGATCGGACACCAAAGACACGCCCTAGCTTGTATCAATATGGCACCGACCATTCGATACTCTGGGAAATGATATATGAGACTTTGAACCATTTCCACTACAATCAGTCTCAGAGACTGTCACCAAGATCGGCGTGGAACTATCGGGAAAACCTGGCTTGCCGAGACATTCGGACTCAGGAGAGGCTAGCCAAGACTGACGACCAAGACCCCCGCGATAAGAGAAGACCGCAGATCGTCGGATATTAAGTCTCATCAGGAACGAACGATTGCTCGAACCCGACTCTAGCAGCCTGTTGATCTAGCCCTGCACGCATCTATGGGCCGGTCTTTCCGTGAAACGTCCTGACCACAAAAAGTCTCTCCTCGGTCACGTACCCACAGGTACGCTCGCCTCGTCTTCAGAGCGTTTCACGAAGAGCCTGGCTCGATAGCTACACACAGAGCTAAATCAACAGGCTGCTAGGGCGTGTCTTTACCCTCCGGCTGCGGAGATGACGCCGTAGCCCGCGGTTGTGAAGGGTCGGCCACGGAGGGAGTGTACTTAGATGTACCGGGCCGAGGTGCCGAAAGGGGGGGGCGAAGCCACCGACCCCTCACACACGCGGGAAGCAAGTCAGAACGCGGTCCAGAGGGTAAAGACACGCCCTAAGCACAGCCCCTAGTTTAGGTTGCGCTAATCAGACCCAACCGTTTAAACAGCATTTGATCCCGTTCCGATGCCGGATTAGGCGTAGTAAGAAGCTGCTCTCCGTAAAAGATGGAGTTTGCCCCAGCGTAAAAACACATCGCCTGAAGTTCATCGCTCATCCCATCTCGCCCAGCCGAGAGCCGTACCCGAGATTTTGGCATCAACATACGAGCTACTGCTATCGTTCGCACGAACTCAAATGGATCCAGCTCTGGAGCACCATAAAGTGGGGTGCCTTGTACCTGCACCAACAGATTAATGGGAACACTCTCTGGTGGTTCAGGTAACTGAGCCAATGCCACCAAGAGACCGGCTCGCTGGGTACGACTTTCACCCATACCAATAATACCGCCACAACACACCTTCATGCCCGATTGTCGGACATGCTGGAGCGTAGACACGCGGTCTTCAAATTGGCGGGTCCGAACGATCGAACCATAAAAATCGGGGTCAGAATCCAGGTTATGATTATAGTAGTCCAAGCCGGCATCAGCTAGCTCCATGGCTTGCGCTTCATCCAGCAGGCCCAAGGTAGCACAGGTTTCTAGGCCCAACGCTTTGACTTCGGCCACCATGCGGGTAACATGCTTCAAATCTTCAGATTTTGGGCTTCTCCAGGCTGCGCCCATACAAAACCGTGTTGCACCACGAGCTTTTGCTGCCTTAGCCGCCTCAACAACCTCCTCTACCGCCATTAAGGGCTCCCGCTTGTTCTTATCATCGTACCGCGAGGCCTGTGAGCAGTAGTGACAGTCTTCTGGGCAGCCACCGGTTTTGATGCTCAGAAGCTGACTCAGCTGTATCTCCCGGGGGTCCCAATGGCGTCGATGCACGGTGTGCGCATCATGAAGTAGTTCAAAAAAAGGCTTTTCGAACCACACCAACGTCCGGCCCAAGGTAGGTTGGTCGGGACGAGCGGTCAGAGACACCGAAGATGATAACTGTACGGTCTCGCTCATGGTCGAAGAGCAGAGAAGGGATAGTGAACCTCGGTCAAGAGCGTATTGTGCTCGATTTCATCCCTCCACGAAAATTGGGGATAAAACCCCAGCATCTCCTGAGCCTTAGCTGTACTCAATAAAGACTCGTATTCATTGAGCGAGACACGAACCGGTATTCCCGGAAACACCTCCGCTACGAGCTTCTTACTCGGTCGGTTCATAATCGTATCCGCAGCCGCGATAATAAAAGATTCCGCCCCGGTTATCGATGATTCGAGCGCCAAACGTGCGCTCAAAGCTACATCCCTGGCATCTACATAGCTCCATAGGTTGAACATCCGCGAACGAACATCATCCCAGTACGTGACCACCCGCTGATAACTGTCCCGGCGACTTGGGTCCGTGTACAATATGGTCGCCAAATGCAAGGTGATAATTGGAATCCTGTACAGACGACCAAAGTAGCCAGCCAACTCCTCACCTACGATTTTGGAAATCGCACCACAGCTCCGTGGAGCTCGAGAATGACTTTCCGTCACCGGAAAGCTCTCCGGCCCAACCTGGTCATATGGAGAGCCAAAGACCGCATCACTAGATGAAGCCCAAACAATCTTCTGCAAACTTTGGGCAACCGCAACGCTAAACACGTTGTAGGTCGCCAGCACATTATTTCTAAATTTATCCGATCCTCCGAGCCAGTCCATTTCTGGTCGACAATCCGCGGCAAAGTGCACCACTGCATCCGAACCTCTTAAGGCCCTTTCGACATCAGCATAGTTGGTCAAGTCTGCCAGTACGTAGTCAACCGATCGGTCTGGAGGAGCTCTGCGATCGATGATGCGGACGGCGTACCCGCGATCCACCAATTCACCAACCACAAAATCTCCCGCTTCTCCGCTTCCTCCAGTTACCGCGATCTTATGCATCGTTTGTCCCCCATCTACACATCACTTTTTTGGGCCACAACCTCAGTATCTGCACCGTTACTATCATGGGCGAGACCGAGCAAATTATACCGATCTCTAT
Source organism: Myxococcales bacterium (assembly GCA_019634385.1). Classification (GTDB taxonomy): domain Bacteria; phylum Myxococcota; class Kuafuiibacteriia; order Kuafuiibacteriales; family Kuafuiibacteriaceae; genus JAHQVK01. Next base: position 5,260 of record JAHQVK010000140.1, on the reverse strand, counting down.
AGATTATACCTATTCATCTACGTCCAATCTAGGGATTCCCTTCGGACTCGTTCCCAGAACCCCAGACAGAAAGGCTGGTTAAGGCTCACTCTTTATCTGTCATATCTCGCCTCTTCAGTGGACGTAGTATCCTTCCTATAGCGAACGATTTGGCATTATCGTACAAGCTGGTGATGACCATGAAGTTTTCGGAAGAATTCGTGTGGGGAACAGCCACCTCTTCCTTTCAAATCGAAGGGGCTTACCAAGAAGACCACCGAAGTGAGTCGATTTGGGACCGTTTCTGCACGCAAAAAGGTACCATCGCTGACGGGTCCGATGGGAGCACAGCGTGCGATCATTATCATCTTTGGCCACAAGATATTGCCCTCATGCGTAGCATTGGTGTCCGGTCATATCGATTCTCCGTCGCCTGGCCGCGCATCCTTCCAGCCGGCACAGGAAAACCCAACGAGGCTGGCTTGGCCTTCTACGAACGACTCGTGGACGAACTCTTGGAGGCAGATATCCAACCGATGGTAACGCTGTACCATTGGGACCTGCCCCAATCTCTCCAAGACCGAGGAGGATGGCCGCACCGTGATACGGCCAAGGCTTTTGTCGAATACGCCCACATTGTCAGCCGTCGTCTCGGTGACCGGGTTGGGTATTGGGTAACTCACAACGAACCATGGTGCATCGCCACCCTTGGCCACCTAACGGGAGACCACGCACCGGGTATCAAAAGTGCCCCGGAGATGCTCGCTACCGCTCATCATGTACTACTATCTCACGGCTGGGCAGTCCCGGTCATTCGCAGCGAAACCAGCAATACAAAGGTGGGCATCGTCGTCAATCTAACACCCACTTACCCTGCATCTCCCAGCGACTACGATGCTGAGGCTGCCCGCTCGTTGGACGGTCGTTTCAACCGGTGGTACCTAGATCCTCTATACAAAGGAAAATATCCCGAGGATATTGTTCGAGAGTATCAAACACAAGGTGACCTGCCTCCAACCGGCCTAGCGTTTGTCAAAGAAGGAGATATGAAGGCCATCTCAATAAAAACTGATTTCCTTGGTATCAACTATTACTTTCGGGCAATCGTTCGCTCCGAAAAAATTCCTGATGAGAAAAATTTGCCGAGGGAGATTCCCGTTCCATCACCCGAAAACTGTACAGATATGGGATGGGAAGTCTACCCCGACGGATTACGCAAAATTCTCATGCGCGTACATCATGACTACGCACCTCCCGCTATCTATATCACTGAAAACGGATGCGCCTACGCAGCAGGACCAGACAGTAATGACCACATTAAAGACACTCAGCGCATTCAATACATAGAAAGTCACATTCGGTCTGTACACAAGGCGATCACCGAGGGTGCCCCGGTCATGGGTTACTATCTATGGTCACTGATGGACAATTTTGAGTGGGCCTTTGGGTATACAAAACGTTTTGGTATGGTTTGGGTCGATTTCACAACCCAACGGCGAATACTCAAGGCTAGTGCTCAACGCTACACGGAGATTATTCGCGAGAATGCTATTGGTGATGACTCGAATATCTCTTAGTAGACGCAGGCTCGTAGCTATCTATTGACTGACCGGGCTGAGAAACAATGCCTTAGACCGCCTTTCCTAACAGCTGTTGATCTAGCCCTGCACGCATCTATCGGCCGGTCTTTCCGTGAAAGGTCCTGGCCACAAGACGTCTCTCCTCGGTCACGTACCGACAGGTACGCTCGCCTCGTCGTCAGAGCGTTTCACGAAAAGCCTGGCTCGATAGCTACACTCATGGACAAATCAACCGGCTGCTAGACTAAGCCCATGCGTTTCATGACCCGCGGCGAAGAAAGATGAGCTACCAGTGCACTCGCCCCTTCTTCATCGAGAGGTCGATGGAAATAGTATCCCTGTAAACCCAAAAATGTACAACTTCGCTTAATAAACGAGAAGTGATTCTTGGTCTCAATCCCCTCAATAATCAATTTGCATCCAAGCTGACTAACGAGTTCTACCACTCCACATAGCAACACCCGCCCGCGGGAATTTCGTATGCCGCTCACGAATGAGCGGTCAAGCTTGAGAATATCTACGGGCAATCGGTACAGTTGGCTGAGGGAAGCATATCCGGAGCCGAAATCATCGAGCGCGATGCGTAACCCTCGGCTTCTCAGACGCTTCATGAGTCGACTCACGCCAACGACATCCCTTACCACCGCGCTTTCCGTCAATTCCAACACAATTTGCTCTGGATCTATGCCTATGCGATCCATCATACTGAGCAAACGTTTTTCAAAATGAGCATCCCCAAGCTGCATCGGGCTCACGTTTATGGAAAGGAAACCCTCGTATTGGTACTGTGAGACCCACAGCCGTAGTGCTTCCAAACCAAGCGACAGCCCTTCCCATCCCAGCTCATGAATCAGCCCAGTTTCTTCAGCCGTGGGAATAAAAACATTAGGAGATATATTCAGCCCAGATTTCGACCATCTCAACAGTCCTTCGAAGCCAATGACGTTTCCCGACGGACACACAACCGGCTGAAAAGCCATTCGAAACTCTTTGTCATTGATACCAATTCGCAGCGCTTGTTCCCTTCCATCCTCTTGCTGATCGGGATAGCTAGTTGGCTGCGGGGAGTGAATCACCTGAACCAGGCAAGACAAGGATGCTCCAGGCACCGAAGAAATACGCACCGAGCTCTGAACATCACGCCCCCAAGGATCCGGAAGACAAGCAAGCGGGCAGCCCTCGTTCTCAACCAACTCAACAGGTAGGTTCGGCGCAGTGTTGGCCTTGCGGAAAACCTTTCTGATGGCATGGTGAGTGCGGGTCCCGCGGAGTTTAGGCAGGAGCTTGAGTATGCTCACACCGATCGCTTCCCGGCTCGTTAGCCCAGTATGAGTTTCTATCCATCGATTCCATCGTCGAACCACAAACTTGTGGTCGAGAACAATGACCCCGATATCGAGGGCATCCTCAATGTCCCTAAAGGCCTGGGTGTCTGGATCCCGCCGTATCATGGTATCGCCTTGAGTTCCTCGGACTGAGTCGAACAAGCGCCGCTCGCTCACAACTCCTCCGAATAATGACCTGCGGAATGACTATGAGTCGAGTACCCAACCACCGGAATTATGCGCGCAAAGAATTCGTAAATCATAATAACGGAGATAATTGCGTCATCTTTCTTAGCTAAACGTGTATTGCCTGAGACTTGCTCGCAATCATCGTGTGCGAATAGGCTCATTCAAAACCCGAACTCAAGCATGCTTCATAGTCCTCGATTAAACAACTTGCAGTTGTGGCCTCGTTCATTGTCTGACCGAGAGACATTAGAGCCCGATTTTTGTTTCTTCAACCCATCATTGATAGGCACTTGCATGTCCATAAGTACAAGCACCCACCGAATACCCGAGAACTTCAACAGCTTTACCATTAATCAACAATCCTCGACAAAGCCTCAACTAAACCAACCGAAACCAGGTACTAATTTGTAGGGTTATTTTCCCCTGAAATGAACCTTAGTCACCGAAATCAAACACACTTGGTAAAACGCTTCTCACAATCCTCGGAATAAACTCGAAATCCGACCAACAAATCTGCTCTCGGACACTAAGGGCAGTGCATGATCTAGTAGTCTTCACTGACTCTCATCCGGTTGCAGAGCGCTTCGCTTGCATGAGTGCCTATGCCCGAGTGTCATTAAGATAAATTTCACATCCACCAAAGAGAAACTCAGCGGAGACCCAGCCAATAAACTCACTGCGGAAGGTCCTGTAAACGACGATACTAAATATGAGTCCCCAACATCTTCTCGCCACTGAGCTACAGCAGAAATCCCTTGGGTTGAAACCAAGTTCCTGCTTCTACGCGGGGCTATGCCCCCCCTGTTGATGCTTAGAGAATCAATGCAAGTGGTCTTTGCTGTAGTAGACTTCCTAGGACGTCTCCCCACCATCGAGGACCGCCTTTTGCTCCACTTCAGGATTTACCTGATTCTCCAGAGGGTTCTTGGTCAACTAGTTAGCTCGCGCCTTTCTCCCAGTCCAAACCCTCAGGCAAGCCAGCTCATTCGCAATAGTTCCAAACCATTTTGAAGCCATCAGATACCGCCATATTTGCGTGCTCAAAGCTTTAAGCGCCTCATTGTAAATACGACCGTGAACAACAAAACCGAAGTAGTGGGCCTTCAACAGACTCCTGACAAGTTCTAAGACATTGGCAGAAACGGATCATCAACCACTTCCAGTGCCTCCGCCATTTACGAGGATCTAATCGGCTTATGCGACCGCTCACCACCTCTGACTGATCCATACAAACCAATTGATGCTGATATCCGTCGCGGACCAGTTTTTCGCAAGACTTTCTACTATACGTGCGACACCAACATCATGTTCTTTCAGTTCAGCACCGTCTTCTTCTCCTTTTGGAACATCGGAATCTCTCATTGGCAGAAGCTTATACTCCTTTAACACACAGATACCGCACTTATGGATTAAGCCACTCCAACTTCGGTGGGCTGAAATTTGGCGTCATCGTGTCTTTACCCTCCCGAACCGCGTTCTGACTTGTTTCCCACATTTGTGAGGGGTCGGTGGGTTCGCCACCCTTTAGGGCCCCTCGGCCCAGTACATCCTGGCACCTCTCTGCGGAGCCGACCCCCCACAAATGTGGGCTACAGCAAAGACCACTTGTATTGATTCTCTATGAATCAACAAGGGGGCGCGCAGCGGGGCATAGCCACCCGTAGATGCTGGACTTGAGCTCTACCCAAGTTCTTTCTGCTTGCTGTAAAGCGTCATATCCCCAACCCGAGTTTAAAGATACGCCCTAGCTAGCGGGCCATCGGAAAAGTGAGTTAGGCGCTTCGCTCGTCCTTTTTCCGTGGAACGTCTGGACTGCTAGTGCTCTCGCCGGCTGTCGGACAACAACTGCGTGATTCACACCGGTATTTGCGTAAAACATTAGGACAAGGAGACAGTATAGCAGATGTGATAGCCGATGACGGTTCGGATGTTCCACGCAAGGTGCGAGAGTTCTTGTCTGACCACCTATCGAGGCATGTTTATAAGGTCGAGCACAGTCTATAACTCATCCCTGTCAGCCTTCTCGTGTCCTGCTATCGAGCCAGACTTTTCGTGAAACGCTCTGACGACGAGGCGAGCGTACCTATCGGTACGTGACTGAGGAGAGACTTCTAGTGGTCAGGACCTTTCACGGAAAGACCGGCCAATAGATGCGCGCACGGCTAGATCAACAGACTGCTAGAGCGT
>JAHQVK010000014.1 GCA_019634385.1 Myxococcales bacterium | reverse complement strand
ATGAGAAACCGCGGCACCAGGTTCGGCTCACTGAGGGCTACTGGCTGGCGGAAACGGAGGTGACGCAAGAGCTGTGGCAAGCGGTGATGGGCGACAATCCGAGTTTATTTACAGAGGACAGGCTCCCTGTGGAGCAGAATCCGAGTCGCTTTACAGGGGAGAGACGCCCTGTGGAGAAGGTCTCTTGGGACGATGTCCAAGTGTTTCTGGCGGTGCTCAACAACCGAATGCCGGGGTTACAAGCGCGACTACCTACGGAAGCGCAGTGGGAGTACGCGGCGCGTGCCGGAACAGAGGCCCCAAGGTATGGCCCCCTAGACGAGGTGGCTTGGTGGGACCGTAACAGCGACTATACTACGCATCCGGTGGGCACGAAAGTGGCGAATGACTTTGGTCTCTATGACATGCTGGGTAATGTTTGGGAGTGGTGCCAGGACTACTGGGGCCGTGACGAATATGGTGCCCGAGCCATTCCTGGCACGGCGATAGAAGATCCTACGGGCCCATCAAAGGGCGGGTACAGGGTGGTCCGGGGCGGTGGATGGTACGACGGTGCGCGGAACGTTCGTGCCGCCCCCCGCATCGCCGACGACCCGGCGACCCGGGACTCGTATTTCGGGCTCCGTCTTTCTCGAGGTCCTTAGTGCGCCGAGCAAGAACAGCCCGCCCGGAGGGCACCCAAAAATTGCCCTTGCGGCTCATGCTGCACACGGCTCCAATGGGCTTGGCGGTGCTCAAGTCTATTTGGGTTCCCTGAGGCTGGACTCAAGGGCGTCTACGAACATGCTGACTTTGTTGGGCGTGCGTCGGCCTGGAGGTAAAAGTGCGTAAACACCAACCTCCAACCGGCAGCTTCGAGAAAAGAGTACCTGCAGATCCCCGGCTCGAACTGCATCGTCCACGATGAATGATGGCAGCATCGCAATCCCCAGACCCTGGAGGGCCGCGTCCAGGAGTACTTCTCCATGGTTGGAAAGAAGTGGGCCCCGAACCGGAATCCTCATGGTCCGGTCGCCCGTCTTAAACAACCAGTGGTTGCCGGAGGCCTGATAACGAAACAAGAGGCAGTGATGTTTCGTGAGCTGGTCCGGTGATCTCGGCTGGCCGTGCTGCTCGAGATACTCGTTCGAAGCAACGACTCGAAAACGAACTTGCGTCAGTTTTTTGGCGATCAAAGATGAATCATCGAGGTCTCCTACACGAATGACCGAGTCATAGCCTTCACTAATCAGATCGATCCGTCGATCTGAAAGATCGAGTTCTACCTCGAGCTCCGGATGTTTCTTCGCTAGGTCGCTCACGACTGGCGTGACGTGCCGAAGGCCAAACGACACTGGTGCGTTCACTCGCAATCGGCCTCTGACCCCGGCCTGCGTGTCGTGGACCTCGGCCTCAGCTTCACGAGCAGCCTCAGCGATAGCTTGGGCTCGCCCCAACAAGCGAGATCCCACGTCGGTCAAATGCAATGCCCTCGTGGTACGCCGAAAGAGACGAACGCCGAGCCTGCCTTCCAGTCGGGAGATTCGTTTGCTCACGGTGCTTTTTGTCAGCCCCAGCTTCATTGCCGCGGCGCTGAAGCCGCCTTCCTCCGCAACCGACACGAAACTCACCAGATCTTCCCCATGAGTGAGTATCGTTTCCATATAGGAAACTGTTTATCGCAAAGTTGATGTATTGTATCCACATTTCTCCTCGACCAAGATGGCGTCGTGAAACTCGAAAGACGGACACTGTTTATGGGTTTGCCACTTCTCCTCCCCGGAGCGGTTGTAGGCGCCCGCAAAGGAGGCATGAGTATGATGACGCTTAGAAGAGGTACGGACCGAGGCCGTGCGCGATTTGGATGGCTCGATAGCCATCACACATTTTCGTTCGGTAACTACTATGACCCCGCACACATGGGGTTCAGAGCACTAAGGGTCATCAATGACGACCGTATCGTGCCCGGCGCTGGCTTTCCGACGCACCCTCATCGAGACATGGAGATTATTTCCTATGTCGTCGAGGGCGCCCTCGAGCACAAAGACAGCATGGGAAACGGTAGCGTTATCGTCCCTGGTGATGTGCAGCGGATGACAGCAGGAAGGGGTGTGACCCACAGCGAGTTTAATGCCTCTCAAGAAGAAGGGACCCGGTTTCTTCAGATCTGGATTCTCCCCGACGAGAAAAATCTGGATCCGGGCTACGAGCAAAAACGCTTTCCCATAGCAGATCGGCGAGACGAGCTGCGCCTCGTTGTCTCCAAAGACGGCAGAGAGGGCAGCGTTACGGTGCATCAGGACGTGGCCATCTACACCTCTGCCTTGGGGAAGGGCTCAAGTCTGAGATACGAGACCCCTGATGGACGTCACGCCTGGATCCAAGTCGTAAACGGGGGCCTGGAGATCAACGGCACACCCATGGAGGAAGGCGACGGTCTTCAGGTGTCGCCCGGAGTGAACTTGAACATCCAAAGCAGGAACGATACGGAATTCTTGCTGTTTGACCTGGCTTAGGAGGGCAAGGACATGATCAGTATTCTCGGCATCTCCGGTTCGTTGAGGGACTCCTCTTACAACACGGGCTTACTTCGCGCTGCGAAGGATCTGGCGCTCGACGACATCGACATCACCATCTTCGATATTGGGGACATTCCGCTGTACAACGATGATTTGGGCGGTGAGGTGTCTGCAGTCGAGAGATTCAAGCAGGCGGTTGCGGACTCCGACGGAGTTCTCATCGCGACGCCCGAATACAACTATGGCATTCCGGGGGTTCTCAAGAACGCCCTCGATTGGGCTTCGCGGCCGGCGTACAAATCGGTCTTCGCAAAGAAACCCACGGCAACGATGGGTGCGGCAGCTTCACCGGTCGGTACGGCCAGAGCCCAGGCCCAGTTGAAGCAGGTCCTGCTCGGAATGCTTTCTCTGGTCTATCCCGCCCCAGAGCTCACCGTGGGAACCGCATCTGACAAGTTCAACGGGGCTGGTCAGCTCCAAGATGAACGCATACGGGAGCAACTTAGACGTCTGGTGGCGGGCTTCTCTAACTTTGCGTCCGCACAGGGTCAGTCGCGACAAAAAGTTCCTACTTGAGGGTGCGTATAGGCTGAGCTGGCGCTGGGCCCGTAGCCGCCGCTCCGTGATCAATCGTGGCGGTGTTCCCGACGGCAGTCGCTCGATGACCGCGAGGACCTCTGCGGCCAGCTCTAGCAGGCCATCGGAAAGGTGAGTTAGGCGCTTCGCGGGTCCTTTTTCCGTGGAAGGTCTGGACCGGCTTCGCCTTTCATCGGTTGCATACGCCCGGTATGCGCCCTCTTCATCCGGAGCGTTGCACGGAAAAGAAACTTCGCGGATCACCCATCCCATTTCTCCGATGGCCTGCTAGTGGTCAGGACCTTTCACGGAAAGACCGGCCGATAGATGCGTGCAGGGCTAGATCAACCGGCTGTAAAGAGCTTTCGCCCAAAAGATGAAGACGATGATGATGGTGACTCGAATCGTTGGGCCTTTTTAAGGGCAAAAGCGAAAGAACAAAGCCCATCAATCCAAAACCAATCCGGAATCTCGATTAGTGCGAAAGGGTTTGGGCAAGGACGCCAACCTTTGCTATTGATAGAGAATCGAAATGGACTCATTAAAGATGTTCGTCTAACTATAGCTGATGGTAGTTGTGAATGTGAGGCCGCTCTCGATATGTTGAAGTAGAACAGGCTCAGGGGGGATTTTATTAGCAAATTTTTGGATGTCCTATTTTAATTTGATAATTACTCAAGCAGAAAAAATTATGAGTACAAAAAATGTAGCTTTATTAAAACACTATTGACTAATTGGAATCGCCCATTAGCAGCCTGTTGATTAGCCCAGTGTGTAGCTATCGAGCCAGGCTTTTCGTGAAACGTTCTGACGACGAGGCGAGCGTACCTGGCGGTACGCGACCGAGGAGAGACTTCTTGTGTTCAGGATGTTTCACGGAAAGACCGGCCGATAGATGCCTGCAGGGCTAGATCAACAGGCTGTTAAAGGCACGCCCTAGCCTAAGTTTGGACCCAGTGTCTAAGTGAGCTGTTGTATGGGCCCATGGAGAGGTTAAATGATGTGCTGGTGTTGTGTAGGTGCAAGCTTCGCTGAAGCCATCGGTTACAGGGAGACCGCTTGAAGTGATGCTGTAAGAATCAACAAGTGGTCTCGCAGCGGGCATAGCCCGGCGTAGCAGCAAGAACTTGGGTTCAACCCAAGTGATTTCTGCTGTAGTGCTGTTGACAAATACAGTCTGCGAGACCGTATGGCGGTCTCAGGCGGGGCCTGGCCGGTTATCGGGAGCTACCCACAAGGTTAGCGTTCGGTCAAGTCAACCGAATGCTAAGTTTCTGGTGAAGTATTGCGATAGGCATACGTCCATACTGTGATTCTGAAGAATAGTTTCGATTTCTGCTGTAGTTGGGTAGGCCAAGGAGATCACTGCTCGCACGCGGTTGTCTCGAACATCCATGAGCATGGCAACGTTATCTCGAGGGTTGTCTCCCGCGAGGAAGACGCTGGTTCCATCCGCTTTCTCTTAGCAGCCGGTTGATCTAGCCCTGCACGCATCTATCGTCCGGTCTTTCCGTGAAATGTCCTGACCACGAAAAGCCGGGCTCGATAGCTACACACTGGGCTAAATCAACCGGCTGCTAGGTGACTATTACCATCTCTACGGCAGAAACCACTTGGGTTCAACCCGAGTAATTTCTGCTGTATTAGGACTACATCTACGATGTCAAGATGCTGAAATCAGCAACAACTATAGCCTAGAAGTGGCTTTTACATGCGCAAAATAGAGGTTCATATGTCTTGCTGCCTATCGAAAAATACTGTAGTTATATTTTAATCACTACTAAGCGTAGATTGACAGTGGCGCTTATGCAAGAGTTGGCATAGATGTATGGGTTCAGATTTATGAGTATGTGGCGACGTACTGCGGTACTATTCAGTTGGTGTGTTGTGATTTGGGGAGGTGAGGGTTGCGAAGGTACGCCTCCGCACTCCGGGACATTGGGGCCCGGTTTGCCTGAATCACCTGCTCCTGGACCGAGTGACGAAGGCTGGCAGCTGGTCTTTAGCGATGAGTTTGACTCCGGCGAGCAGCCCATCAGCGTTAATAGCCGAAAATGGGGCCACGAGGTCAATTGCTGGGGTGGGGGCAATGATGAACAACAGTGTTATACCGCTCGACCAGAAAATGCTTTCCTCCGAGGTGGATTATTGCACATCGTAGCCAAAGAAGAGAGTTACAGTGGTCCTTCGCTGACAGACGATGACCCTAACTATGATCCAAACGATGTCTCGGTGACACTTCCATTTACATCGGCTCGTCTACGCAGCAAAAACCGGTTTGACTTCAAGTATGGCCGGGTTGAGCTCAGAGCTCAGCTCACTGCCGGTCAGGGCATGTGGCCGGCAGTCTGGATGTTACCGACCGATTTTGCGTATGGCCCATGGCCTATCAGCGGCGAGATCGACATCTTGGAAGCGGTCAATCTCGGAGTAGAAGGTTCACCGAACGAGGTGCATGGAACTTTGCACTATGGTTTGCCTTGGCCACAGTGGTCTGCGCAAGGGGCTAGTTTTGAGGCTGATGAAGACCTATCGCGGGTTTTTCATGTGTATGCCATCGAGTGGGAGGCTGATGAGATTCGTTGGTATGTGGATGGTGTGCACTACCAAACCCAACACTCGGATGGGTGGTATCACTACGTTTGGCAGGGACAGGAGGCTGGTTTTGGGTCGGCCGGCCCGCGAGCGCCTTTTGATAAAGAATTTCACATTTTATTGAACTTGGCGGTTGGTGGTAACTTTCCCGGAACTCCTGACAACGACTGGGACACTGATCGAAGCCTGCTCATCGACTATGTAAGGGTGTATCAATGCGTGGGAATCTCTGGGGTATCGGAGGATGGAACCGGCTGCTCAGGTCTCGCAGATCCCGTGAACGAAGCCATTGTCGTTAATGAAGACGCAGGGAGGCCCCGGACTCAGAGGTATGTTGTATTGTTGGATGGCCCCACCCGGCTTGAAGCGAAGGAACCCGGTTCTTCTGGGCTTACTTTCAATCCAGGATCCTATCAGGCGGCGGAAGGCAATGTGGCCTCATCTTTTACTGATATTGATGGCGATCGCAGGGTTTGGGACGTAGTATTCACAGGTCCTGGAAATGTATATCTTACCGCGGTTGCAGCGGATGTTCAGTACGAGACTTCAGGTATTGTTCTCGATGGTGGTAGTGGTTGGCGCAACGTTGGTGAACTGAGTTTTGACCTACTCGTCAAAAGCCGTAGCGCGCAAACGGAATTTTTGGTCAAGCTCGATAGCGGGTACCCAAACCTAGGTGAGGTACAGATCGAAGCCCCACCGGTCGGAGAATGGACGCGAGTTGCTGTGCGCATCTCCGACCTGCTCGATAACCCACTATCGCAGGGCTCGGGGTTAGATCTATCCAATGTATCTAACGTATTTGTATTTGAGGCTATTGGGGAAGCCGAAGCTCATGTGCAGATCAACAACATCCAACTCAGCTGTAGCGTGAATCCGAAACCAGCGCCATGGCAGGTAGATACCGCTTGTGGCGTCGGATTAGAAGTCTTGTCCGTCATCGCTCCGACGAATACCTACGCTCGCACTGAATTAAGGGAGGCTATGTAATAGTATGACCGGTGGGCGCTCCGCTGTCCAGCAAAGCCCACTTGAATTGATTCAGTAAGAATCACCAAGTGATATCTGCTGTAAGGGCGTCCACCAGTGTGCATGCGGATACAGGAGCAAAGGCTAACGTAGCCACAGACTATGGGTTAACACGCCCTGGCCGATCGTAAGTTTGAACTCCCCAGGCTCGATACTTTGCTTAAAGTTGCGGTCGAGTAGGGTGAACGCCTCCGGCGGCAACGTGAAGCGTACCCGTCGCGACTCACCCGGAGCCAGCGATACCCTTTGAGCCGCCTTCAGCTCTTGCACGGGTCGCGCCACCGATGCGTAGACGTCCTGCAGGTACAAAAGGACAATGTCGTCACCCGCGCGACTTCCGGTATTCTCTACGGTGAGTTCAATGGTCAAGGGTTGACCAAGTTTTAGCTCCTTCGGTGCATTTAGCTCCCGGTAGGTGAAGGTTGAGTAACTCAACCCGTCGCCGAAGCGAAACAAAGGTTTCGTGCTACCGAAGCGGAACTTACCGCGGTGATAGGCTGATGGCCGATGATTGTAGAACGTGCGCAACTGCCCGGCCGAACGCGGCACAGTCATCGGTAGCCGACCTGACGGGTTATAGCGTCCGAAGATGACATCGGCGATCGCTTGACCTCCTGCCATGCCCGGCTCCCAGGCTTCGATCAGCGCGGATGCGCTCTTGACCAGAGCTTCCGAGCCGATAGGGGCGCCGTTGATCAGTACCACGATCACTGGCTTGCCAGTTTGGGCGATAGCCTGGGCCAAGGCTACCTGCCGACCCCGAGGGGCTAGTGAGTCGCGGTCCACGTTTTCTCCGCTCGTGCGGTTTGGATTGTCGCGCAGGGAGTTCTCACCAAGAACCAGTACCACCGAATCGGCTCGCTTGGCCGCTTTCACTGCGGCAGCGATCTGTGAATCGGTGATGGCTGCGATGGGCCCAGTGGGTATGCTTTTGATGGTAACGCCCTCGGGAGCACCTGCGCGCATGCCTTCCAGGACCGTGGTAATGTTTTCCGGTGGCTGAGAGGCGGCCCAATCGCCGAGCAGACTGTGATCGTCGGCGTTTGGGCCGGTGACCAGCACGGTGCGCGCGTTTTGTAGTGGTAGGGTCTGAGCCTCGTTCTTGAGGAGTACGAGGCTCTTTTGGGCGGCTTCGAGCGCCACCGCGCGATGGGCTGGAGCGAGCACGATCTCGGAGGCGCGCTGCGGAGCAACTTGCCGGTTCTCGAAGAGACCCAACTGGAACTTGGCGTAGAGAATCTTGCGCGCGGCTTCATTGATACGGGTCTCTGGAATGCGGCCCGATTTCACGTGGGCGACCACATTATCTAAAAACTCATCACCGTGCATGTTCATGTCCACGCCTGCCATTACCGCCAGTGCGTCGGCATCGGCGCGGGTCTCGGCGACTCGGTGCACGCTGTGCAGACGCTGAATGTCTAGCCAGTCACTGATGACAAAGCCAGAAAATCCCCATTGTTGGCGGAGGAGCTTCGTGAGTAGTTGCTCCTCGGCGTGGCACGGCACCCCGTTGACGTCATTATGAGCGGGCATGAGTGTATAAGCACCGGCACGCACCGCGCGTTCGAAGGGGGGCAGGAACACCTCGCGTAGGGTGCGTTCGGAAACTTCTGCCGGTGAACCGTTCACCGCATTATCGGCGATGCCACCACCCACCAGATGTTTGACACAGGAGAGGACCTCGTTTGGTTTCGAGAAATCCTCTCCCTGGTAACCTTCTACCATGGCTGCGCCGAGTTCCCCTGCGAGCCAAGGGTCTTCTCCGAACGTTTCTCCCGTGCGCCCCCATCGTGGGTCACGCGAGATGTCAACGTTCGGAGAAAACGTCCAGTGAAAGCCTGTGGCCCGCATCTCGGCTGCCGTCTGTTGAGCGATGCGCTTGACCAGATCCGTGTCGAAGGTGGCGGCTAGGCCGATAGGCGTGGGATAAATGGTTGCGGCGGCCACATCCATGCCGTGACCGTGAATCGCGTCGGTACCGATGAGCAGTGGAATACCTAATCGGGAGCTTTCTGCCTGCTTCTGCAGATAGTTAGCTTCAAGCAGTCCCGGCACTTTGAGAAAGGAGCCGACCCGCCCCGCTCGCACCAGCTCAACCTTATCCCCGAGCGCCAAAGCGTAGCCGGCCACCTCGTCTACGTTGTCAGAACGGGCATTTTGAACCGACCCGACGTATTGGCACATCTGGCCGACCTTCTCTTCAAGTGTCATCTCCCGCAGAAGGAGTTCTGTACGCCTAGCTACCGGTAGCGAAGCATCACGGAAGTTACCCGAAAGACTTGTCGCAGATGCCTTAGGTGACCCCGAAGCTAATGCGGAGCCTTTGCAGGCGGTGGTTGTCAATGCCGAAGCGAGCGCGAAGAGCGGGGGCACCACCAAGGATAGGGTTACTATCCCCTGTTTATAAGTCATGGCCCAGGCTAACAGGCGGCCGCCGCTCCTCACAGGGGGGGCAGCCGAACTCGGTCGTTAAGCTGCTACCAGAACTCTTCTTCAGCAAGCTATTGACTGAGATGGTGAGTCGGTTCAATTGCCGTCAGTTGATTTGGCCAAGCAACCGCACTTTGGGCCGTTTTACCTGTGGAGCATGATGACGGCTGCTACACCGCTTGATGTCTAGCAGGCCATCGGAAAAGTGGGATGGGTGATCCGCGAAGTGTCTTTTCCGTGGAGCGCTCCGGATGAAGAGGGCGCATACCCGGCGCATGCAACCGATGAAAGGCGAAGCCGGTCCGGACGTTCCACGGAAAAAGGACCCGCGAAGCGCCTAACTCACTTTTCCGATGGCCTGCTAGGTTAGAAGAAGATCGTGACTGGCAAGAAGGCTTATGTACCATTGTAAACCTACTCAAAGACCATCTGTCGAACAAACCGTGGATAGAGTGACAACTCAGCGTGACAACCAACGGTACAGCTAAGTTATTTTTGCAACTTTGTCCTTGAGGCTTTTCCGAACTCATTTGCAAGCATGAGCCGGAAAAGTGGTGCTCATATCTCATGATATTTTCTAGTTGTACCCGCTAGGCTGCTCCGCTTCGTTATTCTGGACCGACTGTCCAAAGGAATAAAGACCGACGCCGCAACCGTGTGCATCCAATTCGGTCCGCTCAACGGACTCTTGTTGGATGATTCGAAGAGGGTTTCTTGCCTTTCTGCTCGGACTGCCCCTGTGGATGTCTTCGGCTAGTGCATTCGCCCACTGGACTGAGCCTAAATATCTTGACCTAGAGAGGACCTCGGATTCGATCCGCATAAATGTTAGGGCTAGCTTTGACGGATTACTAGACGCGCTTTCTTTACAATCGAAGGATGAACTTCAGACTCACAAGAATTTAATTACAAAAATTCTTGTTGGTGACTTTCAGGTCGGCTACCGGACAAAAGACTCCTTTGTCCCATGTTCAAAGACATACAAGGTAGCGGAGTTGCCGATGGAGATCCATAAGAGGGTGTCGGCCCAGGCTGACTTTGAATGCCCTTATTCGGCCGAGAAACTTGTACTCAAAGAAAATTCTACATCAAATATGCACAAAACCTTTGTGCATATTGTCGATGAAGATGTGCCTACTGGGTATATCTTATCTGGAGCGCAACGGGAAATTGTCTTGAGCAACGCTCAGAACTCTGTAGTGCAGGTTGCCTCTCATTTTCTAATGCAGGGTGCCTTTCATTTGATGATGGGCTACGATCATCTTCTGTTCATTCTTATTCTGATCCTTAACGTTGGGCGCTTAGTTCGAGAGCAAGGCTGGTGGTCAACCCTAATTGCAACGATATCTATCGTAAGCGCGTTTACAGTTGGCCATAGCATTAGTCTTATTTGTTCAACACTTAATATTATCAATCTACCAGCTGGACCGATTGAAGTATTTATTGTAGCGTCCATCGCCGTGGTTGCCGGATTGAATGTGGCATTTCCTCGGGCTACCAACGGTCGAGTGAGTTTGGCTTTAGTCTTTGGTCTCATTCACGGATTCGGATTTGCGGGCGCCCTAGGTGAGTTGGGTCTGCCCTCGAGCCATATGGTTGTGGCCCTGGCCTCATTCAATTTGGGAATCGAATTTGCTCAAGTCGTTCTGGTAGGACTTTTTCTCCTCCCCCTTGCCAAAATGGCTATTTCAAGAATGTATCGGCCAGTTATTGAAGTCGGTGGCTCTGTGGTTATTGGATGCATTGCGCTGGTGTGGATGACTGAACGGTTAGTATCTCTTATATAGTTGGTTTTCATCTAGATAAGAAATACTCAAAAAAAGGAAGAATTCTTATGAAGAAGCATAGGCTTATAGGGGTGGCGTCCGCCCTGAGTTTGGCCATAGGAGTAGGTGCATGTGTAGATGGTTCTAACGTGCCGGAAAACCAAGCACCTAATGATAGTTTACCAACCACCGGGCCAACGAAGGTAGAGCTCGTTGTTGCCGGTGGAACTCAGTTTATCCGGCCTGGTGATGCGGTTGCTAGCCCTGACGGTACTGAGTTCGTATTTACTGCATTCGCTTTGTCCGCTGATGATGACGGCAATTCAGCGCCGGCCCTCTTTCGGGTACCGTCAAGCGTTAAGTCAGAGGCGACACCTATACATGTTGGCGCTCCCTTGGCAGCTCCTATGGGGCTTGTTATGGACTGTGATGGTAGTCGGGTGTTTGTGGCTGATCGTAGTCGCTCCGCTGAAGATGATAACGGACAAGAGACAGGAGCTATCTATACCATCTCTACGTCTGGTGGCGCACTTACAGAGCTTCCTACATCAGGGATAGGTATTCCATCGGGGTTGGCTCTCAATTCTGATTGCTCAGAGTTGTATATAACTGGAACAACACCGGACGGAGAGCCAGCCTTATTTACGCTGTCCGCGTCGGGGGGATCAGCTCGAGTTGTTGTCAAAGGTGAACCGCTTGGAGGGATCACTGGTGTCCACGTTGATAAAGATAATGTCGCTTGGGTACTTGATCACACTTCTGGACAAGGAGCTTCTTCTGACGGTGTGCTCTATGCGATAACCCGAGATGGTGAGATCACAGTTGCGGCAAACAACCTCTACTTTGGTTCACCTGGTGGAGTGAGTTTAGCCTCCGGTGGCGAAACGGCTGTTATTCCTGGGGCAACGTTGAGGGGTGGTGCGGCATTACTTACCATCAATACAAAAACTGGCGAAGTGAAGAGTCTTGAAACCCCTGAGATACTAGATCCAGCTGGTGTTAGAACAGCCAAAAACGCGGGCGTTTTTGTGGTCGTAGATGCACAAGGCGACGCGATCTTTCGTGCAGAATAAGAAGGAAGGATTTATCATGTTTATAAGAAAACTATCAACTTTAGGTCTAGTGGCCTCAATCTCAATGATTGCGCTTAATGCACAGGCATCAAGCCATCGAGAAGCTCCAGCCATTGCAGAAGATCAGTTTGCCGACAATACGGACGTTTATGCGTTTATCAGCCCCGAAGACCCAAATAACGTCGTTTTTGTGGCTAACTATGTTCCCTTACTGATTCCGTCGACTGGGCCAAATTTTTACAAGTTCTCGGACCAGGTTCGGTATGAACTTGCAATAGATAACGACGGGGACGCTTTGGAGGATGTTGTCTATCAATGGGATTTTAAGACAGTTGTTGGAGACCCAGAGACTTTTCTTTACAATGTCAATGTCGTGGATCAAATCGATGACAATGATCTAAATGTAAAGCAGTTTTATACCCTGACAAAGCTCGATAAAAAGAAGGGCGTTAAAAAGATCGTTGCCAAAAATGTTCCAGTTGCGCCTTGGAATGTTGGTGACGCATCTTTTCCGAACAATACCTATGAGCAGGTTGCTTTACAGGCTGTAACCCAAGTTGAGGGTGCCCGTCTATTTGCGGGTCCGCGTGCGGAACCTTTCTTTGTTGATCTTGGTGTTTTTGATCTACTTGCCATCCAGGGTAATCTTTCGACCGATGGCTTAAACATCATGTCTTTGGTGCTTGAAGTTCCAATCACTGAAGTGGCCAAGGATGGCGTTCGACCCGCAGCCGGAACGAACGACAAAGAGTCTCTTATTGGTGTTCATGCAAGATCACTTCGTCGGCAGGTTCGCATTCTAAATCGTGCTTTCATCAAAAATGGAGATGTCAAGCTGACGAAAGGAAAGCTTGAGCTCAATGTGGGCGCCTTGGTTCAAGTGTCGCGTTTGGGGCTTCCGCTGGTCAACGAGGTTGTTTTGCCTATAGGAGATAAAGACGTCTTCAATAGGACAACACCTCCTGATGAGGTTGTATTGTTTGGGGACAAGTTCCTTGATCCAGAGTTACCAAAACTTTTGAATGCTGTCTTGGGTCTAGATTGTAATATTGAGGGTAACAGAACAGATATTATAGATATTATCAGTCCAAATGGAACCGCAACCGCTGACTTGCTCCGTCTCAACATTGAAGATGGACAGACTTTCGAAAATTCCTCGTTCCCCAATGGACGAAAGCTTCAAGACGATGTCGTTGATATTTTGCTGACCGTTTTTTGCGGGGGTGGATTTCCGGTTTCTGATGGAGTTGATCTCGCAGACTTATCTTTTGTCTTCAGTGATAACTTCCCATTCTTGGCTACACCCTTTTCTGGGAATGTCATTGCACCCCCAGCTCCATAGTTTGTCAGATCCTTTCCTTGACAATCTGAGACCCTCGCTTTATCCCTCACGATAACATGAGCACAGGCCTCCCGCGGTTCGGCCACTTAGCGCAGAGAGCGCCTGGGTTATACCCAGGCGCCTGCCACTACGGTCGACTTTGCCTTGCTGCGCGATCCCCTAATGATATTCGAGGAGCTTGTCGAACCTCAAATCAAGTGGTCTTTGCTGTAAGCCTTATTATTTGCTTCGTGCTGTCCTCGTGCAAGTTGCACCGTCTTGTAGAGGATAAGAGTGCAGACGAGAAAGCTCCGCACGGTTGGGTGGCTGATCATTCAAATGCCGCTCTGAAATACAAACCTAAGCCAGAGGAGTCGCAGATAGCAGCGGTCTTAGCGGCTATAGCCAAAGACCCAACGGATAATAAAGCGCATTTTGCTTTGGTTGAAGCCTTCTTGGGCCGCAAACGGGAGACGGGGCAAGTAATCTATGGAATGTATGCCGAAGCGGCCTTGGAGGGGGTAGCGGAGGAGAGCAAGCACACGGTCCGTTATCGTGAACTTGTGGCGATGCTCTACATGGAGCAGCATAGGTTTCAGGAGGTTTTTGATACTATGAGGCGTCTGGTCGCTGAGGAGGCATCGGTGACGGGCTACCTACTTATGGGGGATGCATCCTTAGAGCTGGGATTGTATGATGAGGCTCTCGATGCCTACCAACACGCCGTGAACTTGAAAGCCGATCTGCGAACGTATGATCGGGTAGGGTACCTGCGGTGGCTTTATGGAGATAGTGAAGGCGCTATATCGATGATGGACGAAGCTTTGGGCTTGGGTACGGGGGCGTCAGCAGAGTCCATTGCTTGGGTTTGTGTTGACCGAGCTAAAATTTTTCTGAGTCGTGGGCAAGACAGGCTCGCTATTCAGAGTCTTGAAGTAGCGCTGAGCAAGGTTTCCGATTATCCTCCTGCTTTTCGACTGCGAGCCCGAGTTCATTTAAGAGCCAAAGCATGGGATTTGGCTCTTGCGGACATTGATGCTGCCCTGAAACGGGGAAATTTGGTGGATGATTTGCTGCTCAAAGCAGAGATTTTGACGTCCAAAGGGGAAAAGGCTCACGCGACGGAGCTCGTGACGAGAGCGATTGAGCGAAAAGATGAAGATCCAAGAGCAGTTTCGCTCTATCTGGGCCGGATGGGTAATCATCCCAAGTTGGCCCTCAGTTTAGCCGAAAAGGAGTTGCAGGGACGGAAGAATATTTGGTCTTATCATGCCTATGCCTTAGCTTTATATCGCAACGGTCACCACGAGCCGGCGTTAGAAGCTGTGGACCGGGCTCTTAGTTTAGGGACGCCAGATGCCTCCTTATGGCTCAGTAAGGCGTATGTTCTAAAAGGATTGGGGAGAACGGCAGAGGCTGAAGACTGTTTGGCTAAGGTTACTGCGATAGATTCTACTTCTAACATAGTTTTAGATTCGGGCCGATGAACTTAACAGCCGGTTGATCTAGCCCTGCACGCATCTGTCGACCGGTCTTTCCGTGAAATGTCCTGACCATTAAGAAGTCTCTCCTCGGTCGCGTACCGCCAGGTACGCTGGCCTCGTCGTCAGAGCGTTTCACGAAAAGCCGGGCTCGACAGCTACACTCATGGCCAAATCAACAGGCTGCAAGGCTCCCTGGTCGTTCGGATCACCTGGTCGAGGGATATTTTACTACGCGAGACAATTAGGACGTTTTACGCTGTTCTCTAGTCTAGGAACCGGCTAACGTCCATACGACATTGCGTCCTTTGGTTTTCCAGAAGACCTCGTGGATAGTTTTTATCGCTTCAAGAAGTTCATCAGCATGTTGCTCACTGACTTCAACTTTGCATGCTGAGCACAGTTTTGCAGCGTTCCAGAACATCTGGTGAAGATCGGGGTGCTCATCGAGATGAGGTGGTTTGAAATAGTCGGTCCAAAGTATCAATAATTCCCTCTTGGTAAGTTCCGCTTGCTCCTCTTTGATCATGATGTACCGACTGAGGGTGTTGTGATGACGGGCGGTGGCTTCACGGTCGGAGGGATCTGGTGGCACCAGGGCTAGGATCTTTTTTGTCATGGACCGAACAGCCTCCGCAGTAATACGAGCAGACGCGGGATCGTAGATTCCACAGGGGCCATCACAGTGGGCTTCTGCATCCGGTGCTATATAGTTGATGGTTTTTTGAAAAATAGATTTTGACATCAGATATTTCCAGTTATTTTTGCTTAGGCAGCGACGATGCGGTCGTCGAGATATCCTCAAGGTCACAATAATGACGGTGACATGACGGTGAGAATCGCCACTTAACTTCTACCAAGTCCTGATCGGCACTATACCCTGAATGGTATACAGAAGAAATCCCTTGGGTTGAACCCAAGTTGCTGCTTCTCCGCGTGGCTATGCCCCGCTGAGCGACCGCTTGTTGATTCAAACCGAATCAATTCAAGTGGTCTATGCACCCGGACGGCTGATGGTAAAAGTATGTAAACCATAAATACTAGTCTTCTCACAGAATGCTCGTATAGCTTCATGGACGGACCTGGTGTGCAAGGTTAAGCGGCAAGCTTCTGGGGGTGTCTTTAAATTCCGGCCCGCATTCTGACTTGTATCCTGCGTTTGTGAGGGGTGAAGTACCAAACATGAGGGCTTGCACCTCGAGGGCAAGGTTCGTGCGAATCAATTACGTGCGCTACTTGTAACTCTATATTGGGTTAAATCAAAAGATATTGATAACTAGAATCAAAAAACTCTACTTTGCTTCGTAGCAGGAACGGGTGGCCGTCTGTCTTATCCGAGCAATAGAAACCCGAACAGCCCAACATCGACGGATGGGTCCAGATCTTCGTATTGCTCTCAACGATACCTTTTGTGGGGTGACACTGGCGTCTCAATTAAGTGTTGATGCAAAGAAGAGCAACTTTTAGAAAATTTGATGGCCTTCGGGTAAGAATGGCTTGGAGTGAGTTTCAAGTTCGATGTCTTAACCAAACATGCCTCACTGCGTGCCCAGTGAAGGTTTTTGGGACTGACTACAGCAAAGACCACTTGAATTGGTTCTGTAAGAATCAACAAGGGGTCGCGCAGCGGGGCATTGCCCCGCGTAGAGGCAGGAACTTGGGTTCAACCCAAGTGATTTCTGCTGTAGGCCGTGTCTTTACCCTCCGGCGGTGGAGATGACGCCATATCCCGCGTTTATGAGGGGTTGGCCCCGTAGGGAAGGTACTGGATGCACCGGGCCGAGGGGCCCGAAAGAGGGATGAAGCCACCGACGCCTCAACAATATGGAATACAAGTCAGAACACAGTCTGGAGTTGAAAGATACGCCCTCTCTACCATATGGAGAGGGGGCACATGATATCAGCCATGGGTGTTAGCGTGAACAAATTGTAGTCGCTTACTTAGCTATCAGCTTTCCGGTCATGACTATCCCATGACCAGGAAAAGAGCATACAAATGTATACTCACCCGCTGCGGGAGCCTTGAACTCGATGATATCGGACTCACCGCCACCAATAACTTTAGTATGAGCAATTACGCTGTCCTTCAGACTCTCGGGGATATAATCGGTTTTGGCGGCCCGCATCGCTGTATTCAGAAACCGATTCGCATTGGTTCCATTACTAAGCAATACCCAGTTATGTCCCATGGCCGTCTTGGGCATTCTTCCTTGGTGGGTGAGTGTCAGCTTCACCGTACTTCCGGCCGTGACCTCAATTTTCTTGAGACTATACGATAAGCTATCACCGACAATAAGATTGACTGTAGTCATGTTACGACTACCTTCTGGTGAGTTAGAAGGCTTTGTCGGTGCGTTTGCGTGGAGTCCTTCTGGGCCAGAGGGCTTTATTGGTGTACTAGCAGGAACCTTTTCTGGGGCAGAAGGCTTCGCTTGTGTACTTGGGAGCACAGCCGGCGAGCTAGGAGCTACCTCTGGTGGCGCGGTGTTCGTTGGTGTGCAGCACACCAGTGTCACTAAAAACACCGGAATTCGGACGACTTTACTCACCAACCGATTCGACACAAGTTCCTCCTTGACAAGTTCAGGTTAGTGTCTGTACGCCTACTGAGATAATAGTAGTACTCCAACTGGATTTTCGTAGAATCCTTCGACACATAAAATCCTCTATTGACTCGGAAAATTATAGTCAATCGATATCGGGATCGTTTTGCAAGGTAGGGGAGCATTGCTTAGCCTGGCAAAGAACTATCGCTGACGGCTTGGATGACGGTAATATTTCTGAGGAGGGAAGCTTATCATCGCTTGGTTCTGATGATGTTACTCAAACAATTCTGAAGTGTTACCCGGAAGTAGATGCGATACAACACGATAGATAGGATCGGACTGGGAAGTTCACTTTAGACTCCGTTCGGAGTGCCGGCGGCAGGCAATCCGCGACTGGGATTCCAGCAGGCCATCGGAAAAGTGGGATGGGTGATCCGCGAAGTGTCTTTTCCGTGGAACGCTCTGGATGAAGAGAGCGCATACCGGGCGTATGCAACCGATGAAAGGCGAAGCCGGTCCAGACCTTCCCCGGAAAAAGGACCCGCGAAGCGCCTAACTCACTTTTCCGATGGCCTGCTAGGGCGTGTCTTTAAGCTCCGGACCGCGTTTCGACTTTTTCCCACGTTTGTAAGGGTTTGGTGGCTTCGGCCCCTTTTCGGGTCCCTCGGCCTACTGCTAAGACCCCCTGAATTGATTCAGTAAGAATCAACAAGGGGTCGCGCAGCGGGGCATAGCCCGGAGTAGAAGCAGGAACTTGGGTTCAACCCGTGGGATTTCTGCTGT
>JAHQVK010000139.1 GCA_019634385.1 Myxococcales bacterium | reverse complement strand
TAACAGCCTGTTGATTTAGCCCAGTGTGTAGCTATCGAGCCAGGCTTTTCGTGAAACGTTCTGACGACGAGGCCAGCGTACCTGGCGGTACGCGACCGAGGAGAGACTTCTTGTGGTCAGGATGTTTCACGGAAAGACCGGACGATAGATGCCTGCAGGGCTAGATCAACAGGCTGTGAAATAGAAGTACTCCCGTGGTCTTTGCCACCCGACTCACCATATCTTCTCATATGCTGGCCAATCTCTGCGCATTGGCGATACTAATAGATTCATCTAAGCAAACAATTGGCCAAGATTCTTGGTAACCAATCGCAGCAGCGCAACTAGACACACTTAGATAATCGATATCATTTGAGTTAATAAGATCTATGAGTTGGTCCCCAAGATTGTCGTAATAGCTTTCAACTCCCGCAAAATCACCGGTACCAGCGGCACAAAATACTTCATTTTTTAGGCTCAATTCGTTATCGCCATTGGCGCTCACCACCACCAGCTCAACATCCGGTACTAGATCCCGCAACTTTACGACCAAACCGATGCCATGATTCACGAAATAATCATTCAGCTGATAATTTTGGATGACTTTTTCAAGCATTTGGACTTCGTTTATAGATACTATTTGGCTTAGACCGGCAGGAGGAATTGGGCTTTCTTGCACAAGCTCAGCAGTTAAGAAGTCTTTCAGTGGGGCAGGAATGAAATAGCCTGTAGGCCCCCCTAAAGAATAGGGGATAATTAGATTTCTATCCTGATCTACGTGATATATATCTATCAATCGAGATGCTAATCGCAGCATAGAGGTGACATTCATGCCTCCGTCGAGAATCATCACGCGTTTACCGTTTGAATCCTCATTCGCCCGTTCATTGAGACCCGGCTCATATTTGAGTTCCGACATACAACCTACATTATCACTCCGGTATTCGAGCTCGCCAAAACAGTCCGGATACTCATCTCTAATATCGTCGAACAGCGTTTGGATTTCCGCATACTCCTCTTCGTACTGACGAGGGTTTTCGCATCCATCAGGAGGTGCTCCAGTGCCTTCGCCCCCATCCGGTGGTTCACTTGTACATGAGTATCTGGATCATATCTTCCAAAATCAATTAGCTCCCTGCTTTCACCACATGCAGCTCCCTGGATAAAAATAAGAAGTATACTCGCTAAAAAAATTTAGCTAGTGGCAAACTTGTTTGTCCACATTTCGCTCTTGTTGGCATTGAAACTCCATTTGGGTATGCAGTATAAATATACTAGAGAGCCCTAACAGCCTGTTGATTTAGCCCTGTGTGTAGCCTATCGAGCCAGGCTTTTCGTGAAACGTTCTGACGACGAGGCGAGCGTACCTCGCGGTACGCGACCGAGGAGAGACTTCTTGTGGTCAGGATGTTTCACGGAAAGACCGGCCGAGAGATGCCTGCAGGGCTAGATCAACAGGCTGATAAGCGAGGATCCACCCTCCAGAAGTACATCCCTAGATCGCCGCATATTCGGACGAATCAGCGACGAAGCAAGGGACTTCACTCACCGTTGAAGACAACCCCCCTAGCAGCCCGTGGATCTCGCCCAGTACGTACGTTGCTGACGATCTTTGTCGTGAAGCACGCTCAGACCAGCTCCGGCTCCCATTGGTTGAATACCAAACGTATGCGCACTCTTCGTCAAAATGTTTCGCACAAAGTCTACCCTGAACTATGTCTACTGGCACAAATACAGCAAATAGCAGCAGCGAGGCATTCCCCCGCGTAGGAGCAGGAACTTGGGTTCAACTAAGCCTTTTTTTTCTGTAAACCGGCCGCTAACCCCCTGACTTCACCTACGACGCTGTGCGGCATACAATTCTATTCCGCTGATGCTTAGTTTACCATCAACTAACCTCATGAAGAGGCTATTAGCTTTTATAGTTCACCAAACCACGGCATTCGATACAATCAACGATCTGTGGGTGTAGAGTTCTTTTTACTATTGTCAGAAAATATTTATCCACTTGCCAATACCAGATCCACGGAAAACACCTACAATCTTTTAGTTTGTTCTCGAGACGCTTTTTGGAGGTTAGACCATATCTTTAAACTCCGGCTGCGTAGATGACGCCGTATCCCCCGCTTGTAAAGATTCGGTCCCGGAGGGAGGGTATTGGATGTACCCGGTCGAGGGGCCCGAAAGGTAGGCAAAGCCACCGGCCCTTCACAAACGCGGGAAAAAGTCAGAACGTGGTCCGGAGGTTAAAGACACGCTCAAAGGATGGTAGGTATCCCTCGGATTTGATCTAGGCTTACTTGATTCTGTTAGAATCAACAAGAGGCCGCGCAGCGGGGCATAGACCGGCGGAGAAGCAAGAACTTGGGTTCAACCCAAGAGATTTCTGATGTATATAAGCAACCGCTCCGGAGAACACCAACTCTTCATTGTACAGAAAGTCGCAGGGCAGGGTATGACCATGCACACGAACCAGAACCCCCAGCGCATTCATACTTGTTAACTACATTTGTCAGCGGTACCCACTGCCCTTCGGCAATGTTCAACCCACTTTTTCCACTTCTCAGCCAATAGGTACCCGTAGTCTTGCCGATTGGGAAAGAGCATCTTCAATCCATCAGCAACTTTATCCGCGCTATCGTAATCCCCCAGACGAAGCGCCCGCTGATAGTCAAACTTCCTGTCCTCCACTGCTCGGATGAGAAGCTTCTCTACCTGTCTGCGCAGCGTAATAAGTTTCTGGTACCGCTTGCTTTGTGTGGCCCCTACTTTGCGCAATGATGCCAATCCTTGGCTACTTACCTGGAGGGCCGCAAAGAGGTTTTCCCCACTTACCAAACGATTATCTATCAGTTGTTGGGTACGCTCTACAGCCTGGTGACCCTTTCGGATACAGGCGGACCTATCGGCGCAAGCCGCCGGGACCTGTATTGATTCCGGTGCCCAGTAGCGCAACTCTGTGGGCTGTACATTCACCGCGACCATTTCGATTCGCTCCGGCATCAGTGATGCTCCAATACCCATTGCCCCCATGCCCATCGCGGCTATACCCATTGCTCCCAAACCTAGGCCTTCCATAACGCCTAGATGCTCTCCTTTTTCCCCCTGCAGCAGCGTCCCTTGCTTAGTCACCGCAGGCACGACCGGCGCCATCGTACTTCTTTGAGCCTCTTCCACCTTTTCCTCCGGCTTATTCGACACCGTCAGGGATTTTCCGGAGCCCCCCATTGAGGGGCCAGAAGACGCCTCCGAGGTTCGGCGTGAGGAGGAGCTTGAACCCACCTGAAGGCCACGTTCCGATTTAAGAAAATCGAGGGCTATAAGCTCCGTTTCAGCACTCGATCCATCCTGTCCAATCAACTCAAAGACCATGCTGATCTCACCAACGCGAATCGTATCTCCTGGTGACAAACAACTGCATTCCACCCGCTGCCCGTTCACCTCCAACCCGTATGGCGGCCACCCGGCATCAGTCACCAACCAACCGCGATTTTCACGGACCAACCGAAAATGAATCGGGGACAAGGACGGATGAGCAATGCGTACGTCCGCCGCGGCGCTACTACCAACCGTTGTATTGCCCTCAAATAGACATACAGCATGCCTGTCTTCCTTACGTTCGATCAACAGCCTAGCCTGCATACTCATCACCAACTCTTTTGTCCCTACAGCAGAAATCACTTGGGTTGAACCCAAGTTCCTACTTCTACGCGTGGCTATGCCCCGCTGCGCGACCCCTTGTTAATTCTTATAGAATCAATTCAAGTGGTCTTTGCTGTAAAGCAGATCTCACCAGTCTAAATATATACCCAAATACTATAAAACAATGCAGACACGCCAACGTCGACGAACATCCGCGATTGGTCTTCGATCATAGTTCGACAGAGCTACAGCAGAAATCGATGAGCGGAACCCTTGCTCCTGCATCTACTTAAAGCTTCTGCCTTGTTGCGCCACCATTTAGTTCCCTGAAAAACAGATCAAGTATCTATTGCTATACAGCAAAAACTCTTTGGTAATTCTATTAAAACCAACAAGGGATCGCGCAGCGGGGTATAGCTTCGCGTAGAAGCAGGAACTTGGGTTCAAACCAAGTGATTTCCGCTGTATCATCAACGGAGTCACCAAAGTTCCCCTTCACCTTCCAGCCCTTGAGCCGCAAAACCATCATGACATCTCGAGGTATATTCACTACGCACAAACTGTCCGGCAACTACTCCTTGCCTCCGGACTTCAGGCTCAAAATGGAAGACTTCGCACATTTCGAGCTGGCCGCGTTCATTGAGTCCCACCACCTCGCTAATATGAGATACGCGACGACTACCGTCTTCGTAGCGGGACATCTGCACAATAAGATGAAACGCCTCCGCTATCTGTCGTCGGACACTCCCCAAGTTGAGCGATGCCGCGCCATACATAAGTACCAATGTCTCAAGTCGTGATATAGCCTCATCAGGAGAGTTCGCACGTAAGGTGGTCATGAAGCCATCGTGGCCGGTAGCTATCGACTGCAGAATATCAACTGCCTCCGCACCCCGACATTCTCCAAGGACAATACGATCCGGTCTCATCCGCAGAGCATTTTTGACAAGGTCGCGGGTAGTCACTTCCCCTTTTCCATCCAAATCAGGATGGTAAGCCTCCAGGGAGACTACGTGCTCTTGTTGGAGTTGAATTTCGGCGATCTCTTCAATAGTTATAATACGCTCATCAGTATGAATCGCAGCACTCAGGATATTAAGGAGGGTAGTCTTACCGGAGCCCATCCCCCCTGAAACCACGATGTTCTTACGGCTGCGAACTGCCAACTCCAAAAATCGCGCCATCTCCTCAGTCAGCACACCCGTGGCAAGGAGTTCATGAAGCTGCAAGCGATGTTTGCTAGATTTACGAATCGTAATACACGGTCCCCGAAGAGCCAGCGGGGGAATGATCGCATTGACCCGAGAACCATCTTTGAGGCGAGCATCCACCATTGGTTGAGTTTCGTCTATCCGCCTCCCTAGTGGCAGCACCACCCGGTTAATGACCCCTTTGATAGCCTCATCAGACGTAAAAAATGTGGGCTGCCGTTCAATCTTCCCGTTCCGTTCTGCGTAGACATGCTGACAATCTACCACCATCACTTCGCTTACTGATTCATCCGCAAGCAGATCCTCGAGCGGTCCTAGACCAAGCGCCTCGTCCATCACCAATTTCACTAGATGATCTCGGACGGCCTGGGAAGGGAGCGGAGGGTTCATACTATCTGCGATCCCCATCACTGTGCGCTGAATCTTTACCCGAAACGCATGTTGATCTCCCTTAATCTGTAGACCTTGGGGGAGATCGAGACTGCGTAGTAACTGCTGATGTATCTCACGCATACGCACCCAAGATATATTATGAGTGACTTCGAAACTATGATGAACAGATAATGATGTGCCATCTTCTGGAGAGTTTGAGCTCCATGACGAAGAGGTACGCGACGGAGGCCCAAACACGAGCCTTTCCCCATCTTGAGGGGCTAGGGTTGTACGTTGTCCTAAGGTATCTTGCCCACCCGCCAATGGTGACAGCCCTGGACTCTCGTCGGGATTTATGATCAGCGGTTCGGCCTCCGATACTTCCACACCGGTAAGTGAATCCAAGCCGAATGATATATTTGCCAGGGACCTCATCGGAACCACCTCCATACGTCCCCCTGAGGAGAGTTCTGCGAATGGTCTGACTGAGACCAACTTACCCTCATCATCGTCCCTCCTTGTTGTCAGAGCGGACGGATCTGCTTTCACTGTGAATAGACGAACTCTCCCTACATAAAGCTCGGTCCCGGACTGAATCATAACTGGGTTCGTAAAGCGCATCCCATCAGATAGATAAGAACCGGAAGTACTCCCTAGATCTTCAGCCCAAAGCCGTTCGTTTTTCCATTTGAGGCGAAGATGCCGACGGGACACACTAGGATCCGTCACCACGATAGAGCACTTTCGACCATCCCGACCGACAATATATTCCATCCCCGGTTCGACCCAAACCCACTTGGACGGTCGCTGGGGCTCATCAACCCGTATCTGAAATGCCGCTTGCACAGTCAATCTTGGTACTCCAATACCATTTTTAGTACCCTATGGATGAGTGCCCCTGCCCATGACATTTTGGGCAAATGGTCCGAGGGATGATAAACTGGACCACTTTGGGTTGCAGCTTGTTTGCGTCAGTAGTACCGAGGCTAGCAGCCCGTTGATTCGGCTCAGTAGACATAGCTCAAGGTAGGCTTTTCGTGGAGCATGTCGACGAAGAGGACGCATGCCGTTCGTATTCGATCGATAAGATGCGAAGCTGGTCGAAATATCCCACAACAAAACAACCCGAAGGATGCTTGCTGGGCCCGATCAACGGGCTGCTGGGAAGTCTCTTTAAGCTCAGCCTGAAGCTATTGTGAAGTGCCGGGTGTAGATAAATATACAAACTCCGAGGAAGGCTAGCCATAGCTAGCTGACGAAGAGGCCACCCATAAGAGGTGGGACCGAGGGTCACCGCCTTTCCTACCACACCAGGGGCGAGCAATAGACCACGCCCAACCCTGATGGCTCGCCTTAAGACGCTGATCACGCTTCCCCCCAATACATCCACCATACCCTCCTGTTGGATAGGCCTATTCCAAGCCACTTCTACCCAGTCGCACCCGATGGCCCCCTCACACTTGGCTTCCTCTTCCAGAAACACTACTACAACACCTGAGGGCCTCCACGGCGTGTCTTTAAGCTCCGAACCGCGTTCTGACTTGTTTCCTGCGTTTGTGAGGGGTCGGTGGCTTCGTCACCCTTTCGGGCCCCTCGCTGCGGTACATCCGGTACCCTCCCTCCGGGGCCGACCCTTCACAAACACGGGGTACAGCGTCATCTCCACCGCCAGAGTGTAAAGACACGCCTCCGGGGCCGAACCCTCGCACCCGCGGGATACGGCGACAGCTCCGCAGCCGGAGTCGAAAGACACGCCCTAGTCTCCTCCCCAGGCTATACAGACAATTGAGCCCGGTATTCATACCGACGACGATACAACCACACCCTAGACTCAACCAGACGCAGTGGGGCAACCGCAGACATCGCCTGCTATGCATATCCAAACTGTTGGCAGCTACGCTCCGATAAAGCCTAGCTACACGTTCATCTGAAATCTTCTAGAAAGTAGAAGGGATCTCACTCTGTATGACCATTCAAAGTTCATAAGGAAACCACAGACGGCGCCGGCTTGCCAATCCCATGGGCTTCGAAACCGATGGCCCTAATCGCATCCAAATCCAAAATATTCCGCCCATCGAAGAGAAATGCCGGCTTGTACATTTTCTCGTAGATGCGTCGATAGTCTAGGTCCCGAAACTCATCCCACTCGGTGATGACCGCCACAACGTGGGCGTCACGACAAGCTTCGTAGGCGTCGGCGCAAATGGACACCTGCGTCGAGTCCTGGCTGACCCCAAGCTCATGCATGATCTTTGAAGGCTCAACGCGGGGGTCGTAAATGGCGATGTTCGCCTGTTCCTCCAACAGATCACCCGCCACGTATCGAGCAGCCGTTTCCCGCGTATCGTTGGTATCCTTCTTGAAGGCATAGCCCAAAAGGGCAATACGTTTGCCGCTGACCGTATTGAAAGCACTCCGGACGATCCGACGAGCAAAACGACGCTTCTGATAGTCGTTCATCTCCACAACTTGGGCCCAGTAGCTCGCTACCTCGGGGAGCCCAAAATGCTCGCAGAGGTATACAAGATTCAAGATATCTTTCTGAAAGCACGATCCCCCAAATCCGACCGATGCTTTCAGAAACTTAGGCCCTATGCGAGAGTCGGTGCCGATCGCGTGAGCCACCTCATCAACATCCGCGCCTGTAGCTTCGCAAAGGGCGCTGATGGCATTAATGCTTGAGATACGCTGGGCCAAAAAAGCATTCGCGGTCAGCTTCGACAGCTCGGATGACCACAGGTTTGTGGTCAGGATCCGGTCCTTCGGCACCCACCGCGCATAAATATCCACCACCCGGTCGACAGCAGAATCCCCTTCCGGCGTGCGCTCTCCACCAATAAGCACCCGATCCGGGGACTCCAAGTCGCGCATCGCCGTCCCTTCAGCGAGAAACTCCGGGTTAGAGACCACCTGGAAGCGATTGCCTCGATCAGTAGCCTCTAGAATCCGCTTGATAGTGCCCGCAGTCCGGACCGGTAAGGTAGACTTCTCAATAACGATCTTGTCACCCTCGGCCACCGCCGCAATGCGGCGGGCACAAGCCTCTACGTATTTGAGGTCCGCAGCTCGCCCAGCCCCCACACCGTAGGTTTTGGTTGGTGTATTGACACTGACAAAGATCATCTCCGAGTTGCGGATGGCCCCGTCGATGTCCGTACTAAAGTGTAAATTGATCCCACGCCGCGCCTTCACCACCTCCAAAAGACCGGGCTCAAACACCGGCAGCTCCTCAGTCTGCCACGCTGCGATCTTCTCCTCATTAATATCAACCACCGTGACATCCACGTCGTGGCACTTATCGGCGATCATCGCCATCGTGGGGCCGCCCACATATCCTGCACCTATGCAGCAGATTCGCGTCCTCGTCATCGGAACCTCACGCTTCAACCATGGACCGCCAGCTGTCAACGGACCCGACCACTACGCGATGACCCCATCTTCGCGTAAACGTTGAAAGTAGGCGATCGTTTGCTTCAATCCCTCTTCCAGCGAGACCTTAGGCTCCCAGTCGAGGAGCTCCTTGGCCCGAGAAACATCCGGACGCCGCTGCTTTGGGTCATCCGCAGGCAATCTCTGGTGAACAACAAGGGACTTTGAACCAGTCAGGTGAATCACCTGTTTGGCGAGCTCGATCATCGAAAACTCTCTAGGGTTTCCGATGTTGATGGGACCCGTCACCTCATTCTTTGTATCCATCAGGCGGACAATGCCTTCGAGAAGATCCGAATAGAAACAAAACGAGCGGGTCTGCTCACCATCTCCATAGATGGTAATATCTTCCCCGCGCAGCGCTTGGAGCACAAAGTTTGATATTACCCGGCCATCCTCCGGGTGCATACGTGGTCCATAAGTATTGAAGATACGAGCCACCTTGATCTTCAAGCCGTGCTGGCGGTGATAGTCGAAAAAGAGGGTTTCCGCACACCGCTTACTCTCATCGTAACAGGACCTAAGGCCAATAGGGTTGACATTTCCCCAGTAAGACTCCCGCTGCGGGTGCTCAACCGGGTCACCATAGACTTCACTCGTTGAGGCTTGAAAAATTTTTGCCCCTAGCCGCTTGGCCAGCCCGAGCATATTGATCGCACCATGCACGCTAGTCTTGGTGGTTTGCACCGGGTCCCGTTGGTAATGAATGGGGGAGGCCGGACAGGCAAGGTTATAGATCTCGTCCACCTCAACATAGAGGGGAAAGGTCACATCGTGTCGGATCAACTCAAAGTATGGCTCTGTCAGTAGGTGAGTGATATTACGCTTGGCACCGGTATAGAAATTGTCCACGCAGAGAACTTCATGACCTTCAGATAGAAGTCGCTCACACAAAAAACTACCGAGAAACCCCGCACCTCCAGTGACCACAACCCGTTTTCGAGAACCCATTCTCATATTCGACAACCATTTTGCACCAAGATAGGAGAGTTGGGTACCACTTATTATGCAACTTTCGACGCGAGGCCTTAAGACCGGTGGTAACGCCAATCTTGCGTGACCGGCCCTCTATGGCCTCGGCTTCGGTACTTGGAAATAGGTAGAAATCTACGGAAGGTGTCCGATTTGACGGTATAGGTACAAGCCCCAGTGATGCGATATTCTCGTCTACAGCAAAGACCACTTGAATTGATTCTGGAACAGTCTACAAGTGGTCGCGCAGCGGGGCATTGCCCCGCTGCGAAGCTGGAACTTGGGTTCGACCCAACGCTTTCTGCTGTACCGCCTCTTTCTGTACACTCAATCTCCGGCGTGTCCTTAACGTAGTTGTAAAACTATTGTTAAGAACCTGTTGTTACTAACTATTGGAAAAATTCTATTATTAGGTTCCCTTATAAGAACCTGTTGCTCTGATTGCAAAACTCCGAGGGAGACCAGCCATAGCTGGTAGACTGAGCGACCCTTGCTAAGATAATGTCACACATAGATCACTGAATATTCGCCAACTCAGGAACGGACAATAACCACGCGCCACCTTGAAAACAGGCCCAAGCTATGGCGTTTCTTTGCACTCCGGACCACGTGCTGACTTGTTTCCCACGTGTATGAGGGGTCGGTGGCTTCGCTCCCCTTTCGAGCCCCTCGGTCCGGTACATCCAAGCCCCCTCCCTCCCGGTCCGAACCTTCACACACGCGGGTACGGTCGTAGCTCCACCTCCAGAGCATAAAAATACGCCCTAATGAGCTAGACGGCATCTGTCAGGAACGCTTTTTGTCGAACGGCCACAATCGGACTATATACCATCTAGTGTCATTGAATTATGTACTCAGAAACAATGTATGAATATACCTATAGGCATTGTCGATAGTCAATCCACGGGAACAAGCATAGGACAGTTCAAGTGTCGTTAAAGAAGAAGACCATCGATAGTGCGGCGTGGTTCTTGATCGGGAGCGTCGGAATCAAAGTCGTCTCCATCACTACCTTTTTTGTTCTCGCCGCGCTTTTAGACACCAGGGCATTTGGAACAGTAGCGATCGTTAATGCTATCATTCAATTTGGCGACATATTCGTAAACGCCGGCATGTGCGATGCTCTCATTCAACGCCGAAAGCTGAGGAAAGCGCACATCAATGCCGTATTTTTCATGAGCGTTGGCCTCGGTCTGCTGCTCTTCGCCTCTTTATTCGCTCTCTCTTCGTTCCTGGCTGTTGCATATGGCGACAAGCAACTAACGAGTCTCATCAGGGTCGCGTCGCTGGCCTTTTTCGTTCAACCTCTTGCCACAACTTCGATCGCTCTGCTGAGGCGAGAGTTTCACTATAAGACGCTGGTAAGCGCGAGAGTTATAGGAATCAGTTCCGGCAGCGGTGTTGGCCTATTGGCAGCGATACTTGGCCTCGGCGTGTGGAGTCTCGTTCTTCAGAATCTTACCTGGACTGTTGTTTCCGCCGTTCTCTCCATGAGAGGATGCACATGGAGGCCCAACTGGAAGGTCGATCGAGAGGCAATCATCGATATCCTCTCTTTCAGCTCTCAGATCTTCCTAGATATGATGCTCGCGACAATCACCCGAATCCTCCCAAGCCTCACTATTGGCTACCTCTTGGGGCTTGAAGCGGCCGGAATCTATCTTCTTACCACCAAAATTGTTGAGAGTACGGTCGACGTAATAAATCAACCTATCACAACCGCCGTTCTCTCATCTTTCACGCTTCTGCAGGATAACAAAGAAAAACTTATCAAGACCTTTTGTCGAGTACTCGAAAATGCATTCGTACTCTTGATCCCGGTCGCTATCGGCACCGCCTTCCTATTACCCCCCTTGATCCACACAACACTCG
>JAHQVK010000013.1 GCA_019634385.1 Myxococcales bacterium | reverse complement strand
TGCCGGATGATGTTCGTCTGTTCCCCGAAACGCGAGCTTATGTCTTCCAACGTATAAATCAGCCTTATATTCTTGATGAGGATATAGAGTTACTAGATTTAGACGGGGATGCTGAATATACTTCCACCCATCAAGTGTTTCCAAAGGATTGGTTACCACTATGTTCCATAGTCATAGCTCGCACCGATCCCGCGTTAATTTCCATTGATGGTGGTAATCAACCCTCACCTACATCTATTACAGAAGATGGAATTTCGAGTGATGAGGGGGGGGAGGTCTTGGGTTTTAGGCCCACCGAGCGCCGGGAATTATGTCCCAAGGAGCTATAAACCATGAAGGAGTCAACGCAGAAAACAGACCAGTTTGCCGGAAAAGTACGGAGAAGTTCATCATTTCCACTCGAAATGACTACCTGTACACGAAGTGTTGGGTTCATCATAGCCTTTGTAGTCTCGGTCGCGTGTGATCCAGAGCTGGGTGACAATGTGGCGACGAGATGTGTGAATGAAGATAGTGATCCTTCAAAGGATGTTGCATTTAGAGCTGATATTCTGTCTATTTTCGAAGGAAAGAGTGGGGTTGTTAACTGCTCCTGTCACTTCCCTGATGAAGTGGATCCTATAGGAATAGAGATTGGTGGTTTGGATCTTTCGAGCTATGAGCAGCTTCGGCAGGGTGGCAATAACTCCAGAGAGAATATTGTCATAGAAGGTCTCCCGTGCGAGAGCTATTTGCTTCAAAAGCTAGGCCCGAATCCTCCATTTGGTAGTCGGATGCCGTTTGATGGCCCGCCTATGCTTGGACTACGTTCTCGACAATTGATTGCGGATTGGATCGCCGAAGGAGCTAAGAATGACTAGGGTATATGATCTGTCGGGCGTATGGGGATACATACTTGGCCTAACCATCATGATGGTTGGGGCCAGCGTTGGTCTATTCGCTGTGGGGTGTGCAGGTTTTTCAGGACGAAGGGGAGGGTGGTCTGAAGAGCGTGTTGAGGCTCTAGAACCGGAGGTTCGGGGCGCTTATAGACTGTTCGCGCTGCGATGTTCTCGTTGTCATACCCTAGCTCGTCCACTCTCGTCCGGCATTACTGATCCTGCTCATTGGCGCAACTATGTGGATAGAATGCGGAGAATGCCTGGTTCGGGCATATCTGCTACTGAGGCTAAGCAAGTGCTAGTTTTTCTCGAATACTATGCGGCGCAGGAGCGATCGAAGCGACGGCGCAATGACACCTCTGCGGACAAAAATATTGATGAGTTGTAGGGGGCTGCCATGGAGCTAAAAGGTTTCGATATGAATTGTAGGGAGGATGATTCTGAGTCTTGTGAGGCGGATAAGGGAAAAAAATCTGCTCCAACAGGGGATAAGTGGGGCAAGTTGCCGTCGCAACCGGTTTTTACAGGAGCGCTGACGATAGTTGGGCTGCTAGTAGGTGTGGGTGGGGCATGGGCGATCGATGTGCGAAGCAATATGGCCGGCTCCGTTCAATTGGACTATCTACATGTATTTGATGCCGATTCAGCACGAGATTTTGTGTTTGATGGGTTCACTACGGAATTATCATTAAAGTTAGTAACTGACTTTGGGGACCGGACCTCAGCTCATGTGAAAGTCTGCTATGGATGTCATGGTTTTGAAATCGGGATGGCATATGTAGACTTCTGGTTATTAGATGAATTGAGTGTACGGGTTGGACGAATGAATCCTCGTTTTGGCGATTTTCCACTTCGCCATGATCCCGCTAATCATCGCGCTAACTCTAAGCCTCTCCCCTATGACATGGGGCGAATGCTTCGTCGAGCGGAATGGAATAATGGAATCCTTCCTATCCCCTACGTGGACAATGGCATCGAAGTTTATGGGACCTACTGGTTCAACGACCGCATGGCTGTTGATTATGCTATTCACGCGGTCTCGGGTCTAAAAGGGAATAACGATGCTTTTGATATCGACTTTGTCCAGAGTAGATCACCTAGTTTGTATTATATCGACAACAATAGTCAGCCATCGGTAGGTGGTCGATTGGCTGTGACAATAAATATTGGTAACTACACCACATTAACTACTGGTGCATCCGGTATTCATGGGTTTTATGATCCTGCAGCTACTCAGTCTTACCTCATTCTCGGGATAGATACACATCTGAAGATGGACGCGTTAGTGTTGCGTGCAGAGGTGCTACTTCGCCGGACCGAGTTTGGGATTCCGGATGAGCCCGGGGCATTTCGTTTTGATACTCAAGGTCGCACTAAAGATTTTTTTATAAAGCAAGGATTTCTCGCAGAAGTGGAATACCCTTTTTCGGAATGGTTGGAGATCTTTGCTCGCGTGGACGGACTTCGCCGTATCGGTAATTTGGCTACAAACAGTCCTCTAAGGGGTGAAAGTGCTGTTCTTCGGTATACAAATGGCATAAACCTGGTTGTTCATCGCTCATTAAGGCTCAAGCTTTCCACGGAAATTTGGGATTTCTCTGATTTTCGGGATGAGGTTGTAGCTCATGTGGGCGTCGCCGGTCATTTCTGATATATATCCGGTTACTGTGACTACAACGCAGGGATTTCCACCGGAAGTAGTTGCGGACCGATATCATATCCAGCGAGAGCTGGGGCAAGGTGGCATGGGTTCAGTCTACGCGGCACTGGACCTAGAAACAAAGCAGCAAGTCGCGGTGAAGATCCTGCATCCGGAGTACCAGCGCAGTGGTCGCCACTCCCGAAGGTTTGCCCGAGAGGTGCGCGCTATTAAGCAGGTTGTGCACCCCAATGTGGTTCGGATCCTTGCTGCTGGTGAAGACCACTCTGGTCGAGCCTACCTTGTCATGGAGTGGGTTCGGGGTACATCCCTGGCGGGTCATCTCAAAAGCAGCGGTCCGCTGCCTACTCCAGAGCTATATGCCTTAGCCTTAGGAATGGCCGAAGCGCTGCGCGAAGCACATTCATGTAATGTGATTCACCGGGACGTAAAACCCGGTAATGTTCTTATTGAAGGCGGCGTCGTGACTCTTGACCGAGTGAAGGTTTGCGACTTTGGTTTGGCCAAAATTTTGGGGGATGCGCAAACTAGTAATCCAACGACTTATGAAGGATTGCTCCTTGGTACGCCAGCATACATGCCGCCGGAGCAAGCACAGACCGGTGAAGTGGACGCTCGATCCGACGTATATGCCTTCGGAGTGGTCTTGTTCGAGGCCGCTTCTGGGAGGCTTCCGTTTGAGGCCGAGACACCGCTTGGGGTCATGATGAAGCATGCGGTGGAGCAACCCCCATCGGCCGCCGATATTGTTCCAACCCTCCCCAGATCGGTTAGTTCACTAATAGATGCATGTCTGGCCAAGAGTCCTGAGGATCGCCCCCAATCTATGGAGCAAGTGGTTCGCTTGTTATCGACCGAAATTAGTGATGCGCCAGTTTCTAAAGTCCTTAAATCATCTACTCTAGGGAAAAAAGTCCCTCAAGGGCTACGGGGCTTCCTGGGGGTGTTGGCCTTGAGCATGATTGCGGGAGCATTGTTTGTAGCTGGGTACCGGGTTTTCTCTCATTCTTTGGAAGCTGAGCCAATGTTTAGTTTCGATATTGACGAAGCTTTCTCAAGAAACGGAGGTACTTTGCTCAATGAGCAAGCCGTTTTGGATGATCGGAGCTTGCTTCAAAAAAAGACAAAGACTGATGACCTTCCAGGTAATGTATCGGTAGGTACAGAAGTGCCGTTCTTATCCTTGGCGACCACCGCGACTCAGTCTGGCCGGGTGGAGGGGCGAACCACGAGAGGTCACAATCCAGGTTCGAAGGCGAGGGGTGGGGATGAAATAGCTCGACTGGAGAGGACTGTCTTTCCTCCGAGAGGACGGAAGAGAGAGGGGACAAAAAAGTCCGGGAACGCAATAGTCTCAGCAACTAAGACTAATTCAACGAAAACCGAGCGACTTCAAGCTCCGAAGGTGAAACATCCAGTCCGGCGAGAGACTGAAGAGAGAACAGATACATTGGCTATGGCTCTGAGTACGGGACCGTCAGAAGATACGGTATCAACAACGCCATCGGGTATCCAACCGATGGGGTCATCCGGAGCGGACGGAAGTATTTCCTCCACAGTACGATCCGGCACTCAGCCAACCAGAGCATCTGGAGCGGCCGGAAATACTTCTTCCACAGCGAGCTCGGGTACCCAGTCGATTGGATCATCTGGAGCTGATGGGAGAAGTGGGAGCTCATCGAGTGTGGGGCGCGGGCCCTTAAATACAGATGATGTTGAGAGCATTGTGGATCAGAAAGAGTCTACCGGATTGCTGCCGTCGCAAACTATCCGTTTAGTGGATGTGGAAGTAATTGGTAGCATCAGCCCAGCTCAAACTCTCCGTCGGGTGCGGTCCAGGCTTGATAATCTCCGAAAGTGCTTAGCGGATGAGGAAAAGATGGTTGCGGTCCGGGCGATCATTGGGTTTGGCGGTCGTCTAGGTCAAATACGATTTTCAGGCGCAACTAGGCCTAGTCAGCTCTGCATTAGGAGGACTCTGAGCGGGGTGAGGTGGCCGAGACCAGATACCGGTGACGCAGAGTTACGATTTCGTTTGGAGCGATAAAGGTATGGAGCTTCGACAGCTGGAATACTTTCTTGCGGTAGTCAAGCATGGAAGCATATCCAAGGCAGCTCGTGCATTGGATGCCCGGCAACCAACATTGAGTGTTTCGCTCAAGAACCTTGAAGAGGAGCTAAAGTCTACGCTTTTTCATAGAGATGCTCGAGGCATATCGTTGACAGCCGCGGGGAAAGTACTTCGGACTACAGCAGAAGATATATTTGTTACCATTGACAGAGCCCGAGCAGAGATATCTGGATTAGAAGCCGAGGATGTAGGCGATTTTGTGCTCGGTTGCCATGATGCGCTTGGTGCTTACTTTCTTCCTGCTTTCCTTCGGAAATTTATGGAGCGAGCGCCCATGGTACGTATCTCACTATGGGGCGGAACCCACAATGAGGTTCGCAACGCTGTGGTGGAGCGGACTATAGATTTTGGGTTGGTCGTGAATCCCGAGCCTCACCCAGATCTAGTTATTGTACCATTATATCGAGACGGAATTGAGGTCTATGTATGCGCTCATGAGCCCGCCCCGCGAACGGTTATTGAGGCATATGTCCGGATGAAAAGAGGGCCTCTTTTGGTGAGTAGGCGAGAGAGTCGAGTTACAGATCTATTGGCGAGATTTGCATCCGATGAGGTGTTGCCAGATCAAGTGCTGGAATGTGGAGATCTCCAACTCCTTAGGGCGCTGGTAAAAGAAGGCCTTGGGGTGGGCTTAATACCTCGTCGTGTTGCCCGTCACGGTGCTTCTGGTGAGCTCCGCGTGCTTCATTCGGACTTACCAGGTGTGCCGGAAGTGATCTACTTGCTTTATCGGGTTGATATGCATCGCACTCGAGCTGCGATGCGATTGAAGGACTTCTTGGTGGAATACGGTAGAACCTTACAGAGTTCTGACCCCGGTGAGCACTCGATTCTCCCCCCGTGAATAGATGATGAGGTCTGTTGCTGTACCCGCACCTCGTGAGCGGATAGACGAAGACGTATGTTGGTTGCGAAATGCTGTTCCGCTAATGACTGAGACCTACTGGCATCAGAGGGGATATGATCGAGTAGAGCCCCATTGGGCACATGAGGTTATGCCGCGGCACCTCCCCACGGTGCAGGAAGTCCCGCGAGCAGTGGGGCGGTACTTTGAATGGCTTCACATGCATAGTCTAGGCTCAGTAAGTACGCTTATTGAGGTTCAACGGGTATTGCGGGTTAGTGGTGCAACAACACTCGGGGAGCTTGATTCGTTATATCGGGACAGAAACGGGCGCTTGGTGCATCGCGAGATCGCGATAAAGTATTACTTGGGGAGCCTGACTCCGTCATCAGCACCGCGCGATTGGATAGGTCCTCGCCGGCGAGATCGGCTAGACTTAAAGCTGGACCGTTTGGTGAACCATCAACTCACGTTACCGATTCGTGCTTTCAAGCGGGAAGCATGGCCCAAGGAACTTCCATTCCCCGACGTCCATGAAGTTCTACTCCTGGGTGCACTATTTCCTCATTTTCTGTCCGAACGATTGCCGGATGATGTTGAACCTTCCGTCGAGACTGGTTTTTGGTGCGAATCGCAAGATTGGTTTGAGCTTTCCAGAGCTCGGGCGTGGGCAGTCATTCCGAAGCCATGGTGGCTGAGTCCCACCCAGTATAAGTTCGAACGAGAGAGAGCAGCTGCTGACGTAGTTTCTATGGTTGAGCAGATGCAGCAGCCAGTGATGGTGGGGTCGATGGGTGGTCGTGGGTTTGTGGTGCCCAATGGCTGGGAGTAGTTGGGGTTGGCGGTTTATAACAAGGTTAGGTTGGTGCAAGAGTTAACCCCATAGATTTTCACTGTTGGTGTTTAGGGGCTTGTGGAGTCGTCACTGACTGGCTTGCCTGTGGTGGGTTGGCTAGTTGCTATAGCTGGTGGTTGGCCACTATCTTTGTTGAGTAATGGGGCAAATGGATCCTGTCCATTCTCGAGACTTTGGATATCCGGAGCTGCCGCGATCTCGGTAATTTGAAGATTAAAGATTGGAAATTTGTGTTTTGTGGCTATTTGAGCTCCGGTACTGAGGGCTGCCCAATCTTCCCATGATGTCCACAGTCCACCGATAGGTAGAATCTTGACCCACATATGCCATCCATGGGGTAAGTGGGTATTTTTGTCGATCAACCATAGGTAAGCATCACCTGGGGTTAGGCCTCCGGATAAGTATTCAATAAACAGGGCGTCTTCACCATTCCAAGAGACCACTGAGCGTCTGATGCCTTCCTGCTGAAGATTGTCGAATGGTTGGAGCCAAAAACTATCATTGATAAAGAAAGCCCAGGCTCGTTCTCGAGCGACCCTAGCCTTTTCTCCTTCTACCAATGTTCCATTTTCATAGACGAGGCTGGTTTGCCGATCGAGGCTTTGTAGTACTTTATATTTACCCCAGCTGACCTGAGAGAGATGACGTCTCCGGTCCCAGATATGTTTTTGCCGACCGGCAAAATTCCAGCGAATGGCTCCGGTTTCCCTCCAGGCATCCATGTTGAGAGCTTCGTGAACCTCCGCCAGAACTGCATTAGCCTTTGTCTCGTCACCGGTTGTGGGACGAGTCTTACTGTAGGCGGTAATGAGAAAGAATACACCAACCACAGCGATTCCCACTAGGGCCGTAAGGAGGAGCGCGACGCGTATCAAGAGTTTAACCATGACTGACATTAGCAAGATGCCATTATTTTTGGGTTGAAACTAAACTTTCTCAGAGCTCTCGCTCGTGTGGAGAAGAATCGGTTGGACTGGATGTACGGTTCTTCTTGATGAAGGGCTCAAAAACACAGTGTTCGTCGTTCTGATCGGCGAATGGTTATGGAATGCTCGCGTTGTATCGCCTAGGACCGAGGGGCCCGAAAGGGTGGCAAAGCCACCGACCCCTCACAAATGTGGGAAACAAGTCAGAACCGCGGTCCGGACGTTAAAGAGACGCCCTAACAAAGGCGGCGATGAAGAAGCCGTCTGCCTGGTTGGCATGTGGTCCCGGACCAATACGACACATAGCTCCCTGCCCAAAGTGCTTGGCAATGGCTTGACCCCATAGCTCCCCGAGAGGGTGGGGATTCAGCTCAGGAGCGGAGGCGACGATATGCTCCGCGATAGTCTCGTTCTCTTCGCGGAGGACTGAGCACGTGGCATAGACGATAATTCCTCCGGGTTTGAGCAGAGGAAGAGCAGCACCCAACAAGTGGATCTGCCGTTCACACTCTTTGGCAAGATCCTCGGGTTTGAGTCTCCACTTCAAGTCTGGGTGCCTTCGGAGAGTACCGGTGCCAGTACATGGTGCGTCTACTAGGATACGATCAAAACTACCGTGCTGGTTCGCGGGGAGATCTTCAAGTGCTACAGGCATTACTTCCACCGTGCGGCCTGCGGTCGGAAGTCTGGTCTTGAGAGCATCGTGCTTTTTCTTATCTGGTTCGATGGCAACAAGCCGCCCTTGCCTGCGCATATTGGCCCAAAGGGCGAGCGTCTTACCGCCTGCTCCAGCACATGCATCCATGACATGCTCGCCAGGCTGAGCTCCGAGAGCCATAGCTACCAACTGACTACCCTCATCTTGGACTTCAACCAGCCCCTCTTGAAAAAGCGCAGAGTTTCGGAGATCGATCCTTTGGTCTACGATAATACCGTGGGGAGCAATCGGGGTTGGCTGGGCGGAAATACCTTGTTCGGCCAACATTTGGAGTATCTGTGAGCGAGTGCTTCGGTGATGGTCCACCCGGAGAGTTAGGGGGGCTCGCTCCAATAGG
This sequence comes from Myxococcales bacterium, assembly GCA_019634385.1. Taxonomy (GTDB): domain Bacteria; phylum Myxococcota; class Kuafuiibacteriia; order Kuafuiibacteriales; family Kuafuiibacteriaceae; genus JAHQVK01. The sequence continues at coordinate 37,671 of JAHQVK010000013.1, read as the reverse complement.
GCTTGGGCAATTTCTTGAGCTTTTTCGATCCCAACGCCATCCGCCAGACGCTGGTACAACCATGTGGGTAGAGATACTTCAATCGCAGCACGATCAATCGATTTAGTCGTGGTTGTAGGGGGAGACCGAGGAGTTTTTTTGGCGATGCGCTGAAATAGATTAGGGATGCGCTTCACAGCATAAGCGTCTCGATAGGTGAGATTCGCTAGGGTAGCTCCTTCTAGGATGAGGTGGGTTAGGAGTTCTAGACGCAACCACATTGGTGGGTCAAAAAGCTCTGGTGATTTCTTTAAAGCTCGTAATCCTCGGAGTAGTTGGTCTTGGGCCAAACGGCGCCGTCGCAACAACCCGTAGACTTCTTCCTTAACCTGCTGACGATCATGTGATCCTAAGTCTCGGGCTCGACGAAACGTATTGGCGAGAGAGCGATCTGCTGGGTACCCGGTGTCTACTTCAGCTAGCACGTGGAGGACGCGATCGTGAATACGTCCCAAATGTGGACCGGTTATAGCCCGAGGTTGAGGGTCTATGGCTGACGAATATGGCGGGATTTGCTTGCTCATCCTATGGGGCTCTTATGCTCTTAAACTGCAGTAAATATACCGCTGAGCGCGTTTTCACTAAGGTCGTGTATATGGATGACGTCATCGGCAACCCGACGAAGATGGGAGGCTTGTTGGCTATCTAGATCTACGAGAATACTTCTTATTTTAAATCTATGGCGCTTTTTTTTATCACTGATCTCTTTAACAAGAGCATCATCCAAATGGGCTTGGCCATCGGTGATGAAAATAATATCACCTCTTCTATAGTTACGGCTTGTGACTGCGGTTAGAGCACGTCGTAAAGGGGGCTCAAAGTTCGTACCACCACCTGGGAAGTATTCAGCAAACTTGAGTACTGAGCGGTCCTCCACCTGGCTCCGGTGTCCAAATTTGGTTCGATCGGAAACCAGTTCAACTTCGAAGAGTTCCTGCCCATCGGAAAACACGATCGCCAGGCAAGCTCTGCGCTCTCTACGGGCTATCTCCATCAGAGTTAGTCCTACAGCTTTGGCCCAGACTTCTTTACTGCCGGCCATAGAGCTGCTGCCATCTACGCATACGACCATGGGGCCCCGCTGGGCGGGGGCACGGAGATCGTACTGCATGAGCTGCTTCTCGGTGAATCGGCGTAAAAAATCGAGGTGTATTCCCCTTCTTTGCTTGTTGAGTCCCGGGAGTTCGGATGGCAAAAGATGAGTAAGATCGGCCCCAACAGCAACAGAGTGCACCGTTTGTGATGCGCGAGAGATAGACTTTTTACGTTGTTCGAAGGCGATCTCCTTGAGAGTACCAGCGAGCCGGGCTAGGAGTTGCAGTTTCTTACTCCGTGCGAGCTTTTCTCCGAGCTCCAGTCGCCGCCGAGCGGCATCTGGATGGAGAGTACCATTGTTAGCCAGCCCAAGGCCGCGTAGGTGCTCGTCGAATTCATCCAGCTCTGTCGCCATCCGTTCCACGGAGGCTCCAACCTCGTTGTCGAGCTCGATGGGAAGGTTGTCCGCATGCTGTTGTTGCTGTTCCTTTCCCTCTCGAAGTTTTGTTTTCTGGTGTTGAATTTCTTTTTTTAGGTTGTGTGCGAGTTGTTTACGAGTCGCGTTGTCAACGGGGAACTGGTGGTTCTCCAAGTGGTCCAGCATACCTTGGGTTTCGGTGAGTTTTTGCTCCTCGAGGGATAACTCTATGCCTTCATCAAGCATTGATGGGGACATGTGGTTGCTTCGTGTGAGTGCTCGGAGCAGGCGGTCAACGAGGACAACGAGTACAATTCGCGTCTCATATTCGTTGAGTTGGGTCCGTTCTCGTAGCGCTTGGATTCCGGGGCGGCCAAGGACTGCTTCTACAAGATGGCGGTTGATAAGAACGGATGGTTGCACCTCTTGGCGAGGTCGAATCATCAGATTCAGTTTGAAGAGCACCGCAAATAGGTCAAGCAATAGAGCAAATGGGTGGGGAAGAAGTCGACCTAAGCGCTCTTTATGAGCGTGAAGGGTTTTGTCGGCTCGGTAGATGCGTTCAAAAACATCCCGGTCATAGCCGTCGATTTCTAAGGTTTGCACTTCGATCATTAGTTCATGGAGCCCAGCAGTTCGGATTGCATAGAGATAATATCGTGTTGGAGCTGTACTAGGCTACCAGGATCCCGCTTGTCTCGTTTAGCTTCGTTGCTCAATCGCTCCACTCGGCGTCGAAGGTCTTCTAGTTTTGTGTGTGCTTCGAGCACAGCCCGGGCATTGCTGGAACTATCTGGCCATTCCCGTGAGGCATACGCATGAATTTCTTTGGCCTGGAAACGGATCTTTTGGGCTTCTTCCTCCTCACGACCCATAAGACCGTTCATTGTCACCACAACCTTAGGGCGTTCCTCAGGGTCATTCCACAGTACGTGAGCCAGCCACTTTAAGTCGGTGCGCTGAACAACCTGCCGTCCCTCAAGGACGGCACTAGCTCTAAGGATATCCAATGACTGGCGCCATCGACGGTCAGAAGCAATGATACCTTCAACCGAAAGATCCCTTCGAAGGCGGACCAGATCAGCCAACACACTGTCTGTGACAGTGGTTGTGGAGCAGTCTTTGCGCAGCGCTGCTAGATCTAGTGGATTGAGGCGGGTGACTGGAGGGGGTGGAACTGATGCGCGGAGGAGAGCTTCAAATTTCTGTTCGTCCTCGATGTAATTGACTGTAAATCGTAGAAGAAATCGATCGTAGAGTGCACCAAGTTCGTCCTCATCAGGGAGTTCATTAGAAGCGGCTATGGTTGTTTCCAACGGACTAGCTATGGCTTGGGTACCCTGATGGAACTTACGCTCGGCAAGCAGGGCAAGCAGGGCGTTGAGAATAGCGGAGTTGGCTTTGAACACTTCGTCGAGAAACGCAACCTCCGCTTCTGGTAGCTTTCCGTCCAAAATTCTCTCGTAGCGACCACTTTCCAACGCAGGCAGAGACGGGGGTCCAAAGAGTTCCTCGGGGGTGGTGAACTTAGTGAGCAACCACTCGAACAGTTTAGCTCCTTCGAGTCGCTCCGTGAGCGCTCGGGCAAGCATAGACTTGGCTGTCCCCGGGGGCCCTAAAAGCAGAACATGTTTTTGGGACATGAGGGCAATCAGCAATCCGTCTATGACGGTTTCCCGCTCCAAGAACAGACTTTTGAGCTCGGCTCGCACGTTGCGGAGTCGGTCGGATGGACTCACAGGGGAACAATAGGACCTTAGAGGGGGGCTGCGAGCAAGGTTGATTCGCTTATGTGCGCCGGAAAAGACCCCGCGCCTCGAGATCGCGAACGGTTGCCTCGATGGTTAGCTGAGGATCTCTAGGTACAAAGTTGAGTTCGCGATGGGCTTTGGTGGCGTCGACATCCCAATGCAGGGTGGACATTTCGACCGCTACCGGATCGAAGGGCGGATCTTGCTCGAAAGCCTCGTACAATCCATAGATCCATTTTGAGCTCCGAATCGCCCAAGTCTTGCCCAGTTTTATGGTTGGGGCGGCGACATCCCCCGCGACCCCTACCCGCTGAGCAAAACTGCGTACGGTCATGTTGGCCCCGTTGAGAAGGTATCGATCACCAGGACGACCTTGAGCTAATGCGCGAACAAACATTGGGGCTGCGTCGCGGACGTCCACAATGGCCATAGTTCCACTACTGACCGCGGGCACTCGGCGTTGGAGGATATCTAGGACATCAGTGGTGGAGGTTAGACGCTGATCACCGGGGCCAAGGAGCAAAGAGGGATTGAGAATTATCACTTTGACATCTCCGGCGTCATGACGTCGGAGGGCCTCTTGCTCTTGATATAGTTTCGACGTGTAGTATGGAAACCGCCCAAGGAGCTCAAAGTTGGGTTGGTAAGTCTCATCAACCGGTTCTTGTTGGCGGTGTTCTCGTATGCCGATTGTACCAGAGGTTGAAGCCATAACTAGCTTTTGCACACCCACCTGGGTCATGGCGGAGATCAGGGTTCGAGTACCTTGAATGTGCACCTCGTGCATCGCAGTGCTATCGGCCCTATGCCGGGAAACTTTGCCCGCAAGGTGAATGACTGCGTCGCAGCCGTTGATGCCAGCTGTGAGTTGGTCCGCTTTGCTTAGGTTACCAACAATTGCTTCGACCCCGGGAGGTAATTTGGCATGGGCATCGCGAACAAGGGCTCGTACATTATGTCCAGCTTCGAGGGCGAATTGGATCACCCATTGGCCCAAAAAGCCTGTGCCACCGGTCACAAACAACTTCATGGTGTCGAGCGCTCCTCTTGTTCGGATGAATTGGATTTGGACACATCCTCGGTTTCATCTTCGTCCAGGGGCAGGCCTCCAAGAGTACGAACTCGGCGTTCGACTTCTTTGGTTACCAACCGATACGCCTGGGAGCGACTCATCGAGCGGGTTGCTTCCCGCATTTTGTAGCTACAAACCGGTTCACCAATGCGAACCTCTAGGGTTCCTGTTTTCGGGAGGTTAGCGCCGACAGGAAGAGACTCATGGGTTCCGCCAAGCCAGATCGGTAATACATCAACGTTTTGGTGGAGGCATAACCAGCCGATAGTTGGTCTAAAAGGCCTCATCTTACCGTCCCGTGATCGTGTGCCTTCCGGAAAGATAAGCAAAGTATCGCCTTGGTGTATAGCTTGTGAAGCAAGTCGAAGTGACTTTCTGAGGGAACCATGCCGGTCCATTGGCACCAAGTCACTAAAGTTTCGAAAATAGATGCCTCTGACGGGATCGTCGAAAAAATAATCTTTGGCAGCTACGGTCCGCATCCTGGTGCCAAATACGCCAAGTGCCTCTTTAACCAAACCCATATCCAGGTGACTGGAGTGGTTTGAGGCGACAAGGAAGTTTCGATTTGCAGGAATGTTGCCTTTGCCCTCGACGTGAATATCAAAGAGTGTTCGGTATGCTAGTTGGTTGGCGATGCCTAGTACCGTCTTGCCTATGGTTACTAATGGGGCTGGGATGGACCAAGGCTCCTCGGGTTCAGTTGCGGTGCGGATGTTTTCGCTTAGGGTGGGAGGGGCTTTGTCTCGCTGAGCAAGTGCGACAATCTCCGCCACCGTGGTCACCTCCGCAATTTCATCTGCGGAAATACGAGCTCGGGGATGTTCAGCCTCTAGGGTGTTGAAAAGCTCTAGCTGCATTAGAGAGTCGAATCCTAAGTCATCAACCAGTCGTGCCCCAAGGGTGATCGTTTTCGCCGATCGACGGGTAATAGTTGCTAATATTTTTAGGACCCAGGCTTCAATCCCTGAATCTTTTGTGGCGGGGCTAAAGTTTTCCTGAGATGTACTTCGAGCTTGCTCCAAACGCATCAATTCTTGGCGGACGCTGTTGCGCTTTACCTTGCGGGTGGATGTACGAGCTAGCTGATGCTCGGAGATATGAAGGACTTTGATCCTACGGGTGAATGGTAGTCGAGCGCTAACATCTTTGAAATGGCGTTGGAGTTCCTCGTGTACCTTTTCCCTAGATAGTTTTTGCCCCTGAATCTCAACAGAGTAATTGGGAACCACGAGGCACGCGACCCGCTCCCCGGTGCCACTATCAGTCGGTATACCAACTACTGATAGTTCTTCAATGAGGGGGGTGTCTGCATAGAGTTCCTCAATTTCATCAGGATAAACATTCTTTCCCGAAGAATCTATAATCGTATCTTTTTCTCTCCCGACGATAAAGAGGTGTCCATCCTTATCCATGCGCCCTTGGTCACCGGTATGGAGCCAACCATTTCGTAGGACTTCTTTAGTTGCCTCGGGCGCGGATAAGTAGCCTTTCATGATCGTAGGCCCACGCGCGATCACTTCGCCCACGCCCCGGTCATCGGGATCAAGAATGCGGACCTCAATACCAGGAAGCGGCCATCCAACACTACCGGCTGGTGTTGTACGGTGTGGCCAACCAACGGTGAGAACCGGTGATGCTTCCGTGAGGCCATAACCCTCATGAATTCCAAATCCTAAGCCGCGGAGCTCGCGATAGATGTCCGGCCGGAGTGGAGCGGCACCGCTGATGAGGTAGCGGAGTTGGCCTCCAAACTGGGTATGAACCGGTCGGAATACTATCTGTCCTAGATTTAGCCCGGTCCGATCGCGCAGAAGCTCGTTCAACCGAATGAGCTGCCGGATGATGATTCGTGCGGGTGGGAATAGACGATCTAATTCTCCCTGAATTCGGCGGTGAAGGCTTTCAATTACTGCCGGTACCCCGATCATGGCGGTGACCGAGAGCTCATCAAAAGCTTTGGAGACCAGCTCTGGAGTGCGTTCTTCGAGATAAGCTACTGCAGACCCCTTGGCGAGAGGCATAAGTAGCCCGGCAGAAAACTCAAAGGTATGGTGCGGCGGCAGCACCGAGAGCATAGCGTCGTGGTGGTTGAGCTCAAATAGTGCGGACAATCGAGCAGTTAGGGCAGCAAAATTTTGATGGCTGAGGACTACACCCTTGGGACGGCCGGTGGTGCCTGATGTAAAAATGACCGACGCTGGGTCTTCTGGGCGACGCTTCTTAGGTCGGAGGTCTTCGGTTTCATCCAGTTGGTGAGCGTTGCCAAAGAGTTCGTCAAATTTGATAACCCGTACCTGTTGGAGATAAGACTCTCCGTTGACGGTTGCAAGACGTGCCGCATGTTTGGGGGAAGAGATTGCGAGGTTGGCTCCTGCGGCCTTGGCGATATTGTCTACTTCCGAAAGCGATAGATCTACATCTACGGGCACGGCGATGCCGCCGCCAAGGACAATACCGAAGTAGCTCATACCCCACTCCGGCCGACCTTCCGAAATGAGTAGCACCCGGTCGCCGTCTTTCATGCCCATTTTTTCGAGTAAGTTCGAGGCATAAAATGATGCCTTACGCACGTCTCGGAAAGTATATGCGGTCGCGTCTTCTCCTTTCTGCACCATATGGTAGGCTATTCGGCGGCCGTTCTCCCTGGTTCGAACGTCAAATAATTCTGCAAGATCTTTGTAATCTCGAGGAATAGTTACTCGCTTGGGGCCATCGATATCTAGCTTGGGGAAGACCCATTTCTCTAGACCGGGTAGATGTACATCTAGCCAATAATGCCTCCAATCGGTGCGTTCAACTTCGTAAGGGAGCAGAGCCCGGTCTGACTCGTTCATGCTCTCGAAGAGGCTTCGGGTGTTTGAAGTATTAAATATATACTGATTTTCCCAGATGAATGGCATGAAGAGATCAAAGACATCTCTAACTTTGGTTAGTTGTTCTTCGACTTCTTTGGTCCTTTTTTGTGCCCGGACCACGGTCCGGCTGAGGAAACCATATCGATCCGGCTCAAGACTATCGACTGCTTTCCGGGCTTTTTCTATCCAGTGCAGCAAAGCTGGGGTGGAAAGGTTTTCGTAGGCTCGCCGGGAGATGGGATGAGGTTCTTGTCTTAGTTTAAGTTCGCCGTGCCAGCGGGAAATCTCCCCCTCATTCATCTCAGATTTTGTCTTGCGACGACGATATACACCAACGAGGGTCACCGCTCGCGCCATGGAGCAGGGATTGACGTCGCCAGCGGCAACTTGGTAGACCTTATCGGTTTGGCCAGCGAGGACGGCGGCGGCAGCGGCCAAAGTTGTTGAGGCGACCGCATCTACCGGGACAACATCCAGGACAAGTTTGTTGTTGCCAGGGAAGGTTACTTGGCCGTTGAGGCCTAGATAGGCGAGCGGGGCGGTGGTGTTCATTCCTTCGTTCCAACCAGGGAACGGATAGTGAAGGGCCGATTCAACAATGGCGGGTCGAATGATGCTCCAGTCTAGCCCCTCAGTAGAGGCTACGGCCTGTTCTCCCAGTGCTTTGGAGTAGGTATATATATTGGTCCAACCCCACTGCTTAGCCCGTTCGACACCCAGACGTATCTGCTCTTCAGTGACCCAGCGGCGTCGCTGATTGGCAATCGCAGCCCGAAGTGTCCGTTTATGGGGTTCGCGTCCCTCTACCTTGAGGCGACGCAGGGCTTCCATACGGTGTGATACCTCTAGAGCTGCATCGTCGGTACGAGCTTTGACTTGCTCGATGATGCGGTGAACATCATTAAGTTCCCGACGCCAGTCAAATTGGACTCCGGGCATCTCTGCTTGTAGCGGAAAGTAACCGACCACGGGTGTGTCCTCGCGGATCCGCCCAGATCGTGCACCAGCAACGTAGCATGTACTGACGTGGACCAATTTGGCACCGAGCTCGCGGGCCAGCTCAGCTACAGTCAGTGCGCCAAGCGTGTTGGAGATAATCGCTTGCTCGAGCTGGGGATTGAAGTTTACCAGCCCCGCGGAATTGATGATGACGTCGACCTTGCCGCGCAATTGATGGAGGGTCGTTTCGTCCAGACCCATATTAGGTTGGCTCAGATCCCCACCCAGGGGTTCAACCTGCTTGTTGACGACCGCTTCGAAGGTCGCTCCAAAACGCTCACGAAGAGGGCTCATCATCTCTGATGAAAGCACCTCAGCAAATAGACGATCCCGGGGGGACTTAGAGCGGGTACCTCGTATTACGCAATAGATGCGCTCTGGGCCAAACCGCTCGAGTAGCATAGAAAGCATTACCTTTGCGAGGAAACCGGTACTGCCCAGGAGCATAATACGTCGTCCAGCAAGGGTTGTAAGTGGAGACCATGTACGCGGTACGGCCCGCGTTTTATGAGTTTCAGGAGTGGATCTCATCCGCGCACCTTTCGCAGACGGGTGAAGCTTCACCTGTCGCCGGATGGGCTGTTAGCAGACCGGCACGTGCCTGTCTCGCCTCTCGCTGTCCAAGTCCTAGGAGAACCATGCAATAGAGCTTGAGAGGGGCGGCAACCGCAAACTTGGTTCCCTGCCAAGAGTTCGCGGGATTGGCTGCGATCGGTCCTACGCTTCATGGCTAGGCTTCCGAACGCGAACGAATATGCAGCAGGGAAAGCATGCTTGGATCGCCCAAGATGGACCTACGAGCATGGATCTCCGATGTCGGTGGTACATCGCGCGAAGCGGTAAGACGGACGGACCATATGCGTATGATGAGCTAGTGAGCATGGCTCGACAGGGACGACTAACCGCTTCGCACTACGTCTGGCGGCCGGGTTTTGAGCAATGGATCACGGTGTATTCTCGGTCCGATTTACATAGAGAACTTCCTCCGAGGCCGACGCTTGGGGTGGTCCCATTGCTTGAGAATGCCTACCAGCAACACACCACTGATGTCAGATTGTCGCGGGATCTTCTGGATGAGGTTCCAGCAACCTCTTTGCGTGATCATATAAGCCGGGAAACTGAGCTCCCTGATGTGGATGCCTCGAGTCCCGGTTTTTCGATGCATGTGATTCCAGAAATGAATCTATCGGTGTGGAGAGCCTCATTATCGTCGGATGTGGCTTATGTCCGCGCTGGCCTCCTAGCCGCAGTGGGCCTGGGAGACCATGCCTCACTGGAGGAAGAGGACCCTTCGATGGTCCAAACGGTGTTGATGCAGTCGTCTACGATGGTGATGTCCGTTGATGAAGAGCCGGCGGAATCGGTGGAGAACGAAGCTTACGAAGAACCTCATCCGCTCCGGTTGCCATCTCGAGGGATACTTCGCCCAGCGCTTATCATCGGTGGTGCGGTGTTTATCGCTAGCTATTTGGCGACCGAGCTTTGGGACAAACTTACGGTTCGTCCGTCGAATCCTCCGGCTAAAGAAAAATGGATGCAGCCGGAGGATATTCGATCCGGCCCCATGACCCCACTGCCGCATGTTGCGCCGTCATCGGAGGGGAATACATCATCGGCTGTGACCCCGCTGGTGGTGCCGAAGAAGAGGTTGACCAAGAAGTCCGCGGGAGTTGCTATCTCGTTCCAAAGGCCCCCTGCTTCATCTGTTTCCGTAGCTCCGGCTAATCCGGGCCTATCGCGAGGAGCAGATGATTTTTCTTGGCTGAATGGTCATCGGTCCGCGAGGGCCGTGCCCGTACCAAAGACGGTAAGAGCACGGGCCATGAAGACGAAGGATGGTTGGCGCAAGGGTGCGGCTAAGAAAGCCCAAACGGTCCATCGATTTGCGCCTTATCCGTTCCCATCAACCCTGTCGGATGAAGCGGCTGGTCGGGTTGTTGCGAGTCATTTTCGGTCTTTAGTTCGGTGCGCACAAGTGGACCGACGCAACGATTCCCTACCTGAAGGGGTAGAGATCGGTCTTTTGGTATCTGGCCCGGGAGAGGTGACTAACACTTCCATCAGGGGGGTTTCGCGATCCGTGGCCCAATGTGTTCGACGTCGATCCAAGGGATGGACTTTTCCCGCGGTGGCTTCTGCTTCCAAGGTAAAGGTTCGCATCGGTCGAGGAGGGACGGTTAGGACGTACGTGCATCGTCACTTGCGGGCGTTCCGGAGGGAACCGGGCTGAACCGGGTGGGGCCAAACCGCTTTCTTAATACCGATAGTAACTCTTGAACGCGGTGACTGTAGGTGTGAGCGGAAATGATGGTTTGCTGACACTTGTGGATGATCTTTCGCCGTAGATTCGGTCGTTGTAAGTAGAAGAGTGCTTTATCTTGGGCCTCTTCCAGAGTTGACCAGGTGACAACGTCAGTCTCCGTGAAAAAGTCGTAGAGATCTTCTTGGCCGTCGGTGAGTAGAAAACCGCCAGCGGCAGGCACATCGAAGATCCTTTGATTCAGCCCGGAGGGCATTTGCAAGCTCGTGATGTTTAGATTCACGGCTGAGCTTTGGTACACCTTAGCCAGCTGGGGTCCATAAGTTGGACCCGGTTCTACTGGGGCGCTGGGGAGCATAATTCTCCACCCTTCATCTCCATAGACTCTCAAAGGCAATGACTGGAGTGCACGGATAAAAGTTGCTCGCTGCCGAGAGTTGGCTCGCCAGGTGGCCGCTGCCCATCGATCTACCGCAGAAGGATCGCTCAGTAGTTCGCTCAAGATGGATGGATTGCATAGGGCTTCCCTCAAGCGGTGGTGGGGCCCTTTGGTAAATGTTTTGGCAAGATCCTCTACAATTGACTCATCTTCAGGGGCCAATCGGCGTTTCCATTTTTGCTGAGAACGATGACCACTATCACCGACGAAGCTCACGTCGAGAGCATCGGTTGACGGTTGACCGCCCAAGACTGACGGCTCGGTGGCGAGAGGGAGGTAGTGGCATTCACAGCTTTTTTGGAGCGCAGGTATGTAGGCTTTTTCCCAGCAAAATATCTGACTTGTAGAAGGGGCAGGCACCGGTCGACCGCGGAGGATGAATAAGGGGGAGTCCACCAGCCACACTGCGACGGGCACTTGTAGTGTTTCCAGAATAGTCCCAAGGATCCCCTCCTGATCGAATCCAAGAAAGTTTACTGTGAAAAGAAAGTCTGGTTGTGCTTCCGCCAGGGCCCGAAGCGTGGCGTTGACCATTGCTCCGCTATCTTTGGCCACAGGGATGGAAATTACCTTGTGACCGCGGCGAGCAAAGGCATTCCGAACTTCCGCTACCAAGTGGTAGTTGCTGTCGAGAATCAGGATTGTGAGTTCATCGCTAACAAAGCGAGGGTAGCAGAGCCGTTTTTTTAAGATGGACGAACCATGTATGAGTTCAACTAAATGGGTTGATTCGTCGACCATGACTCATAAAGATGCATGATGCGTACCATCACCTTGGCCACAAACTTGAGTCGATCTAGGGTGTTGGATGATTGACAGCGTCGGCGGAATGACAGTTGCGCCCAGATCATATATTGCCGTGCTTCGGAGCTGTTGTGGCGTTTTCACACTGCGCGTCGGGGTAAAGACCGGATTCGATAAGAATTGCTTCGAAGATCTAGGGTAATGCGATTAGCGCGCAGAGCGGCTCGTAGCCAGGCATCATAGGTGGCACCAGCGTGCTTTCGCCAGTTGGTGGCGGTGACAGTGGCTCGGGAAGACCGTTCGTGCTCGGTAAGCGCGAGGCGATGTCGACTCCAGATTTCCTCAATGGAGTCCGCATCGATCACAAAGCGGGCATCTACGCCGGGAGGTCTAGCCATATCTGCGAGACCGGTGAGCGTTGTGGTTTCGATACTCCGGCCTTCGCTTAGAGGTGAAATGATGTGGAGCATCATCTCGCTGCTACCCAGTACTTGGGACTCGATCCCCATGATGAATAAAGCTTCCTCTTTGGGATGAATAAAAGGAACAAGTAGCAAGTGTCGTCCGAAGCCGGTCATGGCCGGAGCGCGTAGTGGCTCAGCCACCGCAATAAAACCCATACGTCCCAGACTGGCCGAAAGATAAGCGAGAGGTTCTCGTACGTCCTTAGGTACTTTAACCCCCCCCAACTCAACCAACTCAAAACGCTTGGGGAGGCGTCCCTGTCCGCTGCTAAGAAGTGCTGGGCGCTTTATAATGAGGAAAACTACGACCCCGATGGCTCCGACAGTTAGTGTGGCGATTTCAAATGGGTCCAGACCCATGGCTGCACTTTGGCGGATCCAAAGCATTAGGGCCAGAGGACTTGGCACGTCCCACAAAAAAAGGAGACTTTTGCAGGGTAGGGACTGAATATTCGGTGAGCGTTTCCGAAAAGTATCGATCCTGGTAAGCGCGACAGGAAGTCTTTAAAAGAGTTTACAGAACGATGAGTGAATCTAGGGATCGCGGGTTTCGGGAATGGATTAGGCGCAGGCTCACCCTTCGCTCTTTTAGAAAGGCTGCATCGTCTAAGCTACCGGCCTATCGCTCCATGGGGGAGTTTAAGGAGCGGCTGGGACTGGTGCGTGGTCGAGCCCTAGATGAGCTGGTCAGTCGTATATGCGGCCGTAAAATACGAACCACGCCGCAGACGCCGCCACCATCCGGGTTCGCGCAGCCCGGGGATGATGCGGTGGAATGGGGGGACTCTGAGAAGGAATCCTCGGAGTTGATGGGTACCTCCAGTACGGCCCACAAGAGTGAGGAAAGCTTAGGGGTTGTTACGGGGAGCTCCCCACAGAAGAACCCCTCGGGTCCGGAGGCTGTCTTGAACAGCGCTTCGGTGCTCACCCAGGATGGTATTGGGCAGTCTGTACCGTTCGTCGAGACTAAGCCTCTGGAATCAGTGACGGTGGACCCGGGCGCCTCGATCCCTCCTGAGCTAAACGAGACGCCACGCTCATCGAGAGACCATCATTCGTCGGTGATAGCGCCCTCTCCGACCTCTAAGGTGGTTACCCCAGCTTCTACTTCACAGGTGATCACACCACCCCCAACCTCCCAGATCCGGCGTTCGGTATACACTTCGAAGCCGGAAGCGGGGGGAGAAGTGCCGGTTACGACCGCGCAAACGTCAGCACATATTTACCGCGTGTATCTTTTGCCACGGGGCAGCGATCAACTCTTCGTCTCTTGGCGGATCGATGGTGAACCGATCGAAGAAATGGTGACTCTGGCTTTGAGGTACGCGGATGGACTGATGCTAGTGAGCGTTCACCATGCGCCGAGCCTGAAGGGAGAGGCGTTCATTGAGGCTCCTACCCCCAATGTCTCCTACGTTACCGAGCTGTTTGTAGGTACACGCCGAGTGGTACGTTCGGCACCAGCTGAGGTTTTGCCCAAAAATCGGCACCCACCGGAACGTCCGCGTTTTGTACAGTTGGCACCCACTTTTGAACCGTGGTCAGAGTCGCAAGACCTGTCTTCCCCTCCCCGGTCGGTTCGGCAGTCCCGGTCGGAGCCTCTGTCCCCGGCTTCGAACGCGACCAACGAGGTCTCAGCGGTGATTCGGGACGAATCTCGAGCTGAGTCCCCGGTTGAGAACTCAGCTCTGCCTACATGGTGGCCGGTAGAGGGCGACGTGCTGCCGGTTCAGGTGACCTTCTCTGGTCAAAGCGGTGTGTTACCACCACCCTTTACAATGGCTCCAGTGGCACCGTGGAAGCAAGACTTGCCCGGCTCTGTACAAGCTTCTTCATCGGCGTGGGTGGGAGGGGAGGTCTTCACGGACTTGGATACAAAGCCTGGCGCGGCGGGTTCCCGGGCGACTCCTCCGTCTTCTTCTTCTTCTTCTTCTTCTTCTTCGGTAAAGCGTTGGGACGCCATGAGCTCTTCGTCTTTGGCTCAATGGGGGGAAAATCGATTTCCTGGGAGTGGGGAGTACTCACGCAGCGAGTATGTTCGCCACTCGGTGCCATCCTCGGAAGAACTCACTCAGCAGTTTGATAAAGCGTTGTTTGGCACCGGTGTCCGCCGCTGGTGGACCACAGACGAGCATGCCTGGATCACCAGCACTGGGATGGTCCATCAGGTGGTTACCCAACGAGAATCGGCTGAGCCGATATTGGCTGAAGACATGCGGTCTATGTTCTTGCCCCCGTTACAATTCGACGATGGGTTGGGAGTTCCGGATAGTACAAAGTCCACTGACGTGTGGCTAAACACAGCTAATCGACCCAATGTCCAGCGGTTGACTAGGTATCTCCATGAGCAAGGAGCGCTGGGAGCCACGTTTGATGATTGGTTAGACTCTAGTACCTCCGGTTTGGAGTCAGCTCGGGAGGCGGTGCCACCACCGATTGCGCCACCAAAGACGCCGGTGGTTCGCCGAGCACCACATAAACCCGCTAACGGGCGCCGGTTGTGGGCTAGTATCGGGGTGTTGCCGCCATTGCGCTCGGTACCTGTTTTTCCGAGGCCTCAGTCGGAGCCGGAACGACCGGTTTTGCCTGCACCGAGGAGAGTGGCTGCTCGACGGCCAGAGAGTGAGGTGACCACCCGGGAGGTGTTATCGATGGCTTCACCTACTGTTCAACGGCTGATACATAGATCCGAGCGGCAGGAATCCGCAGTTGGGATCAGTCAACCCTCGGTTCGTCGGTTGTATTATCGACAATGAATTCAAGCTCCAATCCTAAACCAGCTGGGTGCCTATTGTTGGTGCTCCATGCCCATCTACCATTTGTCCGGCACGTGGAGCATTCCCAGTTTTATGAAGAAGACTGGCTATTTGAAGCAATAGAAGGATGTTATCTCCCCCTTCTTGACGTCTTTACCGGATGGGTTAAAGACGGGGTCCCGGCCCGGATCCTTTTTTCTATAAGCCCCCCACTGATAGCGATGTGGCAGGACCCCGCTCTGCAAGGGCGGTTTCGTGCTTATTTGGACCGTCGTTCAGCTATATGGGCTGAGGAGCTGATTCATCACTATAAGCATCCTTCTCGACGAGCGATTGCTGGGGAAGAAGTTGAGCGGTTGGGGAGAATTCGTCGCTTGTACGAGATGTTTGGAGGGGACTTGGTGGACGCGTTTGGGCAGTTGGAAGCGGCTGGGGTGTTGGAACTCATGACCACCGCAGGCACTCATCCCCTGCTTCCGTTGTTTGCGCATCAGCCGGAGTTTATCCGCTCCCAAGTTCGGGCGGGGGTAGTGGCCCATACACAAGCTTTTGGTCATCCACCCGCTGGTTTTTGGCTGCCGGAGTGCGGTTGGTTTGCAGATGCGGGCTCAGTGCTCAGTGAGGCCGGAATTCGATATACGTTCGTGGAGTCTACCGGGTTGCTGAATGGAGCTCCTTCTCCGCATTGTGGTTTACGCCGTCCGGTAGTGACATCGGAGGGCTTGTTGGTGTTTGGTCGCGATCCGCTCGCTGCTCGCCAGGTATGGAGCCGGGACGTGGGGTACCCCGGTGAACCTTGGTACCTCGATTTTCACTCGGACCGGAGTTTTCAATTGTCCGAGGATATGGCCCGTCCCTATCGATTAGCTACCGGCGTGAGGGTACCTCTTCGTTTGAGGTACCACCGGGTGACCGACCGGCGTGTACCACCAGAAGAAAAACTGGACTATGATTCCGCATTGGCGATGGCCGAAACAAGAAGCCATGCGGAGCATTTTCTTCGGACCCAAGAGCGAGAATTGAGGTCTGCATCGGAGGGTATAGGGTGGTCAGCCTATACGGTGGCTTTATTCGACGCTGAGCTCTTTGGTCACTGGTGGCGAGAAGGTCCAACATTCATTGATCAAGTAGTTCGGAAAGCCCAGGGAAGGGTTCGTCTGGTGGCTGGTGCAGATGCGTTATCAGATGCGGAGCCGATTCAAGTTTCTCAGCCTGCGTTGAGCACTTGGGGTGAGGGAGGAGACGCCTCGGTTTGGCTAGGGCCACGCACGTCGTGGATTTGGCCGCGGTTGTTGGATGCAATTACCTCCCTCACTGAGGTCTCCACACGGCTGAGTTCACCAACACCACTTACCCAGCGAGCTTTATCCCAAGCTGCCCGTGAGATATTCTTGGCCTCAGCGAGCGATTGGCCGTTTCTCATTCGTTTGGATACTGCACCCGAGTATGCAACGCAGAGGATTCAAACTCACTTGGAGCATGCCAATCGGTTGCTTAAAATGCTACAAAGTAACGAAATCATTGAGTCAGAATTGAGGCAAATAGAAGTATCTACTCCGTTGTTCCCATGGATGAACTACCCGCACCTCTCGGGAGTTATAGATGGCCTC
This sequence comes from Myxococcales bacterium, assembly GCA_019634385.1. GTDB lineage: Bacteria > Myxococcota > Kuafuiibacteriia > Kuafuiibacteriales > Kuafuiibacteriaceae > JAHQVK01. Next base: position 21,226 of record JAHQVK010000013.1, on the reverse strand, counting down.
AACTGAAGAGCCGGTACGGATCGCCCATTTTTCAGATATTCATTATACACTTCCGCCTTCTCTGAATTGGCAGGATTGGGAGAGTAAGTATACCGCGGGATGTGCCAACTATTATTTGGGCGGTCGCCGTCGACACTTTGCTGATGCGGGGGCCCGTATTCAGAGTCTTCTGACGGATGTTGATCTGCAGTCGGTGGATCACGCGATCTGTTCTGGTGATATCACCCAAATGGCGCGGACGTCAGAGTTTGAAGGGGTGGCACAGTTGTTTGGCGATCGACGCCTAAGGCCGGACCGATTCACGGTTATTCCAGGAAATCACGATCGGTACACGCCACGTTCGGTGACTGAAGACCGGTTTGCCCGCTGGTTTGGAGCTTTGGCATCACCACTAGGTATCTATCCCTATTTAAAGTGGATTGCGAACAAACGAATAGCTTTAATACTCTTAGATGTTAGCCGGGCTACGGGGATTGGTGACTCATCCGGCTTATGTGGTGCCCATCAGCTTCGGGTTTTGGCTACTATTCTAGGTTCGCAAGAACTAGCTTCAGCATGTACCATTCTTGTTTTACACTATGGTTTTTTTCGGGCGAACGGAGAACCGGATCGCCCACGTCATGGACTGAGAGACTATCGGGAGCTCTTATCTGTGGTCCGTGCAAGAAGAGGGTTAGTAAATCTTGTTCTCCACGGGCATCTTCATCAGGAGTTTGTTTTGGATAGCCACAATCCCGTGATTGTTTGTGCAGGGAGCGCTACGGATCTATCGGTACGTGGAGGATGGAATCTCCTTCGTTTGTGGCCAGAACGAGGTCGACTAGTCGTTGAGCACAGGGAATGGTCCGTGAGCTCTGCTTCTTATGTACCGGGAGCCGTGCGGTTATTGGACCTTCGTAGATAGGTATTTATTACAGAGGTTCGATATCAAAGAGCTCAAGATTTCCGGGGGCTTTTTCGAGCGCATAATCGATGGTCCATGAGGTCTCACAGAGCAACACCGGCTGACCGTTTCGATCATCGAGGACTTTGAAGGAGCTCCCGGCGCGCAACCAAGCAACGGACCGTTCTTCACCAATGATCCAGCGCGCGTGCCGATATGGAAGATTTTCGAAGATGGCGTCCACGCTATACTCGTTTTTGAGTCGTTCTTTGAGCACCTCAAACTGTAGTACGCCAACGGCGCCAAGAACAGCGCTTTGGGGACCCTCCTTGGGACTGAAAAACACCTGCACGACACCCTCGTAGGCCAGTTGCTCAAGACCGGTATCTAGCTGTTTCCGTTTGAGAGGATCTCGTAGTCGCATTCTGCCAAAGAATTCAGGGGCAAAACGAGGAATACCGCTGAAGCGAAGGAGACTACCGGTAGAAAGCGTGTCTCCCACGCGAAGCTTACCGGTATCGTGTAGACCCACAATGTCTCCTGGGTATGCTTCTTCTACACTCGCGCGCTCCTGGGCCATAAATGATTGGGGTCGGGCAAGACGCAGACTCTCTTTGGTCCGAGCCAGTTTCACCTCCATACCCTTGTGAAAACAGCCGCTAACCACACGGAGAAACGCTATTCGATCCCGGTGGCGTGGGTTCATATTTGCCTGGATTTTGAATACAAACCCGCTGAAACGATCCTCTTCTGGCTCAATGCGAATATGATCTTCGGTGGTACGTCCCGATGGACGAGCGGCCTCTCGGGCCAGGTAGTCGAGGAGAGTTTCGACACCAAAATTGCTCATCGCTGAGCCCCAGAAGACCGGAGAGAGTTCCCCCCGGAGAAAAGCCGCTGGGTCGTAGGTTTCGCCTGCTTCTCGGATTAGCTCTAAATCCTCTTCTACTTTATCAAACTCCGCCGCTCCGACCCGATCTTTAGCGTCTTTCCATGGTACTCGGTCGGCGAGAATAGCTGTTGTACCGTGAGCTTCAGCATTAAACAGAAGAAAGTCTCCGGTTGCGATCTCCACTACTCCTTTAAAGTTTCGGCCCATCCCGACCGGCCAAAAGAGCGGTGCACACCGGAGATCCAACTGGCTGGAGACATCGTCGATCAGCTCGATCGGATCGAGTCCGGCCCGGTCGAGTTTGTTCATAAAAGTTATGACTGGCACCTTCCGTAGCCGGCAGACGTCGAAGAGTTTTTTTGTTCGGGGCTCCACGCCTTTGGAGTGATCCATCAGCATGACCGCGGAATCGACCGCGGCGAGAGTCCGATAGGTATCTTCGGAAAAGTCCGCATGGCCGGGAGTGTCCAAGAGGTTGAGCACCCGTGATTGGTGTTCAAATTGGAGCACCGAGGAGGTGACCGAAATACCTCTCTCGCGCTCCATGGTCATCCAATCTGATACCGCATGCCTGGATGTACGCCGCGCCTTTACCGATCCAGCCAAATGGATAGCATTGGCGTACAGCAGTAGCTTTTCGGTAAGTGTCGTTTTGCCGGCGTCCGGGTGTGAAATGATGGCAAAGGTTCGTCTGCGCTCTGCTTCTTTGGTAAGCTCGATCCCCACCGCTTTTCTCTTACGTGTAGAGTAAGCGGGATACGAGCAACTTTTCTCGTCCGGCGACTGAGTCCGCGCTTCTATGGGGATCTGAGGCCACTGTCGGGCGTTGAGAGCTGCTCCGTTGATAGCACAGCGGATCTTGTTTCCATGCCTTTACGGAGGTGCGCTGTTTTCGTGCGAGTTCCGAGACCAAAATCGACTCGATGATGACGGCAGAAATTCTGACTCAGGCCACCTAGACGCCTAACGCACCGAACCAGAGAAAAACGATGGGAAGTCCAAAAGCGACACCAGTTAGTTTATCTGAGAGACTCATTTCGCACCCGCCTTTTTCAACTCAGGAATCCTAAGTGTAACGATTACATTGGCGCAAACCTGCGACACCGGATAAAACCTCCGTGAAGCATCTCCCGCCAACATCGACCTGGACTGCTACTTCAAATACGCAGCTTTTGCCAACGCTTTGTCGCTTAGCGTCACAACATCGCCCAGACTAGCCTGTAAGCTAGCAGCACACTGTCTTCAATTCGTGCGGAAGGAACTTGCCGCTTGAGGATTTGCTCGCTACTCGCGAGAAATGCCGAAAGGCTTTATCAGGACGGTACCTACCCGCAGGATAAGGTACCAAGTTTGGGGAGGCTTGGTGGCGGCGAGCAGTTTGGTGGCTTGTTGGCGACCCGCATCGGTTGAATCCACTCAAGGATCGTCAGGGTTGTTACCGTCAGCAGCGGAGCGTCCCCAGTTGGTCGTATCCGTGGTGGTAGATCAATTGGGCGCTTGGGTCTTGAATCGGCACAAGCCATTACTCTCCGAGCACGGGATTTTCCGGAGGGCGGAGAAAGAAGGCGTTTACCATGCCCGGGTGGAGTATCCATTCGGGGCGACCATCACTGCTGCCGGACACGCTACTCTACATACTGGTGTTGCACCTAATCGACATGGGGTGGTAGCCAACACACGTTATGATATCGTCTCAGGTAGTCAAAGAGCGCTGGTTGATGATGGTATTCATGCGGTGCTTGGAGCTGAAGGTTTTGCGAGTCCCGCGGTTCTCAAGGTGCCCACTGTGGCTGATCACCTCAAAGCCCAAACCCAGGGCAAGGCGATAGTTGCATCTATCAGTATCAAAGATCGAGGGGCGGTCCTACCGGGGGGAAAAAGACCAGATCTGGTACTATTTTATCACTCAGCTATCCCAGGCTTTACGTCGTCAACCTACTATACGTCTTCTATACCTAAGTGGCTGGAGGTTTGGGGCGCTAAGCACCCGGTGAGTGCTTATATTGGCCCTTGGAATGCGCTGCCACAAACCCAAAAGCGAGCGGGGGTCTCAGACAACCGAGAGGTGGAAAGTCTGATCCCAGAACTCACACGTACCTTCCCGCATGATCTGACCGATACGGATCAGGCGGCTTCATTGTTTCGATACACGCCAGGGGCAACTCAGTACCAACTGGATTGTGCTGAAGAAGCGGTGTGGGCGCTGGCAATGGGGCAAGATGATATCCCGGACTTGCTGGCTATATCTATATCGGGGAGTGATTACATAGGCCACCTGTTTGGGGCCGAATCGTGGGAGTACATTGATAATCTAATTCGAACGGATATGATGCTAGCTGCTTTTATCGATAAGTTGGCAAAACGAACTCGGGTAGCGGTTGTCATCTCTTCAGACCACGGTCAGGCGCCGCTTCCTGACTCTCCTTCTGTATCTCGGATTTTTCCGCGACAACTTATGGACGACGTCAACACCGTTTTGGTGAAGAAGTTTGGTGAAGGAGAGTATGTGGGAGGCTATTACATTCCCTATGTTTATCTGTCTCAATCGGCTGTCAAGGATGAACGTCGGGAGGCCATTTTGGAGGCAATGTTGGCTGAGCTACAGCAACATCCAGAGATTGCGCTTGCCGTAGCTACCCGAGAGGCGGTTGGATGGACGGGGGCGTCAGATCCACTCAAAAGGGCTATTGCAATGGGGATAGATTTGGAGCGTTCTGGGCACATTTATGTACTCCCCTCAAAAGGAGTTATTGTTGATCCAGGAACAAACGGTGGAACTACTCACGGAACCCCGTATCTATATGATCGGGAAGTTCCGGTACTCGCCTGGGGGGTAGGAATATCCAAGGCTAGTTCGGAACAGACCCTGGATATCCGCCGGTATGCAGCTAGCCTTGCTAAGCTCTTGGGGATCTCCATCGGCGATGATGTTCCGGCATCGCTTCCCGGGTTTGAGCGACCTGCGGGTGTGAAGGCAACCCGTTCAGACCTTTGATCGGGGATCTAGCGGGAACTTGGGCTCACTCAACCCAAGTGATTTCTGCTGTACGGTGGCTACCCCCGGCTTACAAAAGTGGCTTTTGCAACTGAGAGGGAGAACATCTCGACGTGATGAAACTCCAGGAGTAGTTTAGGGAGAAATATGCCGGTGCCGGTATCGCGGGGGAGCTACGTGGTAGCTGCACTCTACAAGTTTGCTGATCTTCCCCATTATCAAGACCTACGTTCGCCTCTCCGCCTACTGTGCGAGCAACAAGGCATTCTCGGGACGCTGCTTCTCGCCCATGAGGGTGTCAACGGTACGATTGCGGGATCGGCTGACGGGATCAACGCGGTCCTTGCATTCCTTCGCAGTCAGCCTGGTCTTGAGATGCTGGAGGAAAAGCGGTCACTTTGTGACTATTTGCCGTTTTACCGCATGAAGGTGAGGCTGAAGCAAGAGATTGTCACTATGGGGGACCAGGAGATCAACCCGCTTAAGCGAGTGGGTACCTACGTAGGACCGGAAGCTTTCAACCGACTTCTTGATGATCCGGAAGTGCTAGTGATCGATACCCGAAATGAATACGAAACGAGGCTAGGCTCGTTCGAAGGGGCGATTGATCCTGGCCTTCAGACGTTTCGAGATTTTCCAGATTGGGTGACGGCCCATCTTCATCCCCAAAAAAACAAGAAAGTCGCGATGTTTTGCACCGGTGGTATCCGATGCGAGAAAGCTAGTTCTTTCATGCTTCGTGAGGGATTTGAGGAAGTCTACCACCTGGAAGGGGGTATTCTTAGGTATTTGGAGACAACTGCTTCTGAAGCGTCAAAATGGCGGGGGGAGTGTTTTGTGTTCGATCACCGAGTGTCGGTGGATGCGGAGCTTAAACCGGGTTCGCACCAGATGTGTTTCGGGTGTTTGGAGCCGCTGGTACCCGGTGATGAGCAAGCCGCGGAGTACGAGCATGGGGTTAGTTGCGCTCGCTGCTATCCGCATACCACCGAATCGGATCGTGAGCGTCGGCGGGAGCGTGCTCGGCAAATGATTGCGGCTGAAGAACGTGGAGAATCTCACCTGGGGGCTAAGCTGTCTCCAGAACTGCAGATTATGGGCATCGCTCCGCTCGTTCAGCCCCTCGACGGTGTATTGTACAGTTTCCGTCGGTGTCCTTATGCGATGCGAGCACGAATGGCTCTTGCCGCTGGGCGATATAATCCGGAAGTCCGCGAGATTGAACTTCGTCACAAACCAGCAGCAATGTTGGAGCTTGGTGCCACCACGGTGCCTGTCCTCCTATTGTCTTCCGGCGAAGTGCTAAAAGAAAGCCTGGATATCATGCATTGGGTTCGAACCCAACGGCCGGAGGCGATGAGTTGTCATCCTTCAGATGCGTTGTCGTTGATGCTTTCAACGATTGATGGGCCATTTAAGCGGGCTTTGGATCGGTACAAGTATCCGACTCGGTATCCGGATGAAGACACCTCGGGTGCTCGCGGCGAAGCGGTAGGATGCTTGGCGGAGTTGGAAGTACTGCTTGAGGGGTGCTCGTTTTTGGACGGGGAAAAGCCAGGGTTTTACGACGCGGCAATCTTCCCGTTTGTTCGGCAGTTTTCGGGCGTGGAAAGCGAGTGGTTTGCTGGTCTAGACCGACTCGGCTTGCCTAAGGTTGTTGCTTGGCAACAGCGTATGGGTACGCATCCGTGGTTTATCCGCATTATGAACAAGCTCCGTCCCTGGCGAGAAACGGATCCGTTGGTGGCGTTTGTTGATGCCTATCCGATGGTCGCTCTCGACGAGGAGGATGGACCATGAGCCAAAGCTGACTTGATTCTTCGGGCTTCAAGCCAAAGCCTTGTACGAGCTCAATAACACGCGAAAAGGCTATTTTGCCCCAGCGGAGCTGGTCAGAAGTTGCTCCGATGGCCGCGGTGTCCTAGCGGAGCCGGTCAGAAGTTGCTCCGATGGCCGCGGCGTCCTAGCGGAGCAGGTCAAAAGTTGATCTGATGGCCGCGGTGTCCTAGCGGAGCAGGTCAAAAGTTGATCTGATGGCCGCGGTGTCCTAGCGGAGCAGGTCAAAAGTTGATCCGATGGCCGCGGTGTCCTAGCGGAGCAGGTCAAAAGTTGATCCGATGGCCTGCTAGTGGGAGCCGGTCAAAGTTGGTCTGATAGCCGCTGCGTGTCCTAGCGGAGCCGGTGAGGCCTGGCTGAGTGGAAGGCTTGGCGGTGGGTGACAACGGTCATTGCTCCTCATTTGCTTGCTCAACTGTTGTTGTATGTGAAGAAGACAAAATGAGGAACGTTAAGCCATGATGGCGTCAGTCACGTGGGTAATTGGGTTGGCTATCGTACCCTGGCCCACTCATTCCGCGAGTCGAACGCTCCCGGAGCGCTTGGTACCTCCAGTTGGCTATCAGAGGGTACATTTGAGCCCAACCTCGTTTGGCGCCTGGCTGCGAAAGCTTTCTGTCAAGCCAGGAAGGCCGGACGTCCATTTGTATAACGGTCGAAAGAAGCACAATCAATCAGCGCATTGGCTGGTTCTAGACATTGATGTAGGCAAACGAGACTTGCAGCAGTGTGCGGACGCGGTGATGCGGCTGTTTGCCGAGTGGCAATGGGACGGCGAACAGTTTGACCGGATATGCTTTCGTTACACGAGTGGGCACAAAGTTTCATGGTCTGATTGGTCGCTGGGGTATCGACCGAAGATCCGAGGCCGATCGGTGATCTTACGACGCCGGGGCGTTCCGGACGCGCGTTACCGAGCATTCCGAGCATATCTCAATTCGATCTTCATGTACGCTGGGACTGCGTCCATGGCTCGCGATCTTGTGCCAGTAGTGGATCCGCTTGAGGTCCAGCCCGGTGACGTTTTTATCCAAGGTGGGAACCCGGGGCACGCGGTGCTTGTCGTGGATGTGGTGGAGAACGAGTCTAGTCAGCGCAGATTGGCACTTGTTCAGAGCTATATGCCCGCCCAGGAGATCCACGTGCTGCGGAATCCTAAAGCGGATGGTCCATGGTACAACGTGGGGGATGTTAACCGGCCATTGAAAACGCCGGAATGGACGTTTAGCTGGTTAGATCTCAAGCGATTCTCGGAGACTGGTTGCCCTTAGGAGCCTAGACCACCGCTTTGTCCGGGTTTGTGACTTGGGCTGCTTTTCGTGCCGCAATAGCTTGTTCGTCGGGGGCGAATCGTTCCCGTAGGAGTTTGAACATTGGTGAGGCCACGTAAATTGATGAGTACGTCCCGATAACGATGCCTACACTCATGATCATCCCGAAGGATGCCAATACTGTACCCCGTCCAAAGACGATCAACGCCAAGCAGGCCAGGAGGGTGGTGATGGATGTCATGAGCGTGCGGCCGAGGGTGTCGTTGATCGCCTTGTTCAAGATACGATCTAGATTCCGCTCGGTGGTGGTCTCAACCGATTCGCGGATGCGGTCAAAAACCACGATCGTGTCGTTGATGGAGTAACCCACTAGGGTCAGAAGGCCGGCGATGGTGGCCAACGTGAATTGTTCTCCGATCAGGGATAGAAAAGCGGTGGTGATCACCGCATCGTGGAACAAGCAGATGATTGCGCCTGGCGAGTAGTAGAAATCGAATCGGAGGGCTACGTACACCAAGATGATGGCCAAGGCATATAGGACCGCGAGCAGGCCATCGTCGCGAAGTTGTTTACCAATGGTCGGTCCCACAAATTCGGTACTCAGGGCGCTGACTTTGGGGTCTAAGACTTTCATCCCTTCCACGAGTTCCGCACTAACGCCTACCAGGACTACTGAGTAACGTAGCTCGTCGTCGCGGCCGATACGGCGGACGAAAGATACGCTGTGACCCGTTTTCTCCACCAGATCCTTGACCGTTTTGGGGGAGGTGGCGGCGGTTGTGGCACTCCCAGTGAAGAGTACCTCTAAAACGTCACCAGCCTCAGATTGATAGCGGAGCTTGTTAAAGCTCTCGCCAAACGTTGTAGCGAAGCTAGCTTCCAGCTCGGTGACTTCCTCGTTGCCCAGACTTTCCGAGCGCAGAATGCGAATGAGATAGTGCGTTTTTCCGGGCTGATCCAACTCGAAACTCTGCACGGAGGTGTCTACCCCTGCGAAGAGATTTTTGACCTGGTCTCTGACCTCCGTTGCGGTGACCGGCTTGTTATACTCCAACAAGATAGAGTAACCGCCGGCGAAATCGAGTCCCAAGTTTAGGCCCTTTAGGGCAATGACCAACAGCGCGCCTACGAACAGGGCAACAGATAGTTTTGCGAATTGGGGCGTCTGGCCCATAAAATCGAACTTGGTGTTCGGTTTGATGATGTTGAACATCTGATCTTCTCCGCCCTTAGATGCTGAGGGACTTCACCCGTCTTCCACGGGCAAAGTAGTCAAGGCCTAAGCGAGGTACCACCACGGCCGTAAAGGTATTGATCACCACGCCGATCCCCAGGGTGACAGCGAAACCTCGAATGGGGCCGGAGCCAAAGCTGCCTAAAACGATACATGCCAGCAGTGTGGTCACGTTAGCGTCGAAGATCGCGCTGAGGGCTTTGTCGAAACCGGCATCCACTGCGGTCTGAGGGGCTTTGCCGGAGCGGAGTTCCTCGCGAATACGTTCAAACTGGATGATATTGGCGTCTACAGCCATCCCGATGGTCAGTGCCAATCCGGCAATGCCAGGAAGGGTCAAGGTGACCCCACCGAGAGCTAAGGCTGCAAACAGCAGAAGCAGATTGCAGCTCAGAGCGATGATGCCCATCAACCCGCTGCCTCTATAGTAAACGAGCATAATGATAAGTACCCCAGTCAGAGCGACCATGAGAGCGGTTTTGCCCTTTGCTACCGCATCATCGCCTAGGGTGGGGCCCACGGTTCGTTCTTCCTGTACGTACACTGGCGCAGGAAGAGCTCCTGCTTTTAGTACGAGGGACAAAGACTTTGCGGCTAGCAGAGCTTCTTGTTGGGTACCCCGGCTGGATATTCGGGCGTTGCCCCCGGGGATCGCGCTTTGGATGACCGGGGCGGAGTCAACAACCCCATCCAATACAATGGCCATCTGACGACCGATGTTCTCTCTGGTCAGCTTTTCGAAGATCACCGCCCCTTTGCGATCGAAGCGCATGGTGACTTCGTAGGTGCTTTCTTCCGGGTTGAAGCTCGGGAAGGCATTCTCGAGGAACTCACCGGTAATGCCCGGTCGGCGATCAAGAAGGTAGGAACGGTATTCTGGTGTTGCCTGAGGGTTGAGTTGATATTCTTCAACACCAACTTCCAGATCCGGAGGAAGGGTATCCTGATGGGCCGCCAGGAAATTACGGAGCTCCTCTTTGTCAGTACCGATGAGAAACGGACGATTAGAGGCGTTTCGAAGCTCAGAGCCGGCTCGATCAACCTGGAGGGTCACCGAAGCCGGCTTGTTCTCGGCTTGGGCGATTTCAGCAAAATATTGGTTTGTTTCGTCAACGATCTTGAACTCAAGTTGAGCTGTGCGACCAATGACTTCGTCCCGGACTCGGTCCTGATCCTCTTTTGATACCCCCGCTAGCTGGATGAGGATCGAGCCGTCCCCTCGCTTTCGGATGTCCGGCTCTTTGGTACCGGTTTGGTCGATGCGGTTACGAATGGTCTTCAGGGCTTGATCGAGGGCATCCGTCCGTATTTCATTCTGTCGATCGGCGCTCATACCGAAAACGACGAGGCTGCTGGAGCGGCTTAGAACGGCCCACGAGCCTCGCCAATCATCCAGAATTGGCTTGAGTGTTTGCCAGTCCTCCGACGAGTTCAGCTCAAATGTAATCTCCGGAGCTTCTCCTTCTCGTCGGGCTCGGGTGAGCAGCACCCCTTTTTCTTCCACCATCTCGTAGATGTCAGCAGCGAGTCGATCGGTATGATCTTGTACGGCTTTTTCAGCATCCACCCCCATCACCAGATGGAGCCCCCCCTGAAGATCGATCCCTAAGTTGAACTTTGCATCGGGAAGCCACTCTGGGGTCACTTCTGCGAGCTTTTCGGTCGAACTTCGGACTTCGGGCGGGGCAGTAAAATAGATAAACGAGGGAAGCGCGTAATAAATCGCAGCAGCTACGAGAACGAGGACCACGACCAAGCGTTGGTACCAACCTTGTTCCATCAGAAATCAGCCTTTCTTTTCGGACTTCGTATCAGGCTTCTTCTCGGGCTCGGGCTGGTATTTTCCAGCGACCGAGCTCTTGAGCATCTCCACCTTTACGTTTCGGGCGACCTCTACCACTAACACTTGACCAGACTTGTCAGCGATCGTGCCGATGAGGCCACTTTTAGTTATGATGCGGTCGCCCCGTTTGAGCTTTTCCACCATGTCTGCCTGCTTCTTTTGCTCCCGCGACGCAGGACCGAGCCACACGACATAGATGATCGCGAACATAATGAAGGGCAGGAGCAATTGTTCCTGTCCCCCACCACATCCTCCTCCATTTTCCTGTGGGGTTTGTGCCGCGAGGAGTAACGCAAGCTGCTGGAGCTCAACATACATCGGCCGAGCCGATTAACCCGGTCTAAGGATAGGAGCAAGGGTGAAACCGTCTGAGTGTCACTCCCCCATACCGGTTTCAACCCAAGTGGTTCGCTTCCTTGCGAACGTGTGGGTTCACAACGCAACATACGGAGGCATCCAACCAGTCGCTTGTGTGATGCTTGTCTTTCAGTCATCTCACGACAGGATTTCGCGCCCTAGTTTAATCCCTTGACGCGCCTTTTGCATAGCCGGTTTTCTCAATCCTGAGCGGCAGGTAGAACAAACGATGGTTAGAGTCCGGTATTTTCGTTATCGCGAAAAGCCCACCGCTTTCGTACCCCAGGTTTTGGTTGTGTGCGTAGGTGCGGTTGGCATCTGGATCTCAACGGTTTGGGTGGCCATTAGCATAGCAAACACAATTGCGCTGCGAACCAAAGCAGTGGCGTCAGATCAGTCAAACGATAAGTCGAAGGATGTTCGCCCAGAGGATATTGAGCTATCTCCATATTTGGCTGCAGGATCCGGCGCCGGTCGAGCGGTTGGAACACCGGCTTCAAGCGGTTCACTGGGCCGTGATCGGGAGCGAGTGGTCAAACTGATGCCCACATCATCGACGGCTAAGGCGTGGTCATCAACTACGGCCCTTCCGGACGGGGATATGGTCCACGCCTTTATGGATGGCGAGTGGGAGCCGTCGGTCGGTGACTGTAACATCAGACTGGAGGCTGTTTTGCAGTTGGGTTCGATAACTATGCAGCAAGGTGAGATAGGAGACCTTTCCTGGTCTCTTCTGGATCGTATTGCCTCCATCGCGGAATACTGTCCTGGGGTGCTGGTGCTGGAAGGGGATGCTGCAGATACTCGATGGATTTCCGAAGCATTAGTGACGTTGGCAATACCTAAGGAGCGGATCATGACCGCTAGGTCGCCAAGAAAGCCGAGTCCGCCGTTTCCCAGACTTCGGGTGTATGTGCGTCCCGATTGAGGCTCGATATGGATTTTCTCGTTGCGGAAGTAGCTCTGCTTTTTGTTTTTGCCTCGCTGCTTGGAGCGGTGGGCATGAGGTATTGGATATACCTAAACGTCGAGGACGTAACCGATGCCTATATATTGCTCGAAAGAACAAAGGTTGAAGATCGGGACAAATTGAAAGATCTGATGGTGCTCAAAGAACGATTTGAGAACTTTCATCATAGTGCCGAAGCTCGGCTGAACGAGCTTTGTGATCAGATCCACGTACTTGGCGAGCAGGTCAAGAAACAGACATGGCCCACCCAGGTAGCTACGCTTGAAACCCGATTAAATGAGATTTGCGGGGGAAAATTGGACCTCACCCCGGTTTTGGAGCGTCTTCGCTTGATTGAGGTACGCCTGGTTGACTTGGAGCGAGATATCGTTGGGTCAGAGGGGCGTGGAGGCACTGTTGATCATGAGCGGCTAGATCAGTTGGTCAACCGGATGGAGAGTGTCCTTGGCCGGGATGAGCGGCTAGGTTCCGAACAGCGCAGAGCCCTGGAACCAGCGCTTCGCGTGGTTGATAGTGAGGTTCAGGCGGTTGGCGGTGAGGACCGTAGTTTTGGGATCACCACCAGCCATGTGCTTTGGCGAGAAGGCTCTAGGAATCTCCTGACGGAAGCCGCATTTGGACCGCCGGATCCCTTGCGAAAGATAGCCGGCGTTGGGCCGGTCCTAGAGCGGACTCTGCACCGCGCTGGGGTATTTTACTTTTGGCAGATTGCGGAATGGGACAATGAAGACATTACGTTTGTTGATACGCGCCTAGCATCATTTAGGGGCCGTATTCGTCGAGATGATTGGGTCTCACAAGCTGGTCGCTTGTCCCGAGCGCCCGATGCCGCACAGCGTCCGGCATTTAAAGAGTGACTTTTTTTAGAATCTCCTACTAAGGCATTCCCTTCTGAATGTGAAGTACCCGAGGAGCAGGGAATCTTGCTGGGAACGGGTGTGTGTAGTTTCTCTATCATCGATATGAATAAGGCAGACGGGGAGCAGGCAACCTCTGGTGGTGGTGTACGCCGGGTATGGGTACGTCGGCCGTGTGATGAGCGGGTGGCTGAACAGTTATGCCACGAAGTGGCGATAGATCCGAGGATCGCAAGGTTGTTGGTGGCCCGAGGCATATCCACCAAAGAGGAGGCCAAGCGATTCTTAGAACCCAAACTGGAGCATCTTCCTCACCCGTTTCTGATGAAGGATCTAAAGCGGGCTGCTGAGAGGGTGGCGGATGCGGTAATCAATCAGGAGTCGGTATGTCTTTATGGTGACTACGACGTTGATGGAGTTACCTCATCGAGTTTGCTGGCTGAGTTCCTGGGAGAACATGGCCTGGAACCGGAGATCTATATTCCGAAGCGGCTACGGGAAGGCTATGGTCTTAACCAGAAGGCGATCGAGGGGATTGCTCAATCCGGTGCTCGCCTGCTGGTTACCCTTGATTGTGGAATCACGGCTGCTGACGAGATCTCCCAAGCCAATGATTTGGGGCTAGCGTGTATCATTGTTGATCATCATCGATGCCCGCCCGTACTGCCTAATGCGGTCGCAACCCTGAATCCTCACCAGCCAGACTGCAAATATCCCGACAAAGGCCTGGCGGCAGTTGGTGTAACGTACAATCTCATCATTGGGGTGAGAAAGGTTCTGCGGGAGCGAGGTTATTATTCGCCGGACCGACCGGAGCCTCACTTACTTAAGCGAACGGACTTAGTTGCCTTAGGAACCATTGCAGACATGGTTCCGTTGATGGGGGTGAACCGAGTTCTTACTCACTACGGTCTCAAAGCTCTACGACTCGCGGAACGGCCCGGTGCTCGGGCCTTAATGGAAGTATCTAAGGTGATCCCCTCTCGCATCAATAGCGGTGATGTTGGCTTTAAGTTAGGGCCGCGCATCAATGCGGTTGGACGACTGGACGATGCGACCGTGGGCGTGAGATTGCTCCTTGCTGAGTCGATAGAAGACGCTCGTCCCATTGCACAGGCGTTGGATGAGGCGAATGGGGAGCGTAGGCGGATTGAGGGCGACGTTTATGAGTCTTCGGTAGCAATGGTCGAAAAGATGGTTGCGCAGTTGGGCCTACCGGATGTGTTGGTTCTGGGTGATCCTACGTGGCATGCAGGGGTAGTGGGCATTGTTGCTTCTAAGTTGGTTGAGCGGTACGATCGGCCCACGATTCTAGTTGGAGAAGGTGGGCGTGGTTCGGGCCGAACGGCTCGTGGACTTCATTTGTATGATGCTATGCGCGACTGCCAGCATCACCTGATCAAGTTTGGTGGTCATCGAGCGGCAGCTGGCCTTCGAATGCGGTATGAGAATCTTACCGCGTTCCGCGATGATTTAACGGCTCGTTCCCGAGCGGACCCGAGCTTTGGTCAACAGACCGAGGCCCTGCTCGACTATGATGATGATCTGAGTTCGGCCGAGATAGATTTTCCGGTGTATGAGGGCCTTCAACAGTTAGAGCCATTTGGTAACGCGAACCCCCAGCCGGTCTTTCGTGTCGCAAAGATGCGAGTCCGAGAGGCCCGAGTTGTAGGACACGATCATCTCAAACTGCGATTAGAAGGTGAGCATCGTCTGGTGTCTGCTATGGCTTTTCGAAAAGCAGAGTTGTCGGGACAATGTGAGCCAGGCGTTGAAGTTTGTTTGGCCGCCAGCGTTGAACTCAATGAGTACCAAGGCCATCGTTCGGTTGAACTCAGAGTGCGCGATTTGCGCATCGGTAGTGAGTTACTGAAGGATGCGGATGCTCTAGAAAAATGTGATTCCCCCAGAGACACTTAGTTGGACTGGGTAGTTGTTAAATGCGGAAGGATTATTATTTTCTCGGACCTTACCCGGAGGCTCGGGGAAAAAATCAAGCTGTAGCTGCAGCCGTACCCGGTCGACAATACCTAGAGCTATGAATGCTTGGGTGAGAATCTGGCTGCATCCTCTGTGGTCGGTTCGATCCAACGATGGTTGGCATCGTTTGGTGGCGAATTGATCTCCTGAACTCAGTTGATATCCAGCCCGAAGTCCCACAGATGGTTGAAGAATACCTGAGGTCCACCGGGTGAGAAGAAATTCCGGTCCGAACAGGGTACTTAGGGCAACATAGCGCTCCTCCCCAGGGAGAAAGTTGGTCCAGTTGCGCAGTTGGAGGGCTAGATTGAGTCGTAACCATCCTTCAGCCCCACTAAAGGGAGCAAAGATGAGTCCGGTCTCGATCGCATCCGTCCCGATCGTAATTGGAATCATCCACGGAGGAGACTCATAACCCAAAGTTTCGTTGGCCACCACGCTGCTACCAACTTTGAGTACCCCACGAATGGAACTATTTTGGTCAATATCGGCAGTATCGTGGGCGATTTGAACAAAGTGTTGCTTGAGTACGGAGCGAATTCGACTTGCTTGTGATGGATTGAGGCCTAAATCCTTAAAGGCAAATGCTAGATCAGACAGCCGGTCGAGCAATCCTCTGGTTGTGGATAGATCGTAGCTTTCCCAATCTTTGCCTCGGTCATATATCAACTGGGGTGGACGAAGCCCACTGCTAGCTGCTTCACAGTGATAGTGCTTTGGGCCTAAGCGAATCTCGGTTGATGATAGTTTTGAGCAGTTTTGGTAAACGCGTTCTAGCGAGACTTGTATAAGAATGCGGAAATTGGATAGTGAGTCATCTTGGCAGGTATGTCGCAATGATTTGTGATTAGAATTGAACCAGCTGAGCATGCATGCAAAAGGCCGCCAAGAGCCATGAGTAAGATCTAGTTTGTTGAGTATAGGTATATCAGGTCTTTTTTCCTGAATGAGAACCAATGCATCATACATTCCTAGATAAAAGTCGAAGATACGGAGATCACGCTCAAAGAACCCAAAAAAAGCATAGAAGAGATCACCCGCGGGTGGAAAGTGATTTTGACTGAGTAATACTTGTCTTTTTATTCGATCGTGAACCTTTGTAAGATTGAAGAGTTCGCGAGCACGGGAAGCACCAACAAAATTGGCGGCGAGATCAATAATATATTTGAGAGTTGTTTTCTTTGGCTTTTCGCTTGGTAGCTTTATCTCGGGATAAGCTCTAGTCCATGGATCTACGTAGCCAAAGTAGATATCTGAAAATAGAGGACGACTATCGAGCCAGGATGATACCTCTAAATTACGCCATTCAGGGAGCCCGTTGGGTGAAGTGCGAAGACCACTCCGTGCCAGGCTGTAGGCTAGATGCAAGGGAGAGTTGTCGAAGACGCCACCATCTATAAACTCATCTGATCGATTCGGTTTAGTACAGCTCGTATCTAGTCGCGGAATAAAGATATATTGACTTGGTGGCGTAGTCAGACAGTAAGAAATACGGACTGGGGCAAAAGCCAGCGGAAAAGCCGCTGATGCAAATAGCACTTTGCTTAATAGTGCGTAGTCTTTGGCTGCACCTTTCTGGCTTACCGCTCCGGTAAGTGGCAGTAGGGGCATAGGAGTACTTTGGTAGGGATCGACGTAGTTGCTAATACGGACAGGTGTGCCAATACCTTGCCCTTGGACTCGGACAACAAACTTATCCTCCTGTCGGGGCACTCGTAGACCTGGAGTGAGACTTACGTTTAGCGGATGTACCCGAGTAGCCGTAAACCCGGCAACGAAATCACATTCTTTGGGTAAACCCCGGCTGAGCTCAGGGCTTAACTTCGAGAATGCCTTCTTCATGGCTTGGTTTGAGAGAACTCCGTTTGTTTGGACATTTTTGGGATCCCAAATATCAGCGAAGCCGATTGGTATCCAAATACGCCAACCTAAGCTTTGATCCGGTTCTGAACGTGATGGCTGACAATTTTCGATGCCGGTCACCAGCGCGTTAGTGCTGCCGGCTGAGGCACCGGTGACGAGTTTTAAGGGTTGGTTGTTTTCAGGATACCGTTTTTTTATTTCGGTGGTGAGATACAGGAATCCAGCTTGATATGCACCGAGAGAGACGGCCCCACTTGCCACTAAACCAATGGCTGTTGATGAGCTTTTTGCCGGTTCTGCAGGGGCGATTTGGTAGATTGGATCTGGATGTGAAAATGCAATAGAAGCTACCGCGACGATGGCGATGCACACGTTGTCATGTTTCTACGATACGGTTTGGTGGACCCAAAGTGGGTGAGGGTGCGTCCAAAGCCTGAGCAGTGGTCATCGGGTGCGTTGGGCTCCCAGCGGATTTATTGGAGAGATGTATCGGTATGATTCGAGGTCGTTTTTCGCAAAGGATTTTTGCATTGAGATGGCCACCTCGAAAGCCGTTTGGTTCCCATTACATATGGCGAATATTGCTGGTCCAGCACCGGATATCCCACACCCTAGTGCGCCAGCATCTAAGGCTGCCAGACGGACATCGGGAAAACCAGGGATGAGTTGAGCGCGGTAGGGTTCAGCGACAACGTCCTGCAGAGAGTGGCCAATCAGGGTGAGGTCATTTTGCAGCAGACCAGCAACCAAGCTCCCAACGTTTCCCCACTGAGTAATTGCGGTCTTCATATCGATCTGCGCCGGTAAGATCGCACGGGCTTTTGTGGTTAGTATGTGGAGCTTGGGGAGGACTACCGCTGCGTGGAGAGTTTCGGGATAAGAGAGTTGAACCGGTTCAATGTTAGCATTGGTTGGGCACAAGACCATGCCGCCCAGCAGACACGGGCCAACGTTGTCTGCATGTTTGGCTCCTCCGCTAGCGATCGCTTCACCCTCGAGGGCAAAGGGAAGTAGCTCCAATCGGGAAAGAGGCCGGCCCAGAAACTCGTTGACTGCCATAACTGCGGCCACGGCACTGGCTGCACTTGATCCGGTGCCGCTGCCTATCGGAATACCCTTAGTGATTTCTAGGCTAATTCCCCGTCTTTCACCGAGGTGGTCCAGCAAAGCCTTGGCTGCGACTCCGGCCGTATTCTTCTCGATTTCGAGTGGAATACCTTCGCTTTCACCATGAATGGACTCGATCGTGAGTTGGTTTTCTGGCCCCGGGCGAGCCACCACCAAATCACCCGGTCGGTGGATCGCAAAACCGAGTACATCGAAGCCGCAGCCAACGTTGGCGACGGTGGCGGGCGCAAAGACCTCAACATCAGTGTCCATACTGTAATAGGGAAGCTGAAGTCAGGCGCCAGGGCCAGAGCTGAAACGGCTTGAGTGCCTGGAAGTGAACATTTTTACCTAGCTGCGATTCTAAAGTGACCGTGTCCCGCTCTAAGACGGTGGGGTCCCAGCAACCTATCAAGCGGTGAATCATTGATCCGGCCGTCCGAACATTTATGGGGAGGCGGAAAAATGGGCAACTTACGTGCATGGCCAGGGGTGCTGGCGCTGTTCCTTATAGCAAGAGTTGGCACGGCTCAGACTCCTGCGCCGAAAGAATCTCAAGCGGATATTTCGAGTGAAGAAGCGGGGAAGGCTGAGAAGTCGGTCGCTGCGCGGACACTTTTGGTGGTGGATGATCGCAATGGTAGCGTAGTTACACGTCAGTTGAGTCTGTCGGCGTTGATGTTGTACGCCGGAATGTCAAATCCGGAGGATGAGCTTGGACTCTTTGCAGAATCGAATGAGTCGCTTCGAATAGCGCCGAAGCCCCTTGCTAGGAAGAGTACATTTTCTGGTCTGCGAACCTCTTTTCGTAAGTTACCAGAGCTAGAGCCGGTGTCTTTTGAGCAGCTAAGCGACTATATCTCGAAGATTTTTGCTGAGCCGAAGCCTAGCACGGCGGATGCAGTCCTCATTGTAGCTCACGAACTACGTGACGGCGTTGAGTCACCATCGATTTCGCCAGAGTTTGGAGCTAAGCTGAAGAAAATGGGCATACTCGCGTATGTGGTGGCGCTAGGGGCCACAACGGATATGTCCGCTTACGAAGATGTTGTGGAGGCAACGGGAGGAAAAGCCTATCAGGTTAAGAAAGGCTCGGATCTCAAGAGTGCGTTTTCGGATATATTTGCATCCTTACATAACCGTGAACGTTTGATTATTGTAGAAGATAAAGTTGTCTTAGATGGAAGTATATCTAAGGCGACGGTGGTTCTACCCAAAAAGACGCCAAAAACTAGGAATCGAGTTATCACTCCTGGTGAGCGAATATTAGGTGCAAAAACAAAGTATCCTGGTGTGGCATGGCAGTCTTTTAAAGACTATGATTTGGTGCGAATTGAGAATCCAGAGGCTGGGGTATGGCGACTAGATCAACCCGAGGGTGCTGACCAAGCAGTAGGACTTGTTAATTCGAGTGACTTTAGCATTCAGGTGCGTATTGAACCGGAGAGTCCCATGATCGGTGGTAGGACTCGAATCCGAGCGGTTCTACTGGACAAGGATACGCCGGTAGACAGTTACACCAAACTTAAACACATGGTTATGGAGGCGGTGATCGAAGCCCCTTCTGGTCATCTCTCTCCGGTGCGGCTGACCAGAGATGAGGGGGGCTTCTTCTCTGGCGAAATAGTAAATGAGATTCAAGGGTATCATTCAGTACGGCTTTCTGTTTTTAGCCCAGAAATTCGCAGAGAGAGAGAATTGGCCTATTTGGTTAACCCTGAATGCTTCAGTGGGAAGTTTGAAGAAGAGCAACGAAGGATAGTTGTTTATCTGAGTCAAACCTGCCCTCGATTTGTAGAGCTCTATGCATTGGTCCGTGTCTTCGCCAGAGATAAGTTGTTGGCACAACATAGCTTTAAGCGCAACGGGCGGACGATGGTTGTTGGCTTGCCCAAACCAGAGTTGGGGGTGGTTCATGAGTTGCGGGTTGATATCCAAGGAAAAACGATAGACGGCTTTGTTGTTCGTAGTGATGGAGGGGGGCCGTACAACGATGCTGCAAGAGATCCGGTGTTAATGGACTACGTTTGGTCTCTCGGGACAAGATGGTTTGTATTAAATATTCCGCTTTTGGTGGGATTCTTGGGTTTTGTTGCGGTTCGTCAAGCTAGAAGACTTAGTGGCCCCAACCTCGGAGACTCAGACTGGGAGGATGAAGTCGATGAATCTTGAATTGTCTACTTGGGTAGTTGCTGGCGCGATTGATGTCCTCATGGTCGGTTTTGTAGCAGCTTATGTTTTTTACCTACGAGCAAAAGCTGCTGGGAATCAGGCGAATGTTCGTGTGGCAGCACTTCAGAAGAAAGTGGAGGAAGCAAAAGCAGAGGCCCGGAGGATTGAAGAAGAAGCAGCGAGAAAAAGGAAGATTATTACTTTTGAGGAGACGGACATCACTGCCTTGAAGGATGAAGGCAAAATGATGGGCGACGAGGAAGTTTTTACTGGTCTTAAAGGGCGAATTTCCGAGTCATCGGGTGTTCTTACCGACTTATCAACAGCAGCAACATCTCTGTCAGAGAAGGTACTAGCTACCCAAGAAAAACAGATGGAAGCAGTGAATATGGTGGGTCGTCTTGGGGGAACAAAAGGTTTACCTCCAGAGTTTAAGGAACAAGCAGAAGCAATCCTTGATGCGTTTCGAACGATGGATGAGATGCTCAACCTGGCCAACGAGGAAGTCAGCACCTTGGAAAGCGGTCTGGCTGAGGTATGTGCTGTTGTCGCCGATTTTAAGAGCGCAGATCCAATGATTCGTTTGCCGACTGTAGAGATACTGAATGAGACTCTGCGAGCCAAAGCATCCGGCGGTGATATCGAAGTTGTTGAAGATGAGGCCCCTCTGGGTGAGCTCCGCCTAGACAGTTTTGATACTCAGCCTTCTGTTGGGCACCAAATCTCAGCATAAAAGCATCCAGTGCCTAGCAGCCGGTCTTTGTGTGAAACGAAACGTCCTGACCACAAGAAATCTCTCCTCGGTCACGTACCGCCAGGTACGCTCGCCTCGTCGTCAGAGCGTTTCACGAAAAGCCGGGCTCGATAGCTACACACAGGGCTAAATCGACCGGCTGCTAGGGCGTGTCTTCAAATTCCGGCGCGGAGCTGATGCCGTATCCTGCGTTTGTGAACGGTTGGCCTGCT
>JAHQVK010000138.1 GCA_019634385.1 Myxococcales bacterium | reverse complement strand
TCGAACTGCAACGCGTCGAAACGGCTTCGAAAAGTCGAGCATAACCGGCTCAGAGCCTTCTTCCCATCCACCATGAGGGACATGTAGACTGCCGGTTACGTCAAGCGCCAACGCCCGAAGCAATACCTCACTGAGGTCCATGAGATCTTCGTAGGTAGCAAAGGCCTGGTAGAACTCCAGCATAGTAAACTCCGGATTGTGCCGAGGTGAAAGCCCTTCATTGCGGAAGTTCCGACCAATTTCGTAGACCCGGGGAAAACCACCAACAAGAAGGCGTTTCAGGTGCAGCTCTGGGGCGATACGGCAGTAGAGATCCATATCGAGAGCGTTGTGATGGGTAGTGAAGGGCTGAGCCGATGCCCCGCTAATCAAGCTATGGAGGACCGGCGTTTCGACCTCCATAAACCCTCGCTCATCGAGGAATCGACGAATAAAGCGGATGATGTGGGAACGTTTGGCGAAGATCTCCTTAACCTCCGGCGATGTCGCGAGATCTAGGTATCGCTGGCGATAACGCTGTTCAATGTCCGTCAGACCGGCATGCTTGTCCGGCAACGGATAAAGGCTTTTTGTCGCGAGGGTGATATCTCGAACCTGCAGCGTCAATTCCCCCCGACGGGTGACAAATCGCGGTCCTTTCACCACCACTATGTCGCCAATATCCAGGAGTTTTACCTTCTTGTATGTATCTTCTCCAACGATATCTCTGCGAACCTGCAACTGGAGGCGTCCGCTATGGTCCCATAGGTCAAGGAAGGACTGCTTGCCCATCCCTCGCACAGCCATGAGCCGACCGCCAAGCGTAAACCAAGGGTCTGCCTCTTGAGCCTCCGAGGGTGGATCTCCTTGTGCACTTCTGACGTCTTCAACGTGGTGCTCCACAGTCAGCCCGTTTGGAAACGATGACCATCCGGCCTCTACTAATCGGCTCGCTTTGTCTCTTCGAACCCGGAGAATCTCTTGTATGCCTCCGCTGGGCATCTGCCCACCCCCATCAGACCTCGACATAGCCGCTTGGGCTACACGCGGGCTCCCGTAGGGTCAAGGCGCGGAATCAACCGACTGTTAATCACCGGTTGTCCCTCTTAAGCGTTTGGGAGCGGCATCAGCTTGCCACCGTCGACGGGACGCGGCAGAACGCCAAAACGCATGGCCGAATTTGTCTATACGATGCAGAATGTCCGGAAGGCTTATCCGGGCAAGGAAGTCATCAAAGACCTGACTCTCGCCTTCATCCCTGGGGCAAAAATTGGCGTTCTCGGCATGAACGGAGCGGGCAAGTCTACCCTGCTTAAAATCATGGCTGGCGTAGACACTGAATATACCGGGGAAGCCAAACCGGCCAAAGACGTATCGGTGGGATTTCTACCCCAAGAACCAGTACTCGACCCCAACAAGACCGTGCGTCAACACGTGGAAGAAGGTCTCGCGGATATTCGCAACCTCCTGACTAGGTTTGACGAAATCAACGCCAAGTTTGCTGAGGAAATGACCCCAGAGGCTATGGATAGCCTTCTTGCGGAGCAAGGCCGAGTTCAGGATGAGATCGATGCCAAGAACGCCTGGGAGCTGGATAGAACCATCGAACAAGCCATGGACGCCCTAAGATGTCCGCCCGCTGACGAAGGAGTGCAACATCTCTCTGGGGGGGAAAAGCGTAGAGTAGCTCTTTGTAAGATCCTGCTCGAAAAGCCAGACATCCTTCTGCTTGACGAGCCAACCAACCACTTGGATGCGGAATCGGTGGCGTGGTTAGAGCAGCACCTGCAAGACTACGCTGGTTGCGTGGTCGCTATAACCCACGATCGCTACTTCCTGGATAACGTGGCCGGTTGGATTTTGGAACTGGACCGAGGTCAAGGAATCCCGTGGAAAGGCAACTACACTTCTTGGTTGGAGCAAAAACAGAAACGTCTCCAAAAAGAAGAAAAGCAAGAGTCCGCCCGTCAACGAACGCTCCAGCGGGAGCTCGATTGGGTCCGGCAAGCCCCTCGAGCCCGACAGGCAAAAAGCAAAGCCCGTCTCAAAGCTTACGAGGAAATGCTCAACCAAGACCTTGGGGAAAAAATCAAAAGCGTTCAGATTCCTATTCCTCCCGGACCTCGCCTCGGTGACGTGGTGGTCAAAGCGAGTCACCTCCACAAGGCCTTCGGTGACA
Source organism: Myxococcales bacterium (assembly GCA_019634385.1). Lineage (GTDB taxonomy): Bacteria > Myxococcota > Kuafuiibacteriia > Kuafuiibacteriales > Kuafuiibacteriaceae > JAHQVK01. Next base: position 5,052 of record JAHQVK010000138.1, on the reverse strand, counting down.
AACTACTGATCGATGACCTCGATTTTGCCCTTCCGCCTGGGGGCATTGTAGGAATTGTTGGCCCCAACGGGGCCGGCAAAACAACCCTTTTTAAGATGTTCGCCGGCCTGGAAACGCCGGACAAGGGCGCACTAAGTATCGGTGAAACCGTTCAGTTTGCTTACGTTGATCAAAACCGGGACACCCTCGATCCCGATCGTATGGTCTGGGAAGAAATCGGTGATGGCTCAGAAACCGTAGCTCTTGGCAAACGGGAAATGAATACCCGAACTTATACCGCCTCTTTTAACTTTACCGGCTCTGATCAACAAAAATTGGTAGGAGCACTCTCCGGCGGGGAACGCAACCGAGTACAACTAGCCAAACTCCTCAAAAGCGGTGGCAATGTCTTGCTTCTTGACGAACCGACCAACGACCTTGATGTGGATACGCTCCGTGCTCTCGAAGACGCATTGCTCGATTTTGCTGGATGCGCAGTCGTCATCAGCCATGATCGATGGTTTTTAGACCGCATCGCTACCCACATCCTCGCCTTTGAAGGGGATAGCCAAGTGGTATGGTTTGAAGGCAACTTCCAGGATTACATTAAGGATAAAAAGAAACGCCTCGGTCCTAACGCTGATATTCCGAAGCGTATCAAGTACCGAAAACTCACCGTATAGGTCCATGGCCTAAAAATAGAGAGTCCGCCAATCATCCTTAACTGTGAAACGAATTGAGGGATATTTGGGGATGCCATACTCAATGGTTACCTGGTTGGTGTGGCGATCCCATAACTCCTGAAGTGCACTCATTTTGATCTCCAAGCCGTGCGGCTTAGCTTCGGTTGACTTGTACTGCAACGTCCCTTTCGGAGACAATTTTACTACCTCTTGATAGATCCATATATACTTTCCTTCAACTTCCTGCCCCACCAGTCTCATCTTGAGTACTCCCGGGGGGGATCCTCGCTTCGTCACCAATCGCATGTGAAAGTGCTTGCTCACATACTTAGCAAACTGCGCTTGGGCTTGTTGATTTTTCCTGAGATCAATCCTCTTACCCAGAAATTGTCCTACTGCATGCTCAGCGTCATGCACGTAAAAGCGATGCGCAATCTCCAGATTGCCGGTCCGCAGATTAAATCGAACCGTGGAATACGCTTCCTTTTGTTGATGAGCGTGCGCATAACGCCCATTGCCGACAATAGATAGACACATACCCATCAAAAATAGGACCACCATCACCGAGAACGGGTTTGTGTCATGGCGATCTTCGTGTGTAGGAGATAGAGAGCTCACTTGGACTAAATACATCGTCAACACCCCACAGCGATCAAGCATAAGTGGCCAACGACTCCGCTACCTTCATGCTTTTATCGGTGAAGAGACCGCAGAAATCACTTGGGTTGAACCCAAGTTCCTGCGGCTACGCCGGGCTGTGCCCCGCTGCGCGACCACTTGTTGATTCTCACAGAATCAATTCAAGTGGTCTTTGCGGTAACTTCTTCAAAAAGATTGGTTTTGAAACCTCCGTGGCCAACTATCGGTTAGGGTATTTTGCCGCACTCAGCAAGAAACTATCGCGAAAGATTCTTGTACATGAATGTTCGCTTCAAAGAGAAGCCAGGGCGTGTCTTCAAACTCCGGCGGCGGAGATGATGCCGGAGCCCGTGTTTGTGAGGGGTCGGCCTCGGAGGGAGGGTACTCGATGTACTGAACCCAGGGGTCCGAAAGGGGTGCAATGCCACCGACCCATCACAAATGGGGGATACAAGTCAGAACGCGGTCCGGAGGGTAAAGACGCGTTCTAACCCAAGCGACGGTAAAGTGCACTTGAGTTGAGCATCAAGTCCCGTAGCGCGTGAAACTGGCCCCCTAACAGCCGGTTGATCTAGCCCCGCACGCATCTGTCGGCCGGTCTTTCCGTAAAACGTCCTGACCACGAAAAGTCTCTCCTCGGTCGTACCGCCAGGTACGCTCGCCTCGTCCTCAGAGCGTTTCACGAAAAGCCTGCCTCGACAGCTACACACATGGCCAAATCAACCGGCTGCTAAGGCGTATCGTGGGCCCCCTAAGGCGTGTACAGCGGGCCCCTAAGATATGGACAGTACTGGTCGACGCGTTCCCAACGGTTGATCTGTTTCAGGATTTTGCCGCTTCGTGCTAGTGCGATATCATGAGCATTCGTTGGGGTATAGTTGGGTGTGGTGATGTGTGCGAAATCAAGAGTGGCCCCGCCTTATACAAGGTTCCCGGTAGCACACTGCAGTGCGTAATGCGCCGTAACAGTGACCTCGCACGAGGTTTTGCGGAGCGTCATGGTGCCAATCGTTATACAACAGATGTGGATGACCTCATCGGTGACCCGGCCGTGGATATCGTCTATGTGGCAACACCGCCTGGCTCTCATCTCGAGTACGCCCTACGCGTGGCCGACGCTGGAAAACCATGTTTGGTAGAGAAACCCATGGCACGCAATGCCAATGAGTGTCAGCTGATGATTCAGGCCTTCGAACGGGCCGGTCAACCCTTATTTGTGGCCTACTACCGACGAACATTGCCACGTTTCACTCGGGTTAAGCAGATTCTGGAGACCGGGGAACTTGGTCAGCTAATTTCTGTTCACCATGACTTCATCCGCAGCGGACCAGCGCGCGCCCCAGAGGCTGAGATACCGTGGCGCGAAGACGCTGCCAACTCCGGCGGCGGGTTGTTCCTGGATTTAGGATCTCACGTCCTCGACCTGATGGACTTCCTTGTGGAACCTATCGGAGAGGTTTCTGGCTACGCCGACCGGCGTCCGAAGCCCAAATCTGCCAAGCCTCTCGTGGAAAACAGCATCCAAGCGAGCCTAAGATTTCCTTCAGGGATTCTAGGCGGACTCAGCTACGCCTTCGATGCGGCCCAGTCTCGCGACTGCATGCGCTTACTCGGGGACAAGGGCTCTCTTGAGTTTAGTGTATTCGGGTCCGAACCCCTAGAGTTGAAAGTTGGCAACGAAAGTCATCAAATCATAGTTGAGCAACCAGTTCACGTTCATCAACCACTCGTGGAAACCATCGTGGAAGAGTTAAGAAGCGGCAAGATCTGTTGCCCCTCTCGTGGACATTCGGCTCTTAGAGCCTCCCAAGCTATCGATGCCATTTTGCGTGGATACTACGCCGGGCGTGAAGATGCTTTTTGGACTCGCCCGGAAACCTGGGGTGAGCAAAGCCAGTCCACCAGCAACAAGTAACTCTAATCGAGCCAGTCGTTGACCTCTAGCAGCCTGTACTCTCCTCGGTCACGTACCGCCTGGTACGCTCGCCTCGTCGTCAGAGCGTTACACGAAAAGCCTTGCTCGACAGCTACACACATGGCCGAATCAGCAGGCAGCCAGTTTACGGGCTGATGCAGTGGCACCAGTGAAAAAACCGAGCACCAGCAAAGTGATCTCGGGGGCGCTTTCTTCTCCCGAGGTCTCAAAAGTATACCAATCTCTGTCACCAAAAATCCGAAATCGTTTGTTCGAAGTTCGGAAGCTCATACTTGAAGTGGCTGAAGATGTGGCGCCCATATCACCCATAAGGGAGACCCTAAAATGGGGGCAGCCAAGTTATTTGCCAACCATCCCCCGCACGGGGACCACTGTGAGGGTGGGACACACGCCGAAACGCCCACACAAATTTTCGGTGTACTTTCATTGCCAAACCACTCTCGTCGAGACATTCCGCGAACTATTTCCTCAAACATTCGAGTTTGGCGGCAATCGAAGTCTCATCTTCGACGTTGATCAACCATTGCCCGTTGAAGAGCTCAAACAATGCGTACACATGGCCTTCACTTACCATCTCAAACGTGGCCGTGGCCCATGACCACATTCTCCAGTAGGCTACGGGTAGATCTGTAGTTTCAGTCTCAGACCGCGCTCAAAGCCGATCGGTGGGGCAACAACATCACCAACAAACACACCACCACAAAGATCGCGAGTACCAAGCCAAGCCCATCCTCCCAGAGCCCTTCCGGGTTGAGCCGGCAAAGCAAGACGGTCTTCACTTACTAGCAGGCCATCGGAAAAGTGGGATGGGTGATACTTGCCATGCTCGCCTTAATGCACGCTTTCATACCCCGTCACCGAGAGCGCTTTTCCACCCCGTATCCCCCGTGCAGCAGAGATCACTTGGGTTCAAACCAAGTTCCTGCGGTCACGCCGGGCCAGGCCCAGCTGCGCGACCACTTGCTGATTCTTACTGAATCCATTCAAGCGGTCTTTGCTCTACGCTGCCATCTTAACTGCTGTCTGTATGCCAAGCCGCCTCCCGGGCACATCACTTCAAGATCGACCCGCTAAAATGTGGTACGACGTACGTGCCTAGTATTACTCACCAGCCACACCGACGGATCCTACGTCTGCATAGGCTATCATGCATAATATCGTACGTTCGCTACTAGCAGGCCATCGGAAAAGTGAGTTAGGATCTACAGGTGACTCTTGGCCTAACTGAGCATTAGGACGGGAAGAAACCTAGCTACGCCTGAGAGCCACTCGGTCACTCGCGTGCCTGTAGTCACAAGGTCCTCGGCCGAATCAAGGGAAAGTCATAGACGATGCCGGACATAGACGATGCCGGAGCCTCCCGAAACGCCACAATTACTCAATCTTATACTGGGTATTAATAAATCCTATACTCAGTATGGATAAATACCACACCCGGTATTAATAAATCCTATATTCAATATTAGTAAATCCTATACTCGGTATCATAATTACCATGCTAGGCTTGCTCAGGCCAGCTGCCCAATACTACTGGGGTCCTTGCCTCTTTCTTCGGCGCCAAACTACTATGAGGTACATCCTTTTGACTGCATGTACGACCCTGGTGAAAGCGCGCGGACTGAAAAACCACGATAAAAGCAACTCCAGTCGACCGTTTACGGCCCTGCAAGCATGCTTCGGAGCAGTCGTTGTCTTCCAACACTCCGGCCCGCTTAGCTTCTCATCCAGCGCATACGACCAGTATACGCCTTCTTTGCTCCATCTTTTACAAGATAACCTACCCCAGACTATGCCTCCGCATACGTCAAACAAACG
>JAHQVK010000137.1 GCA_019634385.1 Myxococcales bacterium | reverse complement strand
GTTTTTCATCGTTTTGTGGCGAGGAGTCTTTTTGTATCTGCTAGGCACTTTTCCCTCAAGTCCATAGACGCCAGACAAGCAAGCCACCGTGACCTAAGCATGCTCTGGGTCCCGCCGGAAAAAACCTGCAGGGTTATCAGTTGTCCGTACGACGCCCATAGGGCGTATCTTTGTACACTGAGATGGATACCCTTTTCCCGTATATGCACTTCCGCCTTTTTCTCCCACTCATCAGAATACCCTTTCTGAGCCTCAGCCTAAGAAGAGAATCTTGTTGTACCCTTCAGAATGGTTAGTTTCCCCCCTGCGCCACTTTTGTGAGCAAAGTACGGCAAAGAACACCGAGGTTTTTGTTTCCGATTTCCACCGCGTGAACGTACTCGAGGGCAATATGTTTCGAAAAGATACTTCGCGGATCACCCATCCCACTTTTCCGATGGCCTGCTAGATGTCATCACCTAGATGTAGGCCTACCTTGACTACTAAGGCCCATCGTTTCGACTTTTGAAAATGCCATACGATAGTGGCTCATAGCTTTTTCATCAGACTCTCCTGAGACCACAGATCCTTCGCTGCGGCTGGCTCTCCTTCCGAGTCCGATTGTTCGGTTAAACTTGGTGCTTAGCAATAGTTCCATGCCGGATGCACAGCCGGTTCTAGCGGGTTTGACGGTGCCGCCGCGGATCCAAATGGTAGCGACGGACCCGCAGACCCATCTTTCGCTCGGTTATCCCCAGCTTACGTGCGGCTTCCGCCATATTACCCTTTGCGGTCTTAAGCGCTTCGTCTAGCATATCCCGTTCGATAGCGTCCAAGGTGACCTCAAGGGAGCCTTGTTTGTTGGATGGCTTGGCACCGTCCATCTGCAAGGTGGGTGGAAGGTGTCTCCCGTGTATTACGTGATCCTCACAGAGGAGCACGGCGCGTTCGATGCAATTCTCTAGTTCCCGGACGTTGCCCGGCCAGTGGTAAGCCATGAGCATATCTATGGCTCGGCTGGAGATTCGGTGGACCTGCTTGCGGTTGGTTTCGGCGTAGCGCTCGACGAAGTGGTCTGCGAGGAGTGGGATATCAGTGCGTCGCTCCCGCAGCGAGGGAACGCGAATAGGGAATACATCAAGACGGTAGTAAAGATCCTGCCGGAATTCGCCGCTAGCGATGGCGGACGTTAGGTCGCGGTGGGTTGCTGCTATGACTCGAACGTTGACCTTAATATCTATGTTTCCGCCTACGCGTTGGAGGGTGCGTTCCTGAAGCGTACGCAGCAAAGCCACTTGGGTACTGACCGGGAGGTCCCCAATTTCGTCGAGGAAGATGGTTCCATGACTCGCTGACTCAAACCGTCCAATCCGCTGCTGGATGGCGCCAGTGAAAGCGCCGACCTCATGGCCGAAAAGCTCACTCTCCAACACTCCCTCTGGTAAGGCTGCACAGTTGACCTTCACGAAAGGACCTTCTCGGCGACGGCTTGATCGGTGGATGGCGTCTGCCACCAGTTCTTTACCGGTACCGCTTTCGCCGAGAATCAGCACTGTTGAGTCCGATGGACTGACCGTACGGATCGCATCTATCACGCTTCGAGTGGCCTTTGAACGTCCTAAAATTTGGACATCAGGCATGTTATTAGGAACGCCTTTACATACTTGGGCCTGTCGGGCCGCAGCGTTTGGCGCGATCATTTGAGCTGCTATCCGCAAGACGGAGATGTCTTCTTGAAGGCTGTGGACATTGTGAGGGGTCCAGAAGCTGGTTAGAATCCCAACGAGCTCCTCGCCGTACCTTATCGGCACGGCAATAAAGCCCCCGTTTTCGCTGGAAGCTGCTCGTTTGGGTATGGGAGGGTTTAGTCGATCAAGCCCGGTGGGCAAGGGGTGGTTGAGTTGCTCAATAACTGCCGGCTGACCGGAGGTCAGAACATTTTCCCAAAAACTGCCTTTAATCGTAAAACGGCTGCGTTTTCGATTGTTTGCAGTCAAGTCCGGCGCTCTGTCGAGCACAACTTCTTGATGTCCGCGGTCGATCACAAAAAGGCAGATGGTGCTGAACGTTGGGCTTGAAGCTAGCTGGTTCAGCACATTGTCCAAAATGGTTTCATCGCCAAGAGGGCCCTCACACATCTCAGACATCAGGGACAATAACGAGAGCTTGTTGGTCTCGTTGTATACGTGTTCTTCCAAAGACGTGCGAATACTCGCCACTTCCACGCTCCGAATGGTGTCCTTATGACTCTGTTGAGGCAATGACACGGTGCATATTTCCGACGGGAGCGTAGCCCCGACGGCCTTGACCTACAAAAATGTAGGAATATAGGGTAAATTTACCGTCTTCGATAGTGGCACAGCTTGTGCTCTCTATTGGGGGCATGGAATGGGTGGTGACCCCCGAACGACGGTTTGCTGTGCAGATGGTTGTCCGAATTCCTCCCGGAACGAGGGAAGAAAGGCGTTGCACGTCCAGTTTGGCACTCCAAACCAGAAATTCAGCCTGGGCGCGACAGACGCAAAGAGCCACCATTATGTCGCTCTCCCAAGAGCGTGGTCGAAGTCAACGTTACCGGAGTGGATCTGCGTTTTGGTACGATGCGATGGACTGTCTCTTACGCACTCGCGAGAGTGTGTGTCCTCTTTTACTGACGAAAGCGAAGTCACCGACGGATGCCAAGCACCAGCCTGTGGGTTCAAAATTCCCTCCTCGAGGGCTGTCGGCCGTGGGGACGGCGACAGTCCGCGATCCCTCGTATACATGCGATGTTCACTCCCTTCAGGTTGATTGTGGGAAATTATGTGGTCCGAAGTCCAACATCTCACTATTTGTCTAGTAAAATTATATACTTAAGGTGTGGACATCCCTCATTCCTTAAACCGGGAGTCAGTGTAGCCTATCTCATGTTGTAACGAGTTACACCCGTATACAGTGGAAGCACTGGTATACGGGCCACCTATTATGGCTGGCGCTGACAGTATCTGTTTGCTGACCCGAGTTATGTAGAAGTTCACTGAGCCATTCAAGACCCAGTGGCTTTCTTGGGAGAAGTTTACAAATGAACTTCAGGAAAGTGGCGACCGAGAGCGGTCAACACCCGTTTGTTCTCAGCAGCGATGTACTGCCACCAAGATCGAGTGAGGGCGAAGTGCTCCTCCATTGCATCGTACATGTCTTCGTGCGGTATGCGCAGGATAATAACGTCTGTTCGCGCGGTTGCTGACAATATGTAGGCATCTGGGCTGAAGCTGACGATGCCGAGCATCGGCCATCCTGGTCCCACCTTACTCATTGTTGGTGGAGTTTGAGTATGAACCGATACCCAACCATCAGCCACGAACGATACCCCCAGGTTGCGGTCGCCGGCGGTGAATAGTATTTCTCCTTCCTGATACCGTTCTTCGATGGTGTGTTGCGCGAGGAGTGCCAGTGCTTGAACCGATGCATTTCTTAGCGGGGCCGTATTGCGGAGTACGAGGATTCTCTGAACTTCATCTAGGTACGTATAATCCCTAGACCATCCAGTGGGTTGCTGGGTCTTAGGGAAAATCTCGTCCGGAGCTAACTTCAAAGCTTTATCATAGGTTGCTTTCACCAATAAGAGCATGGTGTTCTTTGCAAAGTCGAAGAAGTCTTCGGTGATACGAACGTATTCATCGAAACTCATCACACTTGCACAAACTCTAGTAAGCGCTCGCGCAGTTCTTGAGTGAGCTTGTTCGATGGTAGCGTCAATGGATCCCAGGAAAGATGTACCGCTGTATATCCATGGAGATTGTCCGTTGGTAGTGAGCTCAACGGTTCCCTCAGTGACAAAAAAGATCTCGCCGGGGAGGTCACCTTCGGTGTACAAAATGTCTCCTGGTGAAAAGACTTTATCGGTCATTCGTTCGACCAATAGTTCAACCATTTCTGCTGGAGTGGGGACGCCGAAGAAGCTTCGAATAAAGAGTTCCCGTTGAATATAGGTGTGCTTAGTATCAGGCATTAGGAAAAACTGGGGGACTTGAGACCCAATTGAGGGAAGAGGTTGATCAGATCTTGGAAGCTCGAACGACGATGAAGAGCTTCGATGGTTTCCTGGTGCCGCCCGCCTTGGTCGGAACTAAGTATGTAATAGAGTGTTAGCCTGGATAAGGTCTCATCCTGGCTTTGCAGTAGTTCTTGGAGTGCTTGTTCTGGAACTGGAGGCGGCTCGTACGAGATATATGACAATGCTCGGCTGAGGAATGCCTCATCAGAGAGATCGTCGATGAGTATGCGAAGCAGAGGACGGATCTCAGTGATTTGGCTTTGGGTTGTAAGAGCATCCAAAAATTCTTGCGCTTGAGCCCTCCGTTTTCGATCACTGGATTGTGCAGCAAGCCTAATCGCCCGGAGGTCTTCGTCGGGAAACCCAATTTGGAGTAGATAGAAAATGCGGATGAAAGCTTGTTCGCGTTTGTCCTTGAGTAAACCTAGTAGCAATTGAGCTGCGGCCGCGTGGGGCGGCTCGTTGTTTGGGCCTGATGAGGAGGAGGTACCAGAAGGTATCCATGTGAGTTCTGGCACCAGTGATTGGTGCAGCGCAGTGAGCCGAATATATTCTCCTAGCTCAGCCCTAATTCTTTGCTCTATGGTCCGAGTGGGCACTCGCAAGGATGATCGTGAAGTGAGATAAGCCAGCGCCCGCAAAATTTTATAGCGTACGCGCCCATCGTCCATGTTCTCCAGGCATTCCATCAAGATCTTGAGAGCTTTTTTACTGCGGATACCAGCGATTGTCTCTGGAATATGAATCACTATCCGAGGGCTGGTGGTGTCATCGTGTAACGTGGCGACGAGGCTTTGTAGGGCATCATCTCCGAAGGCAACGATCGCTTCTTTAGCCATCGGACGTTCTTCACGAATGGCTCGCCGGCGGATGAGGAGAGGGAGAAAACGCGGATCGCGAATATGAAGCATAGAGCGGATAGCCGTGAGTGCAACCTCGGGTTCGCTACTACTTTCCAGCTTCAGAACGAGGTTTGCCCAACGTTTATCACCAGCTTGAGCGATGGCTTCGAGCAGACCACGCCGAGCTTCTCGACCCGAGGGGCCGGTGATTTCCAGTATCATCTGGATGGAATCGTGGAGATCCGGCTGGTTTTTATTTTGGCTGACTATCCAAAATGCAGCATGAGCACGCACCCACGGAGATATATCGTGCAGTTGATGGCCAATCAGTTGGATATGCCCATGGCGAGCTAGGGCTCGTAGGGAGGCTACACGGATAGTTTCCTGTTCATGATTAAGGAGTCGCTGTGCGAGTGGTACCCAATCGTCTCGTTCTTTGGCGGGCACAACTTCCAAAGCTCGTAGCAGGACCTCGTTAGATTCGTGATATAGAATTAGGGCGGGAATGAGACGTGTTCTCCCCGAATCATGTAGTAACTCGATGGCGGCAATTGCGGTAAGTGGGTTTCGGTCAGAGAGGGCCTCAACCACCACTTCTACCGATCGAAGATCAAATTCAACACGACCGATCAAGCGTTGGTTGATCACACTTCGGAAAAGATCAACGTATGGTTTCTTGAGTCCCGAGCCGAGAAATAGCCAAATACCCCCGAGTATGCACACCATGATTGCCAAGTGTCGAGAGGAGTCGACCTGAAACGCGCTCATCACGATCAATATGGTAGCAATCAGTGCCTGGGAAGAGCGCACAACAACGGTGTCAACAATGCCTTTCGCTCGTTCTCGTACATACTCAGGCAGCGGTAACCAAAGGAGCTCAGTCGAAATGCGGTGAAGCGAATGGCGCAGGGAGCCATCAGCACCTTTGGTGACGAAGGAGAAAAGACTACCTCCGAAGATGAGGCTTAGGCCGCCACCGATGGTGAGGAGGGTGGGTAAGATCAAAGAAGCATTAATAACCCCCGCCCTTAGTATGAGCGAGCTGGATAGGAAAACTTGGACGATCAATGCGCTCGTATTGAGGACTGCATAGTATTGGGCAAAAAATCGTCCCAGTTCATCAGCGCTAATCGTCCGAACAGCTTCTGCTTTAAATAGGTAATCGGTCGCAAGTACCGTTGCGGTGGATATACCCACAAGTAGGGATAGACGAATCAGGTATGGATAGTCGCCAAACAGGCCTAAGCCACTGTGCCAACCGGCTTGGTTTGATGCTGTTGATTCTTCTGAGTATGTTACGGGAAGTCTGTCTACCTCATGGTTGGTGACATAGAGCGCTGTGGCTAGGAAAATGCCGGTGGCCACCAGCAGAAGTTCTTGCACGTTCGCGTAGTCGAGGACCGCGAGGGAGAGGGATGCCCCCACAACTGCTCCCAGTACGCCTCCTGACGAGATTAGGCCAAAGAGACGCTTGCCCTGAGCCACGGTGTAGATTTGGCCGACCATCATCCAAAACTGGACGACCAGTATGGAACTTAGCAGGCCGCTCCAGATGTACAGCGCGAACACAACTGGGGCTGAAGGCGGTAAAAGGTAGAAGATAATATTGCCAAAGGCAGCGTGGAGAAGGGTGATGATCAGGCTGTTTCGGTGCCCAAAGGCTCGTAAAAAGCCGTGATTTGCTTTGGCTGCGAACAAGGAGGCGATCGCAAGTAATACGTATACGAGGCCGAGGTTACCTACTGCTAGATGCCCAAGAAAGAGAGTGTCCCTTGTGGTCTCGAGCATGGTGTGGGCAGCGATCAGCCCAAATAGCGTCAGACCGGATTCTAGAACAAGGGATCCTTCACCCGGACGCAGATCAAAGAGTTGGCTGCGAATAGAACGCATTGGTACCTCCGAAAGGATCAGAACACATCGCTTGCCCGACGTAGACCGCGGGCTTCTTTGGATATCTTAGACTGGCTGTGGTGCGCTATACTCAAGAAGTGCGTGTGACACACAGTCAAAAGAGACCTCTTATGGGGGCAAATCTCTGCGCTAGTGGGCAGAATGCCCGGCTGCGATTGTCTGTGCTTGGGCTGGCTATGGGGTTGGGGATGACCATTTTCATGGCTGAACACGGTTGGGAGCGAGTGTGGCGCTTAACTACTTTTCTGCCCTTCTTGGTGGCTGCCATGGCTGCCTGCCAGGGGTTGTATCGCGTTTGCCCTATGCTTTCCATGGATGGATGTCGGGAGTCCGCTGACGGCCCGGTGGTTCCTCAAGAATGTGACCAAGCGGCAAAGGCCGCCAAGGCGGCGGCGGGTTGCGTCTTGCGTGCGTCCATTGTTATGGCGGTCTCGGCTACGTTGGTTGTTACGGCACTACCGTAGGATGGTGCCGGTCCGTAGCGGCACGTTTTGTTGCATACGCGGTATTTTTCCAGATTTGTTGGTAGGCTTCGGCCACCCCCGCGTCTTCCGCGCATTTCTTACTGCCGGGTACAAGGCGCTCCATAGCGTGTTTTACACGTGGTTTGAGTGAGCTAGTGCTCAGGAGGTCTCTATCGGATGGGGCTAAGCGACGGAGATGATCCTGGTAGTCGCGGATGATCCGGCTTTTCTCTCCGTTTAGGTACTGGAGGAGGGCTCGACCCATTTGCAGGCAGTTGTCTTGATGCCGATCCGAGATGTCTGCGAGGTGCTCAAGAACTCGTACGTACTCCGTAGGGGCTGGCGCGGAACACGAAGTGATGACGCATGTGCTGACACACAGCATCATCCACGCCACCGCATAGGACCACGTTTCGGTAATTCTAGCCATTAGCTTACCATTCGGCTGGAAATGAAGATCCTTTGAGAGGGTGGTTGACGATGGTGACGCTCGGCTTTGGACATCAGGGTACTTTTTCGCTCTGGTGCCTAGCCCATGACTTTTCGCTCCGTTGTGAAGGTGCACGCGACCACGCAGAAACCAGACTATGACGCTCCGTGGATGGGGACTTCCCCATCCAGCTCGTCCGGTTCCGGTGTGGTTATTGGCCCCGGACAGGTGCTTACCGGTGCGCACGTGGTTGCGAATGCAACGTTTGTTCAGATTCAGAAGCTTAACGATCCGACCAAAGTTGTGGCTCACATTGTGGCGATTTCACACGACTTGGACTTGGCCCTCCTTGAAGTACGAGCATTGGGTGACAACCGTGGTGATGCAAACTACCTAGATGCGGTTCCAGTAGCGGAGCTTGGCGAATTACCTCGGATTCAAGATCGCGTTTCTGTGGTTGGGTATCCGGTTGGAGGTGAAGAAGTCTCGATCACGGAGGGGGTTGTTTCGCGCATAGAGGTGCAGGAGTACGCCCATTCGCAGCGAAACGCACTGGCGGTCACGGTGGATGCTGCCATTAACGATGGCAATAGCGGGGGACCGGTAATCGATAGTAATCGGGTCGTGGGGATCGCCTTTCAGACTCGCGAAGGTGCGGAGGCTATAGGTGAGATCGTTCCGGTGCCCCTTATTCGTCACTTTCTGTCTGCGGTGCGTAATCGGTGTTCCACCCGCCTACCCGGGTTAGGAATTCGGACCATGAAAATGGAAAACCCAGCCCTTCGGCGTCGATATGGGTTGGGGCGAAGTGAAGGGGGAGTTCTTGTTACGGGCATAGCATATGGAAGTAGCGCCTTCGGATACATACAGGAAGGAGATGTCCTCCTGCACCTAGATGGCTATGCAGTGGCTGAAAATGCTACGGTTCTCTATCAAGGACACATTCGCACCGCATTTGATGTTGTGTTGGGTGATCATCATATCGGTGACACGGTTCAAGCTCGTATTCAACGGGATGGGGAGGCTCACGAACTACAGCTGCTGTTGAAAGAAGACGCGCGACTGGTGGGTTGTAGTCGATATGAACAGAATCCTATCTATATCATTTGCGGAGGTATTGTTCTTCAGCCGCTGTCACGTGATTTCTTAGAGGCATGGTCGAAGTGGTGGCACCAGGCGCCCAAAGAACTTCTTCATATCTACTATGAGGGGTTGCCTACAAAAGAATGCCAGGGAATTGTTGTCGTTTCGCAGGTGCTTGCGGACGAAGTTAATGTTGGTTATCAACAGTTCACGGAAACAACGGTCTTATCTATCAACGGAAAACAACCGGTGGATATTCAAGATATGGCGAGAATCTTAGCTCAGACTTCTTGTTCAGAGGATCTAGAAATTCGGACGAGCTATGGGGGTAAGATTCTCATGAATATGGGGCAAGCCCAACAAGCAAATCAACGTATTCTGGAGCGCTATCGGATACCTAATGCGTGCTCCGAAGATCTGGAAGAGATTTTACGAGGCGTACTAATACCTTGTTAGGCGGAATACGTCTGAGGGCGTGCCTTTCCCGTCCGGACCGCGTTCTGACTTGTATCCCGTGTTTGTGAAGGGTCGGTGGCTTCGCCCCCCTTTCGGTTCCCTCGGGAGGGTACATCCCGTACCCTCCCTCCGTGGCCGACCCCTCACAAGCGCGGGCTACGGCGTTATCTCCACAGCCGGAGGGTAAAGACACGCCCTAATCGGGACCGAGCGAAAAACGAGCACGTCCGATGTTAAAGTCCGATGTTAAAGATAGGTCCAAACAGCCGGTTGATTTGGCCATGTGTGTAACTATCGAGGCCGGCTTTTCGTTAAACGCTCTGACGACGAGGCGAGCGTACCTGGCGGTACGTGACCGAGGAGAGACTTAGTGGTCAGGACGTTTCACGGAAAGACTGGCCGATAGATGCGTGCAGGGCTAGATCAACCGGCTGCTAAGGCTCAAGAGGACTGAAACGGAACATTGACCAATACTGCCCGCGGCCGTGCGTATGCCAAAAAGCCAAGCTTTCGAGCTCAGAAGAGGGCAGAGGTCGGACGTGAAAGGTGTCTAAGAAGCTCCGGAAATATTCTCGGGGTATGGATGGCCATCCGCTGAGATCGCCGAAGTCAACAACCACAACTTCACCCCCTGGCGCGAGTTGGCGACGGCAGTGCTCTAAAGCCGCAAGAGGTTCTTGTACCATAGATAGACAGTAAGCAAAAAGAATACGATCGGGTGCTTTACCTAGAATACTGGTCATATCCGCAGTCTCAGCAAACCCATGGACCATGCGAGCAAATGGCACCTTGATTTTGGCGTGCTCTAACATAGCATCGCTCGCCTCAACACCACCGTACGAGGCGTTGGGACGTTTGTTTTTCAACTTTCTGAGGTTCCGACCGGTACCTGGTCCAACTTCAATCAACGTCTCCCATTGTTCCTCTACTAGATGAGCGATGGCGGCCTCACGACCTAGGAGGAAGTATCGCCGAGTTAGATCATAGATACGACGAGAGACTCCGTAATATCGGTTCAAGAAGGCACGGTGGTCCTCACGTGCTGAATCGCTCAATGGTTCACCCGGAAAAAATCTACGCGACGGTATTGACGACTACGATCTTCCATTGTGGCTCTGTTAGATTCATTCTCTAGGAGTTGGAATCGTTTACCGTCATCTATACGCTCAATGAATGAGTCCTGCTCGACAGATCGGGCGAGAACAATAGCTCCATCTTTACTGGTCCGAAAAATCTCATCAAGCAATTTAGACTGGACGTCTTGGGGCATCCAATCGGGGGCGTCACATAGTGTGTAGTGTGTCCAGGTGTTTGTGCCGGCGTTTTCCAGTCGATCGAAGATATTCCCGTGATGGAACCGGACCGTTGTAGGACTAGTGTCCGACGAGCGCTCATGGCGATCCCGTCGAAGGTACGGGGGTACTGCGTCCGGATGGTCGTGATTAAAGTGCCCGGTTGCGGCATGCCAAACGAACCAGTTGGTCGCGAGATCGGTATGAGCTAGTCGTTTAAGGTGATTAACATAGAACTCCATCAGGTTTTCATCACCCTCACTCTCCAATATTTTATCCCGTTGGTTGAAGTTGATACCTAGAGCCAGGAGCTGAATAGGTGATGCCATCAACATTCGAACAAAGGGACTGGTCAATACCGGAGTGATCTTAGCATCTATTGCTCGTTCCCTCTCCTCCACAGGGGCCTCGATGAGATCCGTCAACCACAAGGCGTCTGTACCAGACATTTTTCTTAAACCCATCAGCATGCGGGACGTTAGGCCCTGCATGTAAATGGAGTTGCGTGAGAATCGTCGCCAGTGCCTCCGCCAGTAGTTTGCCATCCAAGCGGGCATATGCTCACCGAGAGAAGCGACAGTACCTTGAGCGTCTTTCGGTAGATAGCCTCGGCCCAGCAGCTGGTAAAATATATCGTAGTCCGCTAGGTGCTGAGCTCCAATCACTTTGAGTCCAGCGAGGGCCAAGTGATGACGATTGATGTCTACGGCATCGAGCCGTTGGGGACGTCGGCTCATCATGCTTGCTACGCCACAGCCCGCTCCCGTAATCGAAAGAATCGACGAGTTCTCATCCAAACCGAGGTATCTCTCGTCGGATTCGGAGTCCTCGAACAGGATATTGTATACGAACAGTTTGGCGAATGCCCGCTGGAAGGCAAAGTTGCGAAGTGACATAGGATACTCGAAATCTTCGAGCTGCCTATACCAGTCGTGCTACGTAGGCAAGGTAGCTGAGCATGACTCCACATTGTCGTAGCAATTTGGCTAGTTTCAGAATCAAATTCTTGATGGCGAATAGGAGGCAGTGAGTTTGTGTTCACGGTCAAGGCTTTGACAAGCCTTGCCAAATCAGCGGACATCCTTGTAAATTCGTGTGAGGGGGAACTACTAGTCTGCGAAGGGAAGGAAACAGCGGACAAGACCGCTTGGGCACGCTGCTGGTTGAGCTAGGGCTGCTTAACCATGCGCAACTTTGCTATGGCCTCCAGGAGCGACAAGCATCTGGAAAAAGATTAGGCACAGTTTTAGTAGAGGCTGGTTTCGTTGATGAAACCCAGATTGTTAGAGCGTTTGTGGAGCGGTTGGGCTTCCCTCGATGGCAGCCCGACGAGGTGCGCTCGTCACCAGAGGCTCGCAAGATCTTGTCTCGGGAACGGGCGATAGAAGCTCGAGCCTTACCCCTGCAACGTACTGTCGAAAATGGCCGAAATAGTGTGCTGATTGCTTGCGCTGATCCTCTGCATGCTAGGGCCGCTCAGCTGGTTCGGGCTCTCTCTTTGGACGGGATTATTGTTCGGTGGATGGTTGCAGAGGAATCCGAACTTCAATTAGCGATCCGGACCGCATATGCCTCGTCTGTGGCTTGTGATGGCGAGTCCGACGATGAGATGTTTACGGTGGTGCTGGATGCCAGCGAATGGGAATCATGGCAGCACGAATCGACTGACGTTAGTGAGCGACCAGCGTACACGGAATTACGCTCTAGGCAGGGGGCGTTTGCTCCTCCTCTTTTAGATGGCATACCCACGCGCGAACTTCTCCCCGCAGCGAGTGATGGGTCTACCGTGACTAGCTCTCCCGCTTCTGTACATCTGAACGCAGCAATCTTACCAACCGATATACCAAAGGTTGAGGTGGTACTAGGTGAAGATGCGCAACGTCAGCGAGAGGCACTGGAAAAGCTATTGTCGCTGGACGAGACTAATGAGTTGTTGGTCCGTTTTGCAGACGGTGAGCGATTGGATCTGCCGCAGCTGGAGAGATGTTTGCGGGTTGTTGTGAGAGCTCTTATTGAGCAAGGCTTCTTGTTGCAACAGCAGACACTGAAGCCGCTGCGGCTGCCTCTAGACTATTAAGTAACTGGGGAGCTCAACCTTAGTTGATGCCCTAGCTGGCCGACAGGACGGTGGCATCGAGGGGGATACGACCTATCTGGCGAGCACGGTACGACTTGGATATGATTGACGGAAACCGATAGATTCGTACAGCCGTCTTGCAACTACATTGTCTTTGTTTACCAGGAGGGTTGCACGATGGCTTTGAGCTAGGATCCAACGCGTAATCCATGTGATGCCCGCGCGTCCAATGCCTTGTCCTCGGGCATGGGGAAGGGTGTAGATGCCCTCGATGTGCCCACCACAAGGACTCAGGGCACAGACGTTCCCTTTGAAAACAATTTTCTTACCTTGGCGGAGGATAAAATCTCTGCGGTGCAGTAGGCGGCCAGCAATACGGGTCCGAAATGCCTTTGGATTGCGACTGGCGGGATCATCTTGAGATTCCTCAATGGCCATGCGCGCAGATGCATCAACAATGTCTGGTAGATCACTTAGGGAGGCAATGCTTAAGGATACATTGTGAGGGTACTCGCGAAAGGTGGCAGATGTGATCGAATAGTGAATCTGGTCACGTACTAATCTTGCTGCCGCCCCATACTTCTCAAGTTGGGACCAAAGCATTTTGGTTGTTTTGCTTGGACCAACCACAACTCGAGCGGAAGAGCCGATACGCCACGCCAGTTCAGAAATATTCTCGTTTTGTTGCAAGTGGGGCATAACGACGCCTAGCTCGGAAATGAAAGCTAAACCGCCTCCCGATGACTCGAGGTAGAGGACGCTAGTAGAGGGGGATCTGAGCAGCCCACCGTCATGAATCCACGCCGCTACTTGGATGGGCTGTGTAGGTAGGCGAGCACACATCGATAGAGCAGATGCTTGGTCGCTGGTACGAGCCCTCAATAGCATGGGGGTATGTTAGAGAGCCTCATAGCTGTTTCGCAATGAAAGGCTGAGCCTCAGCCCTTATAGAAAGCCGCGCAGTCTTAAATCTTCTGCCACTAGAAGTGCGCCTTTGGCGGCCCCCATTTTTGTATTGTGCGAGACCAGCACGAATTTCACGCCGATACCTAATACGGTTTCTTCGCGCAGTCGGCCAACGCTGGTGGTCATACCTCCGTCGACATCTCGGTCCACTCTTGGTTGTGGTCTAAATGGATCGTCATGAAGCGTGATCCATTGTTTGGGGGCCGAGGGATGGGTACTGGGATTTATGTCTCCACCAAAAGTGGTCATAGCTTCGCGAACTTCAGCAAGTGAGGCGGGCTTAGAGAGAGCCGCGTAAACGGTCTCGGTATGAGCTTCTAGGACTGGCACCCGAGTGCAGGTCGCAGAAATGGGAAAGTTGGCGGGGTCAATGGCCTCAGCGGCGAGCTGACCCAGTATTTTTTGCGTCTCTCGTTCGACTTTCCCCTCTTCGTTCGGAATGTACGGAACGATATTGTCTACTATGTCCATGGAGCCCACTCCTGGAGACCGACCAGCTCCGGAAACCGCCTGAAGAGATGTCATGATGACTCGATCGACGCCGAAGGCTCGGTGCAGCGGTGCAAGAGCAATAGCGAGGCCGGTTGTGGTGCAATTTGGACCTGGAACTACAAAGCCTCTCCATTTACGAGCTGTGCGCTGAGTGTGAATAAGCTGTGCGTGACCGCCGTTTGCCGCGGGTATGATGATTGGTACATCGGTCTCATATCTATATGCGCTTGTGGTGCTGATGACTGGAAGATGCTCAGCGTAACGAGTTTCAAGGTCTCGGGCAGCACTGGATTCAACAGCGGAAAAAACTAGGTCCAACCCCTCCAGGGGCATCGTTGCTGCGTCTTCCACCATCATGTCAGCGTAGGTATTGAGATAGTCAGGCTCCACGTACCATGATACTTGCCCATCTTCCTGACGGATTGCTTCACGATAGTTTTTACCTGCGCTTTTGGAAGAGGCAGCTAGGCGAACAACTTTAAAGAAAGGGTGCTGTATAAGAGCTGATAAAAATTGTTGGCCAGCAATGCCCGTAGCGCCAACTATTGCGCATCGTATGCTCATTTGTTATTCATTCTCCTCGTCGAGGGCCTCTTGATACATCGCTTCTGCGATACGGTGAGATGACCCCTCAAGGCGTTGTATTGCGGCCTGGATTCGTTCGATATCCCCAGTTTCATATACTGACCGTAAACTTTCTAAGTCCTCACGTATTTCGGATATATCGCGAGGAGTCAGCATCGAAGCATACTCTTCCAAAGATTTTTCTGTGGTATAAACGAGACCGTCCGCCATATTCTTTAGATCTGCAAGGCGCTTTTTGTCCGCATCTTTTTGTTTAGAGGATTCTGCTTGCTGCACCATGCGCTCAATTTCTTCTTCCGTGAGGCCGGAAGAAGCTATGATTTTAACCTGTTGTGATTTGCCAGTACCCAGGTCTTTCGCAGATACATGAACGATACCATTAGCGTCGATATCGAGGGCAACCTCGATCTGGGGAACACCTCGAGGTGCTGGAGGAATACCAACAAGTTGGAATCGGCCTAGAGTTTTATTGTCCTCTGCCATTGGCCGTTCACCTTGAAGAACATGGACATCTACGATCGGTTGATTGTCCATTGCGGTAGAAAAAACCATAGATCTCTTGGCGGGAATGGTGGTGTTTCGTTGGATGATGGGGGTGAATACACCTCCTGCAGTCTCAACCCCCAAAGAGAGGGGGTTCACGTCCAATAATAGGACATCTTTGACTTCACCTTTTAAGACACCACCTTGAATCGCGGCACCGATGGCAACCACTTCATCCGGATTGATTTTCCGGTTTGGTTCGATGTCGAAAAATGACCGCACAACTTGTTGGATGCGCGGCATTCTGGTTTGGCCCCCAACCAACAACACTTCGTCTATATTCTCTGAACTTACGTTAGCATCCTGCAAAGCTTGTTTGCAGGGGGCTAAAGAACGCTGAATCAGTGGCTCTACCATTTGTTCAAGTTCTTGCCGAGTGATAGTTATATTGAGGTGTTTAGGCCCCGACGCATCGGCCATGATAAATGGTAGATTGATATCGGTATCGGTTGAAGAGGAGAGTTCGTGTTTGGCCTTTTCGGCGGCCTCTTTAAGCCGTTGAAGAGCCATGGCATCTTTACGAAGGTCGATGCCATCATTCGTTTCGGCAAAATGTTTGGCTAGATAGCTGATGACTTCTAAATCAAAATCATCTCCGCCTAGATGGGTGTCTCCGTTGGTGGAAAGTACTTCGAATACCCCTTCTCCCAATTGAAGAACGGATATATCGAAAGTACCTCCCCCCAGATCATATACCGCGACTTTGATGGCCTCTTTTTTTTCTAAGCCGTAGGCGAGGGCAGCTGCAGTAGGTTCGTTGATGATACGATGAACGTTGAGGCCGGCAATTCGACCAGCGTCCTTGGTCGCCTGTCGTTGCGCATCGTTAAAGTATGCCGGAACGGTAATTACCGACTCACTGACTTCCTCTCCAAGATAGTCCTCCGCGGTTTCTTTCATCTTCATGAGCACCATGGCGGATAACTCTTGTGGGGAATAGGATTTATCTCTGATGCGTATCCATGCTTCCCCATTGTCGGCTTCGGTCACCTGGTAAGCGGCACGGCTGATGTCGCGTTGTACTTCGTCAGAAGTAAAGCCTCTGCCGATATACCGTTTCACGGATGCGATGGAGTTCGCGGCGTTGGTTACTGCCTGGCGTTTGGCTATCTGACCAACTAAGCGTTCACCCGATTCCGTGAAAGCCACCATAGATGGTGTGGTTCGGCTACCCTCTGCATTGGGTATGACAACAGCTTCACCGCCGTCCATCACCGAAACACACGAATTGGTGGTACCTAGATCGATGCCGATAATCTTGCTCATTCGGAACCTTCGCGCACTGTCTCGCTGCCTTCAGGCCCTAAAGAAACGACCACAAGCGCTGGCCTCAGCAGCCGATCATGGATGAGAAAACCACGCTGCAATTCCGACGCAACCGCACCTACTTCGTGCTCGGAATGAATTTGTTGCACCGCTTCATGGCGCTCGGGATTGAACGGTGTCCCCTTCGCGTCAAAGGACGTGACCCCATGCTTTTCTAGCGTGGCAAGGAACTTCTTCTGAACCATTTGAACGCCACCTAACAGTTGCTTTGTGGTGGCACTGGTTTCTGCCTCGGTGTGACCGTCCAGAACCTGAACAGCGCGATCAAGGTCGTCCATGACCGGAAGAAAATTCTTGAGGAGACGTTCGGTGCCGAATTTTTGAACATCCTCCCGCTCTTTGGCTGCTCGACGTCGTAGGTTTTCTAGGTCAGCAGCGGCTCGCATCCAGCGGTCTTTCAGTTGAGCTGCTTCTTTCCTGGTTTGTTCAAGTGCTTCTTCGAGTTCGTTTTTTGCTTGGATCATGGCCTCCGAAACGGCTTCTTCGGCTGATGTCTGCTCACCTGCCACCTCAACACTCGGTTGTGAGTGTTGAGAGTGGGTGTCAATCGCGGCCTCAGCCTCAGCAAAAGCCTGGTTTAACTCCGGTTCGTGGGTAGGGCTGGAGTTGGTTGAGATGTTATTGGAATCCGGCGAAGTACCGCCGTCATTTGTCTCACCAGACACGGCACGTAAAGCTGGCACGCCTACACACTGGGTTCAAGCAAACAACTATTTCGAGCTGTAATGACCGACGAACGCGCGTACGCCGTGCGTATGCTACATGTCTAGTACTCTGAGTCCGGCCAGCCCGCCAAACCCTCGTTACGGCGTCAGGATGTAAACAAAGATGGGATGTGTTTATTTGTTATGCACGTGGATTGCGCCTAAGTCTTTAGCCTTAGGAGTCGCTCGTCTTGCCCGGTTGATTCTCTAACCGGTGACTGATGACTTGGGCGGTCATCTCCACAAGAGGGATGACGCGTGAGTAGTTCATACGTGTTGGGCCTACAATCCCAACCCGTCCCGCGGAGCCTTCGGCGGACGCGTACGCAGCAGTGACTACAGCCAGTTCTTTGAGTTCTTTTGAGGCGCTATCCGATCCGAAGACAACGCTAGTTTCCGAGTTATTGGCGGCTTGGGCGTCAATGGGGGAATTGGCCGCCAGATTAAGAAGTCGAAGGAGTAGCGTTTTCTCCTCAAACGCTCGTAGCAGGTATCTCATCTTCTGAATGTCTGCGAACTCGGGGTGCTCAAGGAAAGCCCCCTGACCGGCGACAAGCATGTCCTGTTTCTTAGGGTGACCCAAAGCTCGCTCACCAAGAAACAGGGCATGACGCATCAATTTGTCGGCTTGGGCGCGTTCGTCGCTCATGGCCTCCAAGATATCTCGGCGCACCTCAGCGAGGGTTCGACCAGAGACGATGGTCCGTAGATAGTTGGACATTCGGGTCAATTCATCCCGATCAACACCAAACTCCACTGAGACAACGCGATGCTGTACGAATCCGCTCCGGGCGACGAATATGGCTAGGACGGCGTTGGCATGGAGAGGTAAGAGCTCGATGGACTCGAAACGCACCTCATCGATTTCGGGCATGATGACCAAAGCCGCATGACGAGCGATTGCACTGAGGACCTGACCGGCCTGCCGGAGAATATCTTTGATGTCTTCGGTTCCGAGGGCAATGGCTTGAATTAGGGCCCGTTCGCGAGGACCGATGCGTCCCCTTTGGGCTAAGCGTTCCACGTAGACTCTAAAGGCTAGGGGGGTAGGTACCCGTCCTGCGGAGGCGTGAGGCGCCGTAAGCAGACCAATGTCTTCGAGATCGGCCATTGTGTTGCGAATGGTGGCCGGCGAGATGGATAAGGATGAGCGTTTAGACAGAGTTCGTGAACCAACCGGCTCGGCCGTAGCGATGAACGTCTCTAGGATGGCGGTTAACACTTCCTTTTGGCGATCGTCTAAGTCCACAGTCTTTCTTCACCTAACTTTGTAAAAGTACAAAGCCTCTCCGTGGATGGTCAATCGGCTCTAACCGACCGTGATTGATTATCTACATTTGGACAAACGCATCATCAATCGCTTGGAGCATGGTGACTGCAATGAAATCATTATAAAGAAAGCCCTTTGTCGTCGGTCGCCACCACGAACCCTCGCGAGTTAAAAGACCATTCGCGCGCAAATTCTCTAGGGCATGCGTGAATACGTCCACATTGAGATGGGTGGAGGTACGCTGGAGCCAATGCTCCATATTGAGTCCATAGGCGGAGCGAAATACGAGCATTACCCGCTCAGCCAAAGCTGTTCGGAGCGCGATGGGCTCTTGAAACTGATGAATTGCATCGTGGTTCAAGGCCTTAGCGATATACCGGTCAGGAGCGCGCTCGTTGCCTTGTCGGTAGGCTACAATTGTTTGATTTGCTTCGTTTTCCGGTAAGTAGGAGTGAGCGCCGGCACCGAGCCCGAGGTAGTAGCCACCCAGCCAGTACAGAGAGTTGTGACGTGCGACATATCCCCGCTTGGCGTAACTAGATACTTCGTATCGGTGATAACCCGCTTTCATGAGCTCTTCGCTCACCATTTCAATCAAGTGAGCTTGGTCGTCATCAGGCATGGGTCGGAAGGTCCCAAGGCGAACCCTACGGGCGAGCACCGTCTCTGGCTCGATGGTTAGTGTGTACGCAGAGATATGGTGGGGATCAAGAGCAATACCCTGATGCAGATCACGAAGGGCGCCATCGTCGGATTGCTCCGGCAAACCGTAGATAAGATCTAAGGAGACGTAAGCGCCGGTTGAGCGTGCTGCTTGGACGACAGTTCGTGCATTCTCCGCCGAGTGTGTGCGCCCCAGCTGGGTGAGGTACTCAGAGGAAAAACTCTGGCATCCGATAGAGAAGCGATTGATACCCGCCTGACGATATTGTTCTAGACGCTCGACGGTTGCGCTTTCTGGGTTTACCTCCAACGTCAATTCAGCTCCGTGATTGATGGGCACGGAGGCGTGCAGGTGTTGAATGACGCGTTCTACCTGTGACGGTGCCCATCGACTAGGGGTGCCGCCCCCAAAGTAGATGCTGGACACACCTTTTGGTGTAGGCAGAAGGTGGGAGCGTTGATCAAATTCTTGAATAATTGCATCAGCATATAATTTGTCCTCGTGCGCGATAGCGTGGCTATTAAAGTCGCAATAAGAGCATTTATGGGCGCAATACGGGAAATGAACGTAGATCGCTGCGTCCTCGATATCTGCGGGCGGGTGATCTAGTTCAGGAAAAACTGAGGGTAATGCGGTGGAGATCAATGAAGTGCCTCTACCGCATCTAGGTCATACCCTGGCTCGTGGCCTGCCATGTCTACACCCCTAATTCGCACAAAAAAAATGGACGGCATCTCTGCTTTTTTTAGGTCTAAAGACGTCACTTGACCGACGACTTTATCGGGAAATTCATACCAAAGGTCGGAGTCTACGCTTACCGCAACCCGAGCTTCTGCGTCATCTGGCCCGATTTCGTACAGTAGAAGGTCGTCTCCAGGACCATCCGCTACTTCACGGAAAAAGCGCAATATGACGTAAGAGCCGGCACCGAGAGCAACGGTTCGACCATCCGGAGGACCCAGAGATTGCTCGGGGTCAAGGAACCTAGCGTCTTCGTCGACAAATGGAGTTGGGAGGTAGGCTTCCACCCGAGCGGCGTGATGGTCACCAAACTCCGTTGGTATGCAGTTGGGGACGTACAACCCCGCTGAAAGCGCGATAGTGAACCCGAAATGACGAACAATAGGCCGGCGAATTGACACCGATAGCGATCTGACTAACGTGCGGCACCGGATGGCAAGGAGAACGCGCCGCGAATTGGATATCGCGGACCACCTCTGGGATTGCCTCACGCGGATCGCTGAGGACTGTGGTACCGATCGCCACGCGGTCGTAAACCAAGCGGTCTACGAGTTTGCCCGGCGGTTCAATTTCCTGACGCCGATGGCCAAGGAGGTCCCACCTCCGGACGAGAATGTTGGTCCTGGTCGGATGGTTGCGGGACCCAGTCCAGGAGGAGCTGAAGCTCTGTCGACGGGCGGGGCGGTGGCACGGACGTCGGGGGTTCAAGCTGGGGATCGAGGAAGAAAGGTTTTGTATATCCTAAATGGTGCTGGGGATACGCATAAGATCGACAAAGATACCTTTATCATTGGTCGCAGTCGGACATGCGACCTCGTGATTCCCTCGTCTAAGGTTTCGCGTCAGCATAGTGGTATCTGTCGGGAAAACGGAGAGTACTATATTGAGGACTTGGGTTCCGCTAACGGGGTTTGGAAAGATGGGGTAAAAATTCAGAAGGAACGCATTCTTGACGGTGATGAGTTTATGATTTCCGAAGAAGTTCTAAAGTTCGTGTTCCGCTGACGGTAGTTTGGATGAGTGGTTAGCTTGAGAAGCTTATCGTTGTCAGGTGTGATAAACCGGCTGCGACTCAACCGATGAATAACGACGCGTTTCTCCGCCATCATGGACTAACAGCCAACCCGTTTCGTGCAGAGGAGGCCCGGCAAGATGTTGTGTTCGATCGCATCGAATCCGAATGCCGGCATCCTGATTTCGATAAAATTGTTGGCGACCTGGATCATCCATCTTCATCTGTTGTTTTCGGAGAACGCGGCTCCGGAAAGACGGCGATACGTCTGCAGATTACCCAACTTTTGCATCAGCGGGACAAGGCATCCAACGGTCAAGGCCGAGTGTGGATGGTCGCGTACGATGACTTCAACGATATCATAGACCGGTTTATGCGCTCGATTGGTGAACCAAACCCCGACCAAGCTCTGCGCCAATTCTCGCTGGTTGACCACATGGATGGCATTTTGGGGCGGGTGGTTCCGTCAGTTATAGATGGGGTTTTAGGAGAGCGCTCAGATGCTCTAGAAATAGGGAAAGATGTAGATATTCGCCGGGTCTTACGAGACCTCTCAGAGGAGGCTCGCAGTCAGGTGCTTCGTCTGCAAATTTGTTACGACCGACCGGGCACTATTGGATCCCGAAGTGCGCGATTGAAGAATATCCTTCGTCTGCGAGGCGGAAGCGGTGTGACGGCACCCAAGATTTGGACCCTCGTTCTAGCGCTTACGGCGTGCTTGTGGGCCGTTGCGGCACTCTTCGAAATAGTCCCTCGTCAGGCGGGTGGCTCACAATGGTTGAGGATGCTCCCGAGCTTTTTGTTACTTCTTGTGGGAGGATATACCGGCTTTCAGTGGCTTACGAATGAGTGGCGGCTGAGCCGCACAGCTCGTCAGCTTCAGCGCGCTATCCGGGTAGATGATCGAGGCACATCCAGTTTTCGCACCGGGTTAGCTTACTTAGCCAAAGCATACCAAACCCGTCGAGAGCTCCCCCTGGATGAACTCGATAGTTCTCGGTACGCACTGTTCGATGGGTTAATTCACCTGCTGAATGGCCTCGGGTATCAGTCACTCATGGTTTTGGTTGACCGAATAGATGAACCCACCGCTATCAATGGGGATACCGATCGAATGAAGTCTTTTGTGTGGCCTATGTTTCACAACAAGTTCTTGCAGATGCGTCAGGTAGGGGTGAAAATGCTTCTTCCGCTGGAGCTCCGCGCTGAGATTCTTCGCGAGCGAGAAGGGTTCTTTCGTGAAGCTCGGCTGGATAAACAGCATCTCATAGAGCGCCTCGCTTGGTCAGGAGCGATGTTGTATGATCTTTGTAACGCCCGCTATAGAGCATGTCTCAATGGAGAGGTGGATAAAGCCCGGGTGACCATTATGAATCTCTTTGATGAAGAGGTAACCCGCCAAGAAGTGGTAGATGCTCTCGATCAGCTTCAACAACCTCGTGATGCCTTCAAGTTTCTATACTCCCTGATTCTGGAACATTGTTCTAATACTACCGCTGAGGATGAGAATTTCTCCATCGCGCGAGTTACTTTGGACTTGGTTCGTAAGAAAGAGGTTCAGCGGAAGGAAGGGATGTTGCGCGGGAATATGCCCGCATAAGTGGGAATTTTTTGCTCTTCTTACAGCAAAGACCACTTGAATTGAGATTCTGTAAGAATCAACAAGTGGCCGCGCAGCGGGGCATAGCCCCGCGTAGAAGCAGAAACTTGGGTACAACCCAAGTGATTTCTGCTGTATGGCGTGTCCTTAATATTGGTGTAGAACTAGTTGAGGCGTGTCTCTAGTCGTAGGCCCTGCTGCTTCCGGTTAGTTCTGTGTTCACTACGATAGGAAGCGGCGTTGACGCCATGTGATAAATACCAGGAGTGTAACTATTCCGATGATTACCGATGGGCTAGGTCCTGAGTCCCTCGGTGAGGTTCGGCATCCACAACCTTCTTCAAAAGCATTTTCGCATTGTCGTCGAAACTGATCCGCACCTTGTTGTGCGTACCCATTTTCGGGTGGTACGCATGTCCGAACTGCTTGGTTGGCCGGATAAGTGACACAAACAGCATCTTGGTCATCAGCAGAAAGGCTGCGTTTGTTTGTCTCGCAATCTAAAGATGAAGGAAACATTGTCGCATTGGGGTCGCCGACGTGATCAAAGCCTATGAAATGACCTACCTCATGAGTCAAAGTGTTCCTCAGATCGATATTCGGCCGGGGTGAGTCTTCAGCAATACATGCCTGTTGGTCCTCAACTAGGTAGAATCGATTAGCCACAGCATTTAGTACGATATCGGCGTCAAATATCTCACCGGTGAGCGGTGAGAACATCGTGATGGTTATGGCCAAGACGGAAGGATCTGGCTCATTGCTAGCGTTGGTGCCGAAAAGACTTCGAGCCTCATCAGGGTCAGTGACACTCAGGATAACATTTTTTTGGCTCTTGGGATCCGGGCCAAATCCTGCACCATCGTTGGTATAACCGGCGAAAACTAGCTGGAGATCGGTGCAGTTGTTGAGCTTTGAACCCCACTGAGCAAAGGCCTCAAGGACTGCGTTCTCATGGTCTTGGGAAGTAAACAGCGGATCATTTTGGCGGATCCAAAAAGGTATGCATCGCTGATTCCACGCTTGAGTCAAACGAGGGTTACCTGCACCTATACACGGCGGATTGTCGCACGCAGCCAGGCATTCGAACGCATCTACTGGAGAAGAAGACAGGCACAAACCGAAGATGATCCCGAGTACCCACCAGCGTGTTGTGTGCGCCCAAGACCCCGAGTGGAGCCTGTTTCGCCAAGAAGCGATACGTTTCATTGGATGAGTTTACTCGCTCAGGGGGATCGGTGCGGGGGGGATCCAAGGACCGTGGTGGGTTGTTCGCCGAATTGAGGATCAGAAAGTGGCCAAACCTGGAGTAGGCTTAGTCAATGGCTGGTTTTTCGCACATTCGCTCCGACGGAAGTGCCCACATCATCGATGTTGGGCAAAAGACGCTCACCCATCGGATAGCGATCGCCGAGGCATTCGTGCGGATAGGTGCGGAGACGTTGGAACATCTCCGACGGTCCACCCTCAAGAAAGGGGATGCATTGGCGGTGGCACGTATCGGTGGCTTGAGTGGTTTGAAAAAGACTGCTGATCTTCTGCCCCTGGCTCACCCCATGAGCATTTCTCACGCAACGGTTGATTTAGAGATACAGGTGGATGGGATCCGAATTGAGACCAGAGTTGAGACCACGGGTCCGACCGGAGTGGAGATGGAAGCACTAACCGCTGCATCAGTAGCAGCCCTTAACCTGTACGATATGATCAAGGCCCATGAGAGGGGCGCAAGCATTGAGCGGGTACAACTCCTGGAAAAACGAGGGGGCCGGTCGGGAGCGTGGCGCCGAAACCCCGATGGTGAGTCAGCCGGCGGATGACCCGGAGTGTATGCTCAGACTTTGGTGCATGAACTAACGCCAACTGATGCATGAAAACACTAACTGATGCATGACCCAAACGCCGAGAGTGATGGCAATCGCGGGTGTTGGTGGACAAGTTCGTGCGGTGTTGAGTTTATCCTAGTTGCATGGGAGCGAGTCAGGCCGGTTCGGGGTTATTGGTGGTTATCGAAGGCATCGATGGCGCTGGCAAGTCCACCCTTGCTCGTAATCTCGCTGAGTGTCTGCAAGCTCAAGGACACCATGTGGTTGCGACACGGGAGCCTACCGATGGCCCCTTTGGACGCAGAATTCGAGCACTAGCAGCGTCCGAGCGAGATCGCATTCCCGCTGATGAAGAGTGGCGGTTGTTCCACGAGGATCGGCGTATACATGTAGAAGAACTGGTACGTCCGGCCCTGGATGCTGGGCGTATTGTTGTGCAGGATCGTAGTTGGCACTCCACGGTGGCCTACCAGGGTGAACGTGGACTGGAGCGAGCTATGCTTCAGGCGGCTGAGCGTAGAATAGCCCCCGATCCAGATGTATTGCTGGTGGTCGATATTCCTTCGGACGTAGCGATCGACCGGATTCGTTCCGGTCGTGGTTGTGAAAATGCTTTTGAAAAAGTTGAGACCTTGCAGCGACTTAGAGGGGTTTTTGTCGAATTCGAAGGTGCTATTGTTCTCGACGGACTATGGCCCGAGGACCAGTTGCTCGAGTTGGCGCGGTCGCATGTAGATGACATCCTACGACAACGGCAAAGTTTATCGTCCAGCTGACCTGCGCAGAGGATGAAACGATCAAGTAGCACGTTACGGCCTGGATCTTATTCTCGAGCGGTTCGATACTGCTGATGGTGCCTGGTGTAGGGGATCAACTAGGCCGCTATACTTTGCTGAAACGCTTGGCAGTAGGCGGTATGGGGGAAGTTTTTGTCGCGGCTCGTGTGGGAGGCCCTACGGGTCTTGGCTCGCTGGTGGCATTGAAGGTGCTCCGGGATGAGTTGGCGGTCGATCAGCAGTTTGTCGACATGCTCGTGGACGAGGCCAACATCGCGAAACATCTCAACCACCAGAACCTGGTCTCAGTGCTGGATCTCGGGGAGGACAGTGGGAACTATTATATAGCGATGGAGTTCGTGCGGGGGATTACCGCCGAGCGACTGATTGAATCTCTGGTGGGTAGCGGGCGGAAATTGGACGTGCCGTTAGCGGTCCATATCGGTATCGAACTGTGTAGAGCCCTCCAATATGCGCATACCCGGGAGAATGAGAGGGGTGAACCACTTGGGATCATCCATCGAGACGTAACCCCAGCCAACATTCTGCTCTCCACTGAGGGAGAGGTAAAACTGACGGACTTTGGGATCGCTCGGGCCATTGGGCGAATCCATAAGACCCAGGCCGGGGTGCTTAAGGGAAAGTTTGGGTACATGGCTCCAGAGATGGTCCGGTACGAGAGCCTAGATGCTCGTGCGGACCTTTTCTGTGTTGGGGTGGTTTTGTATTTGCTTGCCGCTGGGCGGCATCCTGTAGCTCAGGCTTCGGTGATGGAGGCTATTCATCGATACGAATCGAAACGAATTCCTCGGCCTTCATCGCTCAACCCCAACGTGCCCTCAGACTTGGATCAGGTTCTCATGACCGCCTTAGAGCCACGGCCATCCATGCGTTGGCAAAATGCGGAACGATTGGGTGATGCCCTTCAGGAGATTTTTCATGCCCATTCGGAATGGCGGGCGTCGGAGCAGGCGATGGCCGCTGGGCTGGCTCACCGGATTCGGCAGGTGGCTCCGGAGATTTTCGGCGATCTTGTCTCCAAAGAGACGATACAAGGCATTGCCGATGACTGTCGTTTACCAAGAGGATGGCTGCCTTATCACGCTGATCTTGGTAGTACTTCAGGTGCAGATATGGCCTCTGTTCCCCCGTGGATGAAGGATGAAGACGGGGGCCAGTTTCAGGGTCACATATCGGGAGATCAACCGTGGCCGGAGGATGATATTCCCCCGATTGGTAAAGCACCTCTGCCGGTTGTGGCTTCTGCGGCGGGGATGGTCCTTCACGCTGAGGACCCAACTTTGGCACTGGTGAACGAAACGGCCGATTTTGTGGACTTTCGTAAGTCCATAAAAAACGTCACTGAACGAAGTTTTGAGCCGGGTATGAAGGAAGGTAATGCTCCGACCCTAGTGCCCGTCGCGCAAAAACGGAATGCTACGACGGAAGGGGATTCAGCCTCGACCCTGCTTGAAGGTATGAGGCAAGAGGAGGTTCGGCAGGCGATAGCGAAGCTTGATTCAGTTGGGGCTAGTCCAACCCTCCCTCAAGGTGCAAATACCCCTAATCGTAGTTCTGAGTTGGGACACAACTTCCACGCTGGACTAGCAGGGGCACCGATCGCTGCAGGGGGAGACGACGCAACCTTTCTTCGAGAGCCCATAGTTGGCGTTGATGTTGATAACGCACCCACATTTTTACGAAATGACCGACGGATGGGTGAGCCTGCGAGTCTGGTAGAGGGGCTGCAGGATGAAGGCTTTTTGGGGCCTAGTAAGACACAACCCCCGTCACCCCGGTTATTTTCCGGCCAGGGAGATATTGGTTATCAAGGGGAACCGCCTCTTACCAGCGGTCGGGATGAATATAGCTCATCTCCTGCGCCTCAGTCTGGTCGTCGGACCCGTCGTAGGAAAACGGAGCGGGTAGTAACCCTGGCGGCATTTGCTGGTCTTGCCGGGTTAGGTGGGGCTGGTCTCTACCTGTGGTTTGCGACCAAAATACTTTGGCCAGAGCTGCGGATAACTACTCAACCTGGAGGAGCTAGCGTGCTGATCGATGGCAGAGAACACGCGGGTAATACGCCGATGGTGGTAAAGATTTCTCCGGGTCAGCAGCACCGGATTGAGCTGCGAGCTGAAGGTTACCGGCCCGCGCTTCGGCAGATAACCGACGTGGTGCAACGAGCGCGTACCTATATGTTGGAGGTCCGGATGAAACGGGTGTCGCCGGTGCTGCGTATCGGGCCCGTTTCTGCTCGGGTATTTGTGAATGGCCAAGAAGTGGGGCGAGGACAGAAAGTTGAGCTAAATCGATTGCCAGCAGAAGGACCGGTCCGCATTCGGGTGGCCGCGCCGCGGCATTTGCCTCATAAGCTAAAATTTGACTCTGTCGAATCTGTTCCAACCAGCTTAGACATTACTCTTCTTCGACGGGCGAAATAAGCGCAGTTAGCCTAGGACATCAGGGATGATGGGTTCTGCTAACATTTTCGCCAGTCGTGCGTCGGTATAGAGTTGGAACCATTGACGGCGCTTCTCGACAGACAACTACGGGCTCTCCGTAGTGATCCATGTTCAGCATCCGTAGCGGAGGCCTTGCGAGCACTGGCTCGTCAGCTGGGAGCTTATGAGCTGTATGCCGAAGCCTTTGCAGAACGCGGTGAGCGTCTGTTTGCACAGCGAAAAGTTCAGGAGGCTTTTGACTCGTGGTTTGAATCGGCTCAGGTCTTTGAGGAGCACCTTCAGGACGCTGCTCGGGCTGCGGAAATGTACCAGCGGGTTCTCCGGGAGCAGCCCAGTGAGCGACGGGCGTTGGTTTCGTTGGGCTTGGCTCTGTACGATATGCAGCGGTGGGATGAGCTGATTGAGCTGTATCGTTACCGTCTCGACCAGGTAGTAGACGACAGGGAGCGAACCGCTCTGCATGACTATATTGCGGACTTACTTGCGGACAAAAAATCGGACTTGAATGGTGCTTTGGACGTTCTGCTGCGTGCGGCGGGGCAGTCTCCCTACGATCTTCGCATCTTAGGCCGTCTCGAACAGCTGGGTGAGGGTACGGGTCGGCTCTCAGAGGTTGCGGTCGTTATGGGGGATATGAGCATGCACCAGTCCGATCCGAAGCTTCGGGCGGCTATCAATCTTCGGCTGGGAGAGATGCACTTGGGCCTCATTGATAACCCGAGCCGTGCTTTGGTGTATCTCCGATCGGCGTTGGTCGATGACGGCGA
The DNA here is from genome assembly GCA_019634385.1 of Myxococcales bacterium. Lineage (GTDB taxonomy): Bacteria > Myxococcota > Kuafuiibacteriia > Kuafuiibacteriales > Kuafuiibacteriaceae > JAHQVK01. Next base: position 15,209 of record JAHQVK010000137.1, on the reverse strand, counting down.
GGATCCTCATCAGCTAGCTAGTATCGAAGATTTTTTTCGTGACCGGGGTAAGTTTGATGGACTTGGCATTGTCTGGGAGAATGCAGTTGGTGATCGGCTCATGGGGTCCCATCGGGTCTCCCTGGAGCGAGACCTCGCTCGGTATCTCGAATTTGAGCTAAAACAGCCTAAATTAGCATTGCGAGCCTTGATACGCGCACTCCGCTCAGGGATTCAAGATCGGGACTTGATCGAGGAGCTGGTTCGGTTGGGACGATCGATGGATGCCTTGCCGGAAGTGGTTCACGCACTGGAATCACAGGGCAATACAGAGAGCCATCCGCTGTTCGCCTCCTTTGTACGCCACCGAGCTGGTGCGTTGTACAACGAGCTGGAGGTGGGGACTTCGGTACCATCCGTTGAGGTTCAGCGGACGTTGAACATTGGATGGCCTAGACCTACGGAAGGCGAGGGCACTACTGAATTTATTGCTGAAGGTCCGGAGCGGAAACCATCCGAAGATGCAGGTTCGCTAGTTGAGGTTCCCGAAGCTGCCTTTGTACCCGAGTCCAGCTTGCTGACTGCGGAGCAACCTCCGAGTTTAGGGGCGGTGACGCTCGTTGCTTCTGAAGTTGCTAATGTTGAACCCCTGATTGTTGATGAAGCGGATATATCCGAGATTAAGAGGGTTGTTTCGCCAATAGATGCCAGTGCACAGCAAACGCGGGCTGAGCTTGTCGCTCTTGAACACTCACTGCGATCGCTGGAAGGGCTTCCGCGAGCTCAGTGTTGTGCAGAGCTGGCTTGTGGTTGGCGCCTTCTGGGTGATGAAGAACGCGCGGAAGCCATTTTACGCGAGGGGTTGAAAGTCCGGGCGAATGATCCGGTGTTACTAGATTATCTGGCGAACCTATTGTGGGAAGGACATCGCTGGAGCGACTGGTTGGCTATTGCTGACCGTCAGGTTGATATAGATCCTCTGCAGTCTTTGCTGCTTCGCCTGAGGATGGCGGAGGTGGCTAAGAAGTACCTTAATGATGCTGATTTATCTGAGCGCTTAGCAGAAGAAGCAGCCCGTCAGCACCCTGATGAACTGAGACCCCTTGGGTGGTTGGAGCAGCTGGCGCGGGACGTTGACAATAGAGCGAGTTTAGCCCGGGTACTGCAGCGTCGATTGCGCTTATGTCCTGGCGATATTCATAATTATCTTTCGTTGGCGGAAGTCTTTCAGCAACTCGGTGAGCTGCACAAATCAGCACGAGTACTTCAAAAAGCGGCGCAAAAAGACCCTAGTCACTACGAAGTTCTCAATAAGCTTGCAGACGTTCAGCTTTGCTTGGGTGACTACGGCCTGGCTGAGCAGACTTTTACCCAATTGATCAACCGGGGAACTGAAGCGGCTCAGGCTTATGTTTGGTCTCAGCTGGCTCTGATATGGATCCGTTGCGACCGAGCGGATGAAGGAGCTCAAGCTCTCGATCGGGCGCGAAGGCTCGACCCCAATTGTTATGAGGCGTTGGCATTGTCTGTGGGACTCGCGGAGGCCAGCCAGGACCCCGGGAAAGCGAGCCTTCTCGCAGAAGATTGTGCTCGGCTGGGGTCTTCTTCCGCTGACGAGGTGGTCTGGCTGCGCAAAGCGGCACAGCTCGCGGATCGGGACGTGGGTGATGTGTCGCGCGCTCGTCGGTTGTACCGCCGGATTCTTGAGCTAGAACCGGATGATTTGGAATGTGAGGCTCGATTGGGGGAGCTGCTGTTAGGGCAGGGGGAAATGGTGGCCGCACGGCCTCATTTACTCCAAGCGGCGTGTGGCGTGCCAAATGAGCAGCGATCGGCAGTCTTGTTTTTTCGAGCGGGCATGGCCGCCGAGGACATGGGTATGCTGCAGGAAGCGCTTCGCGATTATGTACGAGCGTTGGAAAGGGTGCCTTTACATAGGGAAGCGCTCTTCCGGGCTGGTCAGATATCAACCGAGCTTGGGCGAAATCAGGCCGCCTATGATTACGCAGCCCAGCTTGTCCTAAACTTTGAGAGAGAGCTCTCTGCTCCTGAGCGGTCTTTGGCTTACACTTGGATGGCTAACGCCAAACGGGAAGAAGGAGACAGCATTGCGGCGGTTCGTTTTGCGCAGCGAGCCTATGCTGAACAACCGGAAGATCTTCGGAATCTTCGGTTACTCACCGATGCTCTTGAGTCGGCAGATGAGGTTGAACGGGCGGTAGAGATGCTCCGGATCCTTGCCCAAAAAGAGCCGCTTGCGTCGGAAAAGATTCGCATTCTAGTGAGAGCGGCCGCCCTGCTGGGTGATTCCCCGGCAGAAAAGGCTCGCCGAGCGGCATTATTCGAAACAGCTCTGGAAACCGACCCTTCCGACAACCGTGTGGCTTTGGCCCTGGCGGAAGCAAAAGCGGCCCTTGGTGATACGCAGGGGCAGGTGGCAGCACTTGAACATGCGGCGCGATTGGCGCCTCGACGAGATCGAGCGGAGTTGCAAACCAAGGTGAGTGAACTTCTTCGGTTAGGGGATAGAGCGGCTTCGGTAGAGGCGCTTAAGGCCGCGTTGGACGCGGTCCCGGATTACGCCCCTGCCGTTGAACGATTGCAGGTCATGCTGGCCTTGGATGGTTGCCAGGAGGCTCGGATGGACGTTCTGATTCGAGCCGCGGATGCGGCTCGGGAGGATGCGCCGGCAGTATCAGAACGATGGCGCATGTTGGCATCTAGGGTGGCTGAGACTCATCTTTGTCGTCCAGAGCTAGCATTAGGGATAGTGGGGACTCACGGTGCGCCCACTGGGGTTGCTCGGGATCTGTTGTTTAGATCGGCGATGGCGGGAGGTGAATCTATCCACCTGGCGCGTCGAATGTGGGGTGAACAGTGCGCTGCTTATCCTGGGGATCGGTTAGCTTTTTCTCGGCTGGCGGATCTGCATTTTCGGGCGGGAGATATGTCCGCAGCCCGATTCGTTTGGGAGCTATCCGGGGTGCTATTTGGGGATGTTGTTCCCCCGAACGCCCCTCCCCCGAAAGCCCTTCCGGCCGCGACTGTTTCAATGGGGGTCAAAGTTGATGAGATGGGCCAGCTGGAAAATGAGCTCTTTGATCACCTGGGATACGCACCGCTGCTTATATCTCGCACAGAGTTAACATTACCTCGTCCACGTCGCCGAGATACCGTCCTTATGCGGGCAGTACGGATCGAGTTGGCCCGCCCACTAAGAGAGGTGGTGGAAGCGTTTTCGGTGCCTCCGCCCGCGATCTACTGGGTGCCACCTACTCAAGAGTATCCAGTGGCCCCAGGATGGGCGTTCGGAAGTCCTTGCTTGTTTGTAGACAAAGCCTACCACGTGGATGCGGTCTCTTCTTCCCCAGTGGAGCTGGATGAGGTCCATTTACGCTTTTATGTAGGACGGGCTATCGCATTGCTCAAGCCCGAAGCATTGGCGCTCCATTTGCTCCCGATGCAGACGTTGCGAGCAATTACGTATGGTCTGGCGGATTTACCGCCCCCAGAGGGGGACTCGGTGTCGAATGCTGATGCTCGTCGCAAAGGCCAGGCGGTGGCCCGTTTGTTGGAGCCTGAAGCGAGGATCACTGTCTCCGCTAGTGCTTATGCGTGGTTGAAGAGACCTCACCGAAGCCTGTACGAAGTCCGTCGAGAGCTCCGACGTCGTGCGGATCAATGGGGGCTTTTGGGGTGCGGTTCACCAGCGACAGCGACCGAGATAGTCGCTGAGCGCTCGATGGTGGACCGCGCTCAACTGCTTCGATTTGCGGTGCTTGCATCGAGCACAATGGCTACTTGATGTAGTGCGACCTTTGTTGCTCGTTTACTTTCGTGCCTGACCTCATTGTACTTATACCTAGGATATAGGGGGCTATGGAAGGCAGGGCTTTAAGTGTTTATCCTATCCATGACAGGCGACAACGGGAGCAACTCGGTTTAAGTAGAGGAGGCCAGCTGAAGTCGACATTTACGACCTCTGAGCCGGCAGGGGAGCCGATGAATATCTCCAGCGTCGAGGAGAACTAATGTCGACCAATGTCCATTTTGAGAATCGCGACCGTCCGCTCGAAGCGGGTGATAAAGTCGGGGATTACATTGTAGAGGAGCCCATTGGTTCCGGTTCGTTTGGCGTTGTCTATCGAGCTATCCAACCCGCGATTGGTAAACCGGTGGCGGTGAAGGTCTTGGCTCACCGATTCTCATCTGACCCTACAGTTCTTTCCCGATTTATTCTGGAAGCTCGGGCCGTTAATCAAATACAGAATCGTAATATTATTGATATTTTCTCTTTCGGACAACTCCCCGATGGTCGTCACTATCATGTGATGGAGCTTCTCCTTGGCCAACCACTCAGCGATTATCTGAGTGAGCGTGGTGAGCGGTTAACCTTGGATGATGCCTTTCCTATCCTACGAGGGATAGCTCGGGCTCTTGATGCTGCCCATAAGGCTGGGATTGTTCACCGAGATCTTAAACCAGCCAACGTATTTATAACCTCTGATGACGAGGATTCGCCGTTTCCAAAGCTTCTCGATTTTGGGATTGCCAAGTTACTTCATAATCAGGTGCCGCAAAGTCATCAAACGGCTACGGGTGCGGCGGTTGGTACGCCTGACTATATGTCTCCTGAGCAATGTCGGGGTCGGATGATAGATCATCGTAGTGATATCTATGCGTTCGGTTTACTTACCTTCCGTCTAATAACTGGAAGGCTTCCTTTCAAGAGTGAAAGCGTAATTGAATCGATGGTTAACCATCTTACGAAGAGTCCCGCCAAATTCTCAGAGATAAGCCCTGAGTATGGGGATGTTCTTGATGGACTATTTGATGGGGTTTTAGCTAAAGAACCTAGTGAACGCCCGGCTACCGCTCGGGGGTTTCTCATTCAACTAGATGAAGTGGCACGTAGCGCTGGCTTAGCCGTTAGCGCACAGAAGCTGACTCTCGACTCAGATATCGGACAGGAACAAACGTCTGAATTGATATCTTTTGCCGACCTGCCGCAGAAACGGTTGAATGGCGGAAGAAGATCGTTATGGTTAGTGGGACTGGTTATATTGGTATGTTCGGTTATTGCTGGGCTGTACGTTGGGCCCGGTGCGCGAGCGTCGAGATGGTTAGATATATGGGGGGAATCCCCGGTTGATCCATCGAGAATGTCTGATCACGATATCCCATCGCCTGATAATATGTCCTCGTCCCCGCAAGGGAACACCGAGTCTACGACTTCGGTAGGCACGTCGTCTATAACCAGCAAATTGACGGCCGTGCCTCAGAAGGTATCGCTGCGCTTTAAGGGTGAGCCAAAAGGCGCAGATATTTATGATACAAATGGCCAACGGCTGGGAAGTATACCCAGCACACTTCAGATGCCTAAGAGTTTGGAATTTTGGGAAGTTCACATAAGTGCAGAGGGTTATCGGTCGCAAAAGAGGAGAATTCAGCCGGTTAAGGACCTAGTAATCTCAGTTCAGCTCAAAAAGATTGTGAAAACAACAAAACCATCAGGGCTTGATACTCTGGAGGTTCCAGAGTGGTGAGCGCAAGAATGCGGCTTTTGGGATTGATAGTTTTCATCGTTGGTCTGGAGGGTATGGGTTGTTCTCCACTCGAAGAAATTGCCTCTGGTGAGTGTGGAAATGGTGTTCTGGAGGAAGGTGAGACTTGTGATGTCCATGTCCCTCAACAACTTATCGACAACGAAGATCAGGTGGAACAATTTGCTTGTGGCGACGCGAACTCCGTCCAGGCATGTCGCTTGGTATGTGATAGCTCGGACAACTGCCCAAAGAATTGGAGGTGTGAACTATCAACTCGTACCTGCCGATATCCTACTGACACTCTTCGAGTAGTGGCAGGACCTAATTCGCCTGGTGTGTATGACGAAGTCATGTTGGCTAACCTTAGCGGTACTAGTCAGCAGTTGATCGAGGCGAACTCTGCCCAAGTGAATGTCCGGGTCAATCTTCTTGGTGGTGGGTTGAATCAACGAATTCGGGCTCCAAGCCCAAGCCCGGTCGCACCGATAGGGGTTGGGAGGTTGGCATTGACGGGCAGGTCGGTCCGCGTTCTCGCAGTTCCCACTGCGTTGGGAGTTGTTGCCTATAATTTTGAGGAATACGACCAGTTTGTTGGTGAACCCTTTGCCATTCCCGAACTTTCAGGGGATAGGTCTGGCCAGACCATGTCACTATTTAAGTTGGCCGGTTGTACTGGTTCTAGAGTGCTTTTCGGCAAGCACACGGACGCAGGGGAAGAGCTATGTGTCTATCGAAATGGAGGGGGTCAGCCGAGTTGTAAAGCTTTGGGGCCGTCTTTGAGCACTGGTACCGGAAAACTGTGGGTGGTACTTGGGAATCTGGTCGACGAAGATGAGGATGCAATCGTGGTCGGCCGTAGCGGTCAGTCGGTGGTGGAGGTTTACCAGCCTCAACGAAGGCCTGAGACCCGTTGTAGCAGTGGAGATGTACTATTGGATCTCCGCGCGAGCATGACACTCGCGGATAAGAAGACGCTCGCAGGCCCTCCGCATATAACAGATATGAACGGAGATGGGCGAATGGATGTTGTTCTGCCGACGATGGACGATAGAGGGCCATCTGGCTCCTGGCAGGTTACGCTACAAACGGACGAAGCGTTTAGTTTTTTAGCTCCCTTCCTCGATACTCGCGGTATCAAGTCCTCGGGTTGCTCCGTGGATCTATTACCCGCTGCGGATGTGGAGTTGCTGGGGCCTGGTGCATCCTTACTGCTGGTAGATGATATCAACGGAGACGCACTCGCGGATGTGGTCACGAGCCGTGGAGTAGTTATCGCCCAAGCGCCGGCGAGTGTAGATGCTCCGCCGAAGGCATTTTGTCCGACCGCTTTCCCACCGGTTGCGGAAACATACCGACTCGCTCACAAGGCGGATGTGAATGGCGATGGGCACCCGGACCTGGTGGAAACCTACGATGAACCACGGGTGGGAATTGCCTACGGCCATGCTGATGGTTTGTTGTCTCGTACGTTGTTTGAACTGGAGTCGCCCGCTGTAGATGTGACGAGCGGTGACTTTAATGCGGACGGCACCGCGGATGTCCTGTTGCTTGGGGAAAATGGAGAGCTGATGTTGTGGTCAACAGCTTTGTTGGCTTCGGTTCCCGGCAATCTTGGGGTGGTTACTGTCGGGCGTATCCCCGGTGGAAGAAGCTTATCCACTGGTCTTGTTAATTTTCCGTCTTACGAAGTGGACGGACGAAATGATGTATTGGTTGTAGCGGATACTCCGGCGGGAAAGTTGGAGGCGGTCATTTTGTACGGCATTGATAGTGGTTATCTCGTAGCCCCTTACCGCCCGCGGCGGAGTGCTGTTGCTGAGGCTATGTCTGTACTCCCCGCGGGGGTGGTTGTAGGACGCCTCGGCTTGGAAGCCGGCGGTATGTTGGTGGCTTATCGAACCGCTTTACCGATGATGGTACCGGTAAACAAGGACACGGGCCGTATAGAAGCACATGAGGCGTATCCCTTGACGGGGTGGCCCCCCGAACTTCTGGCGACCAGTGAGGAATTCCTTCAGGCGACCAGTGAGGAATTCCTTCGAATGGTGGCTGTTGAGTCTCCGGCTTCCGAAGCTCTAGCTAATGATCTGGTGGCGGTGTATAAATACGGACGAAAGAGTTCGTATTTGGCGGTAGTACAACTATCGGATAGAAAAATGGGAAGAGGCTGTCTGCTTGATGCCCCGGCGGCTCTTGGTGAGTGGCAAGCGTTAGGTGCAGTTCGAAACTTTGATGTGCAAGATCTTAATGCCGATGGCTGGGAAGATCTATTGTTGGTGGCTTCGGAGACCAATCAGTTAGTTGTTGTATTGGCTGATAGCGACCAGAACTGCGGTTTTCGTCCAGCACAGTTAGTACGCTTCGAGGACTCTAGTTTGGCGGGAAAAATTCCTCCAGGATGGTTACTGGATGCTACGAGCCTGAACTTAGACTTGGGATCCCAGCATGAGTTGGTATTGCTAACTCATTCCGGTACATATGTTATTGATATTTTTAATAACAATAGCGATGGTTTGCAGTTTGAGTTCGATCCCCCTGTTGTATTGTTTGCTGAACGGAACGAATATTTGTTTTCAGACCTCGAAGTCTCTCGAGGGAGCCTTCGGGCTGGGGATATCAACGGGGATGGGATTATCGAGATGATCCGTTCTGTGGATGGGCGCGTTGAGATATTGAGGCCTCAGTCCTCAGCCGTTCTACCTACCGAGTTTTAGTATGACGATATCCTCGCTGTTGGTGGCGGTTTGTATGGGCACCCTGGTCACTGCTGACAATTCGCCACCTCCTGTTGGAGAAACGGATGTAGAGCAGGCGCGCAACCTGTTTGCAGTGGGCTCAACCGCTTACACTGAAGGGCGGTACCTCGTTGCGGCCAAAGCATTTGAGGCTGCTGATAACTTGGCACCTCGCGCCGCGCTTGTTTTCTCAGTCGGACAGAGCTACCGACTCCAGTGGACTCTAGATAGGCAATTGGTGAACCTGGACAAAGCCTTAGCTGCCTACCGTCAGTATCTCGAACGCGCACCAAGTGGTCGCCGACGTGGCGATGCGGTGCAGCATCTCGCATTGCTTGAGGTTGAACGACAACATCATCGGCAATCCGTTGCGACGAAAGAAAGTGATCAAGACCGAACGGAACTGGTGGTGAGTGCGTCTGTTCCAGGGGCGGTTGTAAGGGTCGACGGATCCGACCCAAAAAAGCTGCCCCTGGCACTTGAGGTATCGCCTGGTGAACACGAAGTTCGAGTGGATGCCGAAGGGTATACACCATTTTTGGTGACCCTTTATGCAGTAGAGGGACGAGTGACGCCTCTAATGGCTCGCCCAGAGCCGCTGCCGGCGACGTTGCAGGTCTTGGGACCGCGGGGTGCCGAGGTGTACGTGGATGGTCAACTCTTTGGTCGCCTGCCGTTGGCGGCGCCAGTTTCGGTATCTGCCGGCGAGCCCACGATCTACCTGCGCAAGCGTGGTTACAAACCTATGATCAGGAAGGTGTTGCTCAACAAAGGTGAGCGTCGAACGGTGACCGCGAAACTTCGACCTACTGGTCAACGTCGGGTGGCTTACGGCATGTTCATAGGTGGGATAACGACAGCCGTGATGACCGGAGGATTGGCCGCGGGGGTTCTGGTGACCTATAGGGGCGCTACGCGCATCACTAATCGGACAAACCGCCGCGCGATTCTTCCCGATGAACTCAGGGCTTATAACGAGCGACGATCCCTACGAAACGACCTCTTGGTGATGACTGGGATATCGGCAGGCTTGACCGTGTTACTTGGCGGAACCGGCGCCATTCTCTACGTCACCGACAACCTGAAAAGTGCGTCCAGTGAAGGGATTGGGTTTTCCTCCATTGAAGGTCAACCGGCTGTACATTGGACCGTACAGTTCTAAGGACCGTATTAACCGACCGCAGCGGGTTCTTTGCCGGCCGCGGGAGCTTTATTAAGGCACGTCACGCACTGTAGCTCGATACCGGATGGCGGTCGTACTGGCACCTGCATCACGATGCCGCAATTTGCGCACGTTGCTCGAAAATTTGATGATCTATAAGCTTTAGAGCGCCGACCACCGCCGCCGTGTCTTCCAGAACGTTTGCGTGCCATTAGATAGATCCCCTTACTGTGTGTGTACAGGTAAACTTAAGCCTCAAAAACATATCCTCCGAGCGGTCTGCATTGGGATGCTTCATTCATCCCATAAACCTTACGCACGACGCCCCACGCGGAACATCGTGATGCCAATCACGACCGCTTTACATGAACGATTACCTCTCATCCGGTGTCTGCCCCGGAGAAAAATTATCGGATGTGAACAGTGTGTGAGGTGCCTCTCTACGAATAAGACATCAACTTGCCTTATCCGAACTAGAGTAAACGCACACTCACTCCTATGCTGAAAGTAGAAACGGTGGGTCATGACCCTGTCAAGCTCATGCTCAAGCGCAGAGCGGTTTGTATCTGGTGGTGCAGTGGCTGACCTATACGAGGTCAGTAGATGCTCAATTTGCGTGATCAATACTACCGGTGGGGCGTGATCATTCTTGTTGGTGGCTCCCTCGTTTGAGGTTTCAACCGATGGCAGCATTGTCATGCTGTGAGTACAAGTGAAGTCACTATGCCGTCATTGGGGCATCCGCTTCGAGGACTTTCCTCAGAGAACGATGGTGATGCAGCCGAGCATCCCTATGAGCAAGCGATAGCGGAGGCCAAACGCCTCCGTCGTCGCCCTTTTGAGGTTGCGGGTGAAAACCCGATAGCCCGCCAACATGAACGAGGGCGAATGACCGTTTGGGAACGAATTTCTGTCCTGACGCCCAAACGTCCGGAGGTGTTGTTTTCCAACTGGGGGCCCAATCTCGATGGCGCGTCACTCGTCACGGCCATCATCCAGATACATGGACGGGATGTTGCGGTGTACGGTCATGACTTTACCATTCGCGCCGGCTCGATGGACGCCACAAACGGGCGAAAGCTGGCTCGGTTGTTTGAGCTTGCTGGTGACCGACGCATTCCAGTGATCGGAATGAATGACAGTGCAGGGGCTTATGTCCCCGCTGGCGTCGGTGGTCTTGACGGGTATGCAGAAGCATTTACTGCACTCCGAAAGATATCGGGGGTTGTGCCAAGTATCATGTGCATGTTCGGTTTCAATGCTGGTGGTGGTGCATATCTCCCCCGTCAAGGTAGTTTTGTTATCCAACCGAAACAGACATTCTTTGGCCTGACCGGTCCCGGAGTGGTAAAGTCCGTACTTGGTGAAGACGTTACGCCGGATGAACTAGGTGGTCCTGGTGTACATAGCCAGTCGGGGGTGGCGGACTTTACAGTAGAAGATGAGGTTGCGGCCCTGCGTATAGCTTCTCGCTTAATAACCTATCTTCCAAGCCACAATTCCGAGCTCGCTCCGTTTCGGGAGACCTCTGATCCTCACGACCGCGTCAACTATGAAATCGATCGTTTGTTGAGACTCACCTTTACCTCGCCTACCGGGTTCAATACTCCATTTGATGTACGTATTATGCTGCAGCAGATGTGCGACTACGGGGACTATATCGAAATTCAGCCTCAGCGTGCACCGAATACCGTAACTGCTTTTGGTCGTATGGGTGGCTATGTGGTTGGCTTTATAGCTAATAACAGCGCCTTCTCTTCTGGTCAGATAGATGTGGATGCTGCCTACAAAAATACTCGATTCTGCCGTTTTTGTAATTTGTTTAATATACCCGTAATTTTTATTGAGGACACAACCGGTTTTCTTCCTGGTAAGGATCAAGAGACACGGGGGATAGTTCAAGCAGGACGAGCTATGCTAGATGCGATCATTGACCTACGGACACCGCGTATTCTTATGATAGTTAGGAATGCCTTTGGTGGGGCTTATGCGTCATTCAATAATTATTCTACGGGCGCAGATCTGGTAGTGGCTTTGCCTTCAACACGAGTGGCGGTGATGGGACCGGCTGGTGCCGAGTTTGTATATAAAAATGAGATAAGAGCAATACGGTCCCAAGTTGCCCAGCGACGCCTGAAAGCTAAAGAAGAAGCGGTTTCTCGAGGGATGCCAGAAAGGGAGGCGGATCAATACGCAACAAGACTTGTTGATGAGTGGCTTCATCAACAAGAGCAGATATTTCATCGCCGCTACGAGAATGAACTTATGAATCCGCGCGAGGCATTGAGCCTTGGTTCGATTTCAAAGCTTATCATGCCGGGGGAGGTTCGAAGTACCCTAGTAACCAATTTACATTTTTTGCTGCGCCATTATCAACCATCTCCCATGGCTGGTCCGCAGCGTGAGTTTCATTGATGAAAATGCTATCCAAATATACCGAACGTCGATTGGCTGTGGCTGAGCAAGAATGGGTACGCTCTTTTGGCTGCGAGGATATGCGAGTCCTGATTATATGCCGAGGACCGGTCCGAAAAGAAGCAATAGATGTATTTAGAGAAATGGGTGTACAGCAGGTGGGAATGCTCCTTTCAGAGAAGGACTCTATCGTTTACACCAATGCTTTGGCGCCCGAACTACGGATAATATCCCCGAAAAACGTTCATCGAGTCAGGGACTATTCAGGAATAGATCGGGACGAGCGAAATCAAAGGATTCAAGAGATTATATATATATGCCGCGAACATGGCTATGATTACGTGTTTGCGGGATATGGGTTTATGGCCGAAGATGAGGCTTTGGTGTCAGCCTTAGAGTCAGCGGGCCTTCAGTTTGTTGGTCCGTGTTCCAACACGGTTCGTGCTGCAGGCAGAAAGGATGAAGCCAAGCGAACCGCTCTTGAGCAACAGGTAAGTACGACACCAGGGGTGCAGGACTTAACTGCACGAAGCTTACTATCTCACTATCCAAATATTCAATCGCTAAAGAATCTAGCCACGTCTTTTGGTTTGCCCATGCCATCGGTTCCGAGGTGCGAAGATCAGCCGAATCTTCTGGCCTTCGCTGAGTTGGTACTCGAAGCCAGTTATAGAAAAGGCGTTGATATACTGTCGGTTGAACAGATTACCGAACAACTTATCGCTGAGGTGGAGGCTCTGTTTACCTCTTTTCCTGGATACCGAATTAGACTCAAAGCTATAGGTGGAGGTGGCGGCAAGGGCCAGCGAATACTTCAGGCGCCGGAGGATAAGCAGAATTGTAGATCGGCCGCGATGAAGTCGGCGGAGCTATACCGTGAGATCCTCTCGGAAGTTAAAGCTGGCGGAGTAGGGGATAACAAGAATATCCTGCTTGAACTCAACATCGAACAGACCCGCCATCATGAGGTGCAGCTATTGGGCAATGGGACCTGGTGCGTTTCGTTGGGGGGAAGGGATTGCTCTCTGCAGATGCATGAGCAGAAGCTGCTGGAGGTCTCTTTGACCCAAGAATCCCTCCAAGCAGAGATAGATCAAGCAAAAGCTTTGAGCCGAGAATCGGAGGCGGAGGCGCTTGGGATAGAACTGCGTTTACTTCGACGGATGGAAGAAGAGGCTGAGCGCTTTGGCCTGGCGGTGGGGCTGGATTCGGCATCTACCTTCGAATGTATTGTTGAGAGAGGCCGCCACTATTTTATGGAGGTTAACACCCGAATTCAGGTTGAGCATAGGGTCAGTGAATTATGCTATGGGTTGCGATTTGTATGTCCGGATGACCCAAATGTGTATTTTGATGTGAACTCGATCGTGGAAGCGATGGCTCTCATCGCCCGCCATAAAAGTCGTTTGCCATCGCCTCGGCGAATTCGAAGAAATACAGCGGCGGTGGAGGCGCGACTCAATGCTACGGATGGAAGTCTTAGTCCGCATGCAGGAGGGGTGATGGAGGGGTGGTCAACCCCCCTGGAGGATGAAATCCGTGATGAACAGGGGATTTGTATTAGAAACCCAGATACTAATCAGTTCATCCGATACCAGCTGGCGGGTGCATATGATTCGAATATCGCTCTGTTGGTCACTACTGGAGAAGATCGTCAGGTAGCTTTTGAAAAACTTTGCCGTATCTTGCGCAATACTGAGCTACATGGTGAAGATTTGGCAACGAATCTCAGCTTTCACCAGGGACTGGTGAGTTTTTTACTTGGTACCCGCGTATATGCCCAGCCTACAACCCGGTTTGTGGGGGCGTACTTGGCTCAAGTAGGTCTTTTGAAGGTAGAAACTGACCGCGTTGACTTAGCCTATGCAGGGGAGCTTGTCCTCCGGTCCTACATAAAGTTGGTGATGGATGGCGGGCCATCAGCCGTCGACCAGATTGAGAAAATCTTTTCGAAGAAGAAGACCCTGATTGAACGACCATTGATGTTGCTCTTCGAACAACCTCACCGTCTCTCGGCGTGGTTGTCTGAGCTACGTAGTACCTATTCTATCGTTGATGAATGCGTACAATGGAATGTGAATCCGCTTGAGATTCTTCGGCAAACGTACCTTGTTCTCCGACTGGACCCGGATTCCGAGCGACCGCCCGCTTACCAAATCTGGCCCCATGATGCGGAGCTGCTTGATGAAGGAGAAATGTTCTACCGAGATCTAGGCGCACAGTTAGGAACTAACTCTTGGGTGGATTTATGCGAGAGACTGAGGGAACCGGCTGCTCCGCACGGCATGACTGCTGAGACATGGCAGGCTGTGCTCGGTGCCCACCTTGGGCACCAGGCGGGACTGGAGCTCTTTGCTCTTCCCATTCTAGCTGCTCATCGAGCCGGTTTTTTTGAATTGCGTGTCAATAACGACTTGTCGGTGCCTATTCCAGCACGCTTGAACGATCCCGCTCTACAGGAAGAGATGAGGCGCGTCTTAGCTCCCCCGCCGGTGGCTGCGAGCGGAAACGAGATAGTTGCTGCTACTGGTGGTATGTATTACGCCCGTGAGGCTCCAGGGCAACCTCCGATGGTACGTGTGGGGGACCATGTGGAGGTTGGTCAGCCAATCTATATTATTGAGGTTATGAAGATGTTCAATAAGATTAAAGCAGCCTTTTCCGGAGTGGTCGAGCAGATACTCATCGAGACTGATGGTATGATTGTTAAAAAGGGCCAACCTCTTTTTGTTATCCGACCGGACAATATCCCTGTTGTGGAGGATAATGAAGCTCGGGTCGATGCAAAAAAAACCTATACCCAAGGTCTGTTGAAATATGTGCTACGAAAAAGCTTGTGAGCTCTAATTTCGCTAGGGCGTGTTTTGACCCTCCGGCCCGCGTTCTGACTTGTATCCAGCGTGTGTGCAGGTTCGGTGGTTTCGGGCTCCTTTCGCGCCCCTCGGCCGAGTACATCTAGTAGCCTCTCTCCGAGGGTGACCCCTCACAAACTCGTGCTACGGCGTCTTCTCCGCAGCCGGAGGGTAAAGACACGCCCTAGCAGCCTGTTGATCTAGCCCTGCACGCATCTATCGGCCGGTCTTTCCGTGATTCGTCCTGACCACTAGCAGGCCATCGGAAAAGTGGGATGGGTGATCCGCGAAGGTTCTTTTCCGTGGAACGCTCTGGATGAAGAGGGCGCATACCGGGCGTATGCAACCGATGAAAGGCGAAGCCGGTCCAGACGTTCCCCGGAAAAAGGACCCGCGAAGCGCTTAACTCACTTTTCCGATGGCCTGCTAGAAGTATCTCCTCGGTCACGTACCGCCAGGTACACTCGCCTCGTCGTCAGAGCGTTTAACGAAAAGCCGGCCTCGATAGCTACACACATGG
>JAHQVK010000012.1 GCA_019634385.1 Myxococcales bacterium | reverse complement strand
TGACCACAAGAAGTCTCTCCTCGGTCGCGTACCGCCAGGTACGCTCGCCTCGTCGTCAGAACGTTTCACGAAAAGCCTGGCTCGATAGCTACACACAGGGCTAAATCAACAGGCTGTTGAGTCATGCTCTAGCAGGCCATCCCACTTCTCCGATGGCCTGCTAGGGCCGGTTTTAGTGAAGTTCTCACCCCGCCGTCGCGAAGGCTGTTTGCGCAAAAACGGCGGGCCTCCAGCCCCGGCTGAACCTCGTACCCAGCCACAGGAGGCCCTAAAGCACTGGAATGCGGTTTCCCAAGAGTTTCGTAGTCACTGAGTTGTACCTGGATCTCATCATAGGAAGTATCACTGGTGGTGCCCAAGGCGTAAGTACCAACGCCATGGGACGGATAGCCTTCAGTGCTTCTCGAGAACCAACAAATAGGCTTCGGTCGGGCAGTCCTCTTAAGAACGCACATGGACGTGCCCCTCATGTCGCACAGCGCATGTTCGGGGCCGGAGCGCGGCCTTTAATCTCCAGAAGGCGGCCAGCTCGGCCATATCAGTATGTGTAGCGAATGTAATACAGATAATCCTTGTACCACTGGCCGCAGCGTCGAAGCGTGAAGATGAAAAGCTACCTATAGGCCCCGTTTAGTTAGGGTGTCGTAGGCCAACTGGGCCCAATTTGATGGCCGATTGGAGGGTTTCGTTCAGCTGGTTGATCCGGCCCAAGCGTTCCAAGCGGCATTGTACAGCGTGGGGCGAACTTGCCGGATTTGCTTATTTGTGCGGCTGGGGCAAACGCGATTGGTAATAAGCACCACAATCAGGGCTCGTTCAGGCTCGATCCAGACCGAGGTGCCGGTGAAGCCTAGATGGCCAACGGCATGTGAAGGCCACTGTCCTCCGGTGGAGCTTTGACCAGGCGATGGACGGTCCCAGCCGAGCGTCCGTGTCGAGTGTGGGACTAGGCTCGGCGTCCATAGCTGTCGCACCGTAGAGGGTTTGAGCACTTCGTTTTGTTGTCCATGCCACGCTCGCGTGAGGGCCTCACAGAGTACAAGTACGTCTCCTGCGGTGCCAAAAAGGCCAGCATGACCAGCCACGCCTCCCATCGCTCGACAGTTTTCGTCGTGCACCTGCCCGGTGATACCGTGCTCAGTTGGGGCGATGTAGGTTGATAGTTTTCTGGGGTGAGGTGCTGGTGGTCCACGCTGGTCACGGTAATGAAGGTTGGTGGATAGATTATCCATCAGTTCTGAGAGTGGTCTACCAAACATTTGCTCCAAGGCTGCACCCAGAAGAATGAAGCCTACATCGGAATAGATGCTTGTTGAACCGAGTGGATATTCCCGGGGGGTGAGCGCGGCACATCTCACGATAGTACGGTACGCATCCCACGAACCGGAGATGACGGAGGTTGGTAGCTGACCATCAAAGCGGACATGGGCTGGGTATCCGGCCGAATGGGTTAGTACATCTCTCAAGCTGATTTCAGGATCTGGACCATCCACAAAGTCGGCGAGGGCTGAGTCCAGATCGCAGAGCCCATTTTCAAGGGCTTTTCCGAGGAGCAAGCTGGTGGCTAGTGGTTTGGTGAGTGATGCTAGATCGTAGGTGGTTTCAGCCGTCACCGGGAACGCTTTTTCGGGGCTAAGATATCCATGGGCAGAATGAGCGAGCCGGGAACCTTCCCGGGAAGCAGCGAGTTGCGCCCCAGGAAATGCACCTTGGATGACCGCGTTGTGGATGAGCTTCTCCGGATCCAACACGATGGTGTTATAGCAAAAGTTCCAACACGGATTGGCTCCAAGAACTTGAAGCTATTACCCTTAGGTCTGGTGTTTGATTCACAAGGGAATGAGGGTACGATCATAGGTTGATAGGCGATGAGGCGCCCCAAGGACGACTGGATGGTTTTGGTGGGCGTGCCCGATGGGAGCTCCGGCGAGCACCGGGATGGACAGTCGGCCAAGGCGCTCCTCTAAAACTTCGGCCAGGGTTTGGTGGTCTGCCTGTGCTGGGCAGCAGGCTGCAAAGTCTCCCAGGATAATGCCTGATGCGCGAGAGAGAACGCCGGCCATCTCCAATTGGGTGAGGAGGCGATCGATGCGGTACGTAGTTTCTCCTACGTCCTCGAGCAAGAGCAGGAATCCGTGCGAAGGGAGTTGGAGGGCGGGGGTACCAATGAGGGCGGAAAATACCGCCAAATTGCCGCCCCAAAGGGGCCCTTCAGCCACACCATCTACGATAACTGGTCCTTTGGCTTGAAGCGGTGGGGGCGCTCCGGTCATGGTTTGCACCAGCATGGTGAGATGATCGGGTGGCAACCGCGCCAGCTGGGTGACAACCGGTCCATGAATCCCTCGAAGGCCGGTACTGAGCAGCTGCGTATGAAGAGCGGTGACATCAGAGAAGCCCACCACCAGCTTCTGGGTCTGACGAAAGCGTTCCATGTCCAACCGAGAAACGATCCGGTTCAAACCGTATCCTCCGCGCGCGGCAATAAGGATATCGACGTCCTGGCGGTCAAGCAGGTTGTGGATGCGGGTGATACGATCTTCGTCGCTACCGGCTAGGAAGCCCTGCCGCTCGGTAAGGCCTGGGCTTAAGACAACCGTGAGCTCCGCTTTTTCGAGGACGCGGAGACCCGCTGAGAGCTGTTCAGGATGAACTGGACCAGAACCCGCGAAAACCCCAACCCTTGGGCGATGGCTTGCCATAGGCTGACCATTCCAACTTCCTTAGGTAAATGTCGAATAAGACCCGGGAAAAAACACGAAGACCCCGAAAAGAAACGCGAGAGGGGCTGCCCCTTCCCCAACCCGCGTCTCTCCTCGGGGGATATGTAGACTAGGAGACGTTACGCTAGACACAACCGCACACCATTCTTGTCATGAATGGCTTCCGCTTTGGAGGCGAGGTCGCCTGCTTGCTAGGACAACCGAGAGGGGACCATAAGCATTTCCGAAAAAGTGTATTTTGTGGGTGAGTTTTTCGCGGAACACCTAGCCCTGCTCAAGAACGCCACCTAAGATATAGGAGCCACTCTTGGTTACCGCTGCGACCTCGAAGTAGAGAAGGGCATGAATTTACAGTGATAAATCCCGATTGTTCAGCGGCTTGGCCCGCTCGTCTCACCGCTCGTTTTTGAGCTTCGGGCTGAGTGACTACACCATTTATGACTTCGTCACGGGCTAGCTCGAATTGCGGTTTAATGAGGGCGATAACATCTGCCTTCGGTTCAAGTAATGGGGGGATGACCGACCACACCGCACTCAAACCGATAAAAGAGAGATCGATTGTAACGAGAGAAACGAGTTCTTCTATGTGATCAAATGTGAGATGTCTCACGTTGGTTCGCTCGTGCAAAACCAAACGAGGGTCGGTGCGCAAGCGCCAATCAACTACGCCGTAGGCAACGTCTACTCCATGAACCCGGGCAGCCCCTCGTTGCAGTAAGCAATCAGAGAACCCTCCCGTGGACAGGCCGAGATCGAGGCACACCCGCTGAGCGACCTTTATGCCAAAGTGATCAAGTGCCCCCGCGAGCTTGGTGCCCGCGCGGGAGACAAACGGCCGGGCTTCACCCTTTAGCCGGAAACGTAGTGAGGTAGTGGGGAGGTGTTCACCGGCCTTGAGGAGTTTTCGCTCTCGTCCCTTATCGTCGGTTACTAGAACCCTACCAGCGAGTATTAGGGCTGCCGCCATTGATTGAGATGAGGCAAATCCTCTAGTAACCAGCAGTTCATCTGCTCGAACCCGAGCCGTTTTCTTGGGCTTACTAGGCCTCGACATGGTGAAATTTAGGCTAAGCGCCTGACCATTTTCTCAGCGAGTTCACGAAGACCGATACTGTTGGGGCCAAACGGCTGAAGAGCCTTCAATGCTCGGTCGGTCAGCTCCTGGGCGGTCGAGCGGGCCCGCTTGCTCCCTTGGATGGTTACAATACCGTCGCTGTCCAGTACATCGTCGATCAGCTGAAAAGCAAAGCCGAGTTCCGCCCCGAATGTCCGCAGGGAACGAAGTTGAGCCTCGGTTCCGCCTCCGTATATGCCCCCCATGACAACCGAGGCTTGGATAAGCCGACCGGTTTTTCGGCGGTGAATGGCTTCAAGGTGGCCTAGATCGGGGGTCTGGTTTTCTGCGGCGAGGTCGTCTATCTGTCCGCCGATCATGCCTGCAGCCCCAATGGCGCGACTCAACTCCAGAACGGCCTGAAGGCGTTGGGCTTCGGGGGCTACCGGCTCGTCGCTGAGTGGGCGGTGGTCAGCAAGCACGGCGAAAGCCTCAGTGAGGAGGGCATCACCGGCGAGGAGGGCGGTCGCTTCCCCATGCTGAATGTGGCAAGAGGGCTGACCCCGGCGTTCATCATCGTCATCCAGAGCTGGGAGGTCGTCGTGGATCAAAGAGTAGGCGTGCACCATCTCGACTGCGCAAGCAGGGGGAAGCGCGATACGGATGTTGGCCCCAACCGCTTGTGCCCCGCCCAGCACCAACGCGGGGCGCAGACGTTTCCCAGCAGCCAACAATGAGTATCTGATTGCCTCCAACAACGTTGAAGGCACGAGATGAGCTGTAGGAGGACCATCTCTAGATTGTCGCTGCTGAATACGGTCGAGGGCTGAGACGAGGCTCGGGTTGACGAGCTCTACCGCTAGCCGAAGAAGATCGGAATGGATCATGGTGCCGCTGGCACCCTAAAGCGGTGCTAAGGACGAAGCACGCTATTCATGGACTATCGACCTAAGACTCGGAGGCCGACTTGGGGAGATTCAGCGGTGAGGCTTCGTCACCTTCAGTCAGCTCTTGGAGCCGATGTTCGGCCGCTGCTAAGCGAGCCTGGCCTTGCCGGGCTAGAGCCACACCCTGCTCATACATCTCAATTGCGGTTTCTAAGGGTAGGTCTTCTCTTTCCAGTTTCGCAACAACACCCTCTAGCCGCTGCATCAAGTCGTCAAAGTTGGTTTCATCCCCCGCAGCCACCGGTTCGTCTTGCCGAATGGCAAAGGTGAGCGTCAAGATGTCAGCGCAAATAGCCCGGGGGAACACCCGCTTTGCGAGCTTCACTCGGTAGGGTGACACTCAAATATTTTTGCGCCTCGGAGATTTCTTTCTTCAGGCGGTGCAGTTGCTTTTCCAGTTCAACCCGCTTGGTAGGCTCCCCTGGAAAGAGCGAAAACTGAGCTCTGATGGCTATCGCCTGCCACTCCTTATGAACGACTTTGTAGGCGTTGTGAGCGCGATCCAGTTGCTGTTTGGCGTGTGCTTTCTTTTCCTGCCAATATGCTCGTTCCTGTGTCTCCTTGCTGGTTTGCTGACGGGCTTGTTGAAGTGCCAGCTGCATGGCAGCCTGCCGTGCCTGGCGACGCCGTTGTTGTTGCTTCTTCTTGGCGGCTTTAGCTCTTTGAGCGTGTCGCTTTGTTGCTCGTCGTTGGGCGGGGGTCTGGTTTTGTTGAACGCGAGTTTGCCGGGTAGCTTGTTCAGCGCGCTGTCGGTTGTAAAACGCCCGACGCTTGGGCGGGAGACGATCTAGAGAGTCCGTATAGGCGATCGAGCCGTCCGGTAGGGTGTAGGAGTATATCTGTCCTTGGGCTGAAGCCGCGGTTGTGGTGATCATGCCGACAGTTACAAGGGTGGCCATCCACTGGCATGCAGACATGCTCCGACGATAGCTGGGGTTGTTGTTAAGGCCAACATTCGAAACTCCTGATAGACTTAAATGGTGACGCCGCAGTTGCCGTTTACCTACAAAAAAGCCGGGACTTCTGCAGCGAAACCCGCCTCTGAGCGTTGGACTGTCACCGAATTGAATACCTTCTTGCGTCGGTGCTTGGAGCAGCAGTTCCGGCGGGTCTGGGTGGAGGGAGAAATTCGCGGTCTTCAGGTGCAACCCCGCTCAGGGCATGCCTATTTCAGTTTGGCTGACGATCGTTCGGCAATAGCGGTGTTTATGTCCGCCACCTATCTGCGGCGGCTTTCGTTTCCACTGCAAGAAGGCATGCACGTGTTGCTGCACGGGGAGGCTTCAGTCTACGAGCCTCGTGGTCGGTTGCAGCTGCGAGCGCGAACCTTAGAGCCGGTTGGGGAGGGAGCACTGCTTCTTGCCCTTCGGGCTCGGGTGGCTCAGCTCGAAGCTGAGGGATTAACCTCTCCGGATCGCAAACGATCGCTACCACGCTGGCCGCGACCTGTTGGTGTGGTGACCTCTAAAAGTGGTGCAGCTCTTCGGGATGTCATTCGTACGGCGGTTCGGCGGGATCCGGGGACTCACATCTTGTTGTCCCCCACCCTTGTACAGGGAGCAGGGGCGGTGAAAGGTATTGTGCGCTCGCTCCAACGGCTGGATCGTGCCGGCTGCGAGGTGATCTTGTTGGTGCGTGGTGGCGGCAGTCTCGATGACCTACAGGCGTTTAATGAGGAGCTGGTGGCTCGAGCGGTGGCTGCTTGCCGAACACCGGTAGTCACGGGGATAGGGCACGAGACGGACACTACCTTGGTGGATCTAGTTTCAGATGCCAGAGCGTCCACCCCGACGGCGGCGGCAGAATTGGTGGTGCCAGAGAGGGCCAAGGTTGAGCGCCAGCTTGGAGACTACCTTCGCCAACTACGTCGAGCGCTGCGGGCTAGATTGCTTGTAGCGCAGAGGGATCTCCACCAGCGGCAGTTGAGGGTCCGTGCGCCACTGAGTTATGTGGCTCGGTTCTCTCAGTCTCTAGACGATGCTGAAGCTCGGCTACATCGGTGTGTTCAACGTCGCTTGTGGAGACACCACCAGGGGCTCCAGGGACTCGAAAATCGATTGGCTCGGGTGCGACCCCAAGCTCGACTCCTTGAGCGGCGTTCGGAGCTGAAGCGGTTGCGCGGTCGATTGGATGACCGGATGGACCGGTGTTTAAGGCGTCAGCAGACAGCGCTTCGAGGTCTTGAGACCGCCCTTTCGACCCGGTGGATGCGCCGGTGGGTAGCGTCGAGACAAAATTGGAGCCGATTGGTACGTACCTTGGATGCTTTGTCTCCTCTGGCTGTGCTCTCGCGAGGTTATGCGGTGGTGAGTGGCGATAACCGGGTTGTACGTGGTGTAGATGACGTGGCGCCGGGGCAAGAACTTATAGTCAGGGTTTCGGATGGCCAGTTTAGGGTCACGGTCGGTCCGATGGGCGGAACCGATCGTATGAGCGAAGCGGGGGATTAAGTTCAAGCGGGGATCTTTCCCGAAACCTCCTCAGGTCAATGAAACGCGGGGTGTTTTTCGCTTAACGTTCGGGCCTAGGAGCCGGATTCTTGCTGCTTTACCAAGACTTGCGGACGGGTTAGACCCCACGACTCATGGCCGAAGAACAGCCGCCTTCCCCTGGTAGCCACGGTGAGCCGCCCGACCTTTCTACAGGTGGGGGCGACGGGTTCGACTCCGGTCGTCTCGAGCCGGTGCAACTCGAAGAGCAGATGCGTGAAGCCTACCTCGACTACGCGATGAGCGTTATTGTGGGTCGGGCCCTTCCTGACGTTCGTGATGGGATGAAGCCCGTTCATCGTCGAGTGCTTTATGGTATGCAGGAAGCGGGATTTACCCACAATAAGTCTTATTTTAAGTCAGCCCGTGTCGTTGGGGACGTAATTGGTAAGTACCATCCCCACGGTGATGCGGCGGTCTATGACACCGTAGCTCGTTTGGCACAGCCGTTTTCGATGCGTGAACTGCTCATTGATGGGCAAGGGAACTTTGGATCTATCGACGGTGATCCACCGGCGGCAATGAGATATACCGAGGTACGCCTAACGAAGTTGTCCTCAGAGTTGTTGACGGGGCTCGACAAGGATACCGTTGATTTTGTTCCAAACTATGATGAGAAAACGTCTGAGCCAGTTGTTTTACCGGCTGGCTTTCCTAACCTTCTAGTTAATGGGGCTCAAGGCATTGCGGTTGGGATGGCGACGAACATACCTCCGCATAATCTCCGCGAAACACTTGATGCATGTATCGCTCTGATTAATGACCCAGACCTCGATGTAGAAGGGCTCATGAAGTATGTCCCCGGTCCAGATTTTCCGACCGGAGGAATTATCGCGGGGCGAGATGGGATTCGTCGGGCTTATGAAACTGGTCGGGGGGCGATCAAAGTCCGAGCGGTAGCGGAGGTTGAAGAACGGAAAAAAGGTGGCGGCATGCAGATCGCCATCAGTGAGCTTCCATACCAGGTAAATAAGGCAAAGCTGATCACGCGAATCGCGGACTTAGTTGGGGAAAAGAAGGTTGAGGGCATTTCGGATGTGCGGGATGAAAGCGACCGGGAGGGCATGCGGATTGTTATTGAACTTCGCCGCGATGCTGTTCCCCAGGTGACGCTCAATCAGCTATGGGCGCAAACGGCACTTGAAACTAGCTTCAGCGTAAACACGCTGGCGATAGTTAATGGTCAACCGAGAGTATGTACGCTTCGCGATTGTTTGGACGCTTTTTTGGAGCATCGCCGCGAAGTGGTCACCCGCCGGAGTGCATTTGAGCTCCGCGAGGCTGAACGGGCCTTCCATCAGCGTATCGGGTTGCTGGTGGCACTCGATAATATCGATCGAGTGATTGAGATTATTAGAGGATCACCGGATCCGTCCACCGCCAAGATCCGATTGGTTGATGAGCCGTTTACCGCGTTAGGCAATTTGCAGCAGTTGGTGGACGCGGAGTACGAACAAGTAGATGAGGCTCTAGCCAAAGGTGTTGTTCATCTTACGGCGGCACAGGCGCAAGCGATCTTAGATCTGAGGCTTCATCGACTTACCGGGTTGGAAGCGGACAAGCTGCGGGACGAGGTACGTGCACTTAAGGACGACATGGTTCGGCTTCGCGCCATCTTGGCTGATGACGAACGATTGATGAAGGTCATAGTCGACGAACTTACCGCGGTTCGGGATACGTACGGTAACGATCGCCGTACGCAGATCGCGGGTGAAGTGGGCGTGTACACCGATGAAGACCTCATAGCTGAGGAAGATATGGTGGTGACTTGCTCTCACTTGAACTACGTCAAGCGGACATCTATTGGTGAGTTTCGAGCTCAGCGTCGTGGGGGACGGGGCGTGGCAGGTACGGATACGAAGGCGGAAGATTTTGTCGAACGCCTATTTGTTGCCTCAACCCATGCCTATCTTTTGGTCTTTACGAATGTCGGAAAAGTCTATTGGGTTAAGGTCCATCAGTTACCCGTAGCCGGTCGTACAGCGCGAGGTCGACCGCTGGTAAACATGATTCAAATGACCCCCGATGAAAGGGTATCAGCAATTTTACCGGTGAGAGAGTTCACGGATGCCTTGGTTGTTACCGCCTCTCGCAATGGCACGGTCAAGAAAACACCCCTATCGGATTACTCTCGTCCTCGAGCTACCGGTATTATTGGAGCAGGCATCGGAGAAGGGGATGAGATCATCTCCGCTCAACTGGTGACCGACGAGCAAGATGTCTTTCTTGGTACGAGTAAAGGATTAGCGATCAGGTTCAAAGCGAGTGACCTTCGTCCCATGGGCCGACCCTCAGTTGGTGTACGTGGTATCAAGTTGGATGACGGGGACGAGGTTATCGGCATGGCCGTGCTGGACCCGGGGGCTACCATCCTGACAGTTACTTCAAGAGGTTACGGCAAACGTACCAACACGGAGGAGTATCGTCTCCAAGGTCGGGCTGGGCGCGGTATCATTCTTATCAAACAAGCGGAGCGTAACGGGGACGTGGTTGCCGTAAAGCAAGTCACTGACGAAGATCATGTGATGATCATTACAAACCGAGGGGCGATAATTCGCATGGAATGTGCGGATATCTCTGTTTTGGGCCGTAACACTCAGGGGGTTCGGTTGGTGCGAATGGGTGGTGATGATCACGTACAAGCGGTGTCGATGCTTGAGGATCCTGAAGAGGACGATCCCAAAGAGGACGAAGTAACTACACCTACGCCAGGTAGTGAGCCAGGCCCCGAGGCCTCTGCAGAAGTGGATGAAGAATAGCCTTTTTATGAGGCTGAGGGGCTCTGAAGGAAAAGCTTGGGCACTGATCGCGGCAACCTCTTGCCAGCTGTTTCTTCATCCCTATATGATGACGACGAAGAGTTACTATAGACTAGTGATATAGTTTGAGGAAATTTTTGTGCGCTATCCACCTTCCTGGTCTTGTATTGCCATATTGTGCCTTGTTTCAGATGTAGCTCTGGCTCAAGAGGCACCGAACCGGTTCGAGCAGTTGCTAGGCCGAGCTCAGAGTCATCTGAAGCAGTTGGCGATTGATGCCGCGAGACAAACGCTCCACACCGCGATGGCTTGGGCGGA